>NZ_JBKQTQ010000100.1:0-22561 GCF_052143115.1 Mycobacterium sp.
GGATTCTGGCGGTTGCCGACGCTGAGAAAATGAAGATCCAAGCCGAAGCGGCGGCCTCGCACAACCGGGTGGCCTTGGACCGGATGCTGATCGATCAGCTGCCCGAAATCGTCAAGCAGGCTGCTCAGGGTCTGTCAGGGGCAAACCTGACCGTCCTCAACGGCGCCGACGGGCTCGGCGAGATGGCCACTGGCCTGGTGGGACAGGGCCTGGCAATCTTCGATTCTCTGCGTGGCGGGCTCGGTCAACACCCTTCCGGGGATGGGTCCGACCAATTTGGACTCAACGCGCCGCCCGATAAGCAGTGACGCGTCCGGCCCGGCTACCCGGCGCCTTAAGACTGGGCATGACAAGCACAGACGCCGGCACCGGTCACTTCTTGCGCATTGCGCGCGATTCCTATGAGCTGCACTGACGAGGACGGCGGTGTGGTGCCGATCCGCAGGACCACCCGTGAGGCCAGATGGCGCACCTTCGTGCAGTCCTCGTAACGCCGCTCAGTGGCCCGTTAAGCCTCTACGGACGGGCAGGCGCGACAGCGCTTGCTATCTGGGCAAAGAGCGCGGCCCTTCCACCGCCATGGACCAGCGTCGCGCTCGATGTACGCGGCACCGGGAAAGATATTCGCGCGGCAATGCAGGCTGCCTTGGCAACGGAGCCGGATGTCCTCTTCGGGCCATATGGCAGTGGTCCGATGCTCGACGCCGCACGCGCCTGTGAACGCGTGCTGTGGAACCATGGTGGAGCGAGTTCTCGTCTGCGTCGGCCCGCCTTTCCGCAGGTAATCAATGTCATTGCGCCGGCTTCCACCTATTTCAGTGGGGCCCTGCAAGCCGCGCACACCGTCGACCCGTCAATCGCGACGATTTCACTTCTTTACAGCACGACGGGCTTTGGTAAGGACGTGGCAGAAGGTGCTGCGACAACGGCAGCCAACCTTCACCTTGATCTCACCTCAACCGCGTTTGCGCCTGCTCAGGCACCGGCGATGGTTCCGGCGGTCCCCGACGGCGATGTCCTCCTTGTGGTAGGGAATTTCGCGGACGAACTGGCTGTTGCCTCACTCTTACTCACCCGCCCCTGGCGCTTTGCCGCATTTGTCGGAGCTGGTGTGGACGAAGTCCTAACCACACTGGGCAATCAACGAGAAGGCCTCCTCGGGCCTGCCCAATGGCTCCCGACGGCAGCCATCGAGCCCGATGAAGGCCCAGATTCGGATTGGTTTGTTGAGGCCTATCGGAAAGAGACGGGGACTGATCCTCCTTACGCTGCGGCACAGGCTTTTGCGGCCGGTGTTCTGTACGCACGATGTCTGCGAGACGCGCAGGAAACAACCGACACAGCCATCCAGGCGGTGGCTCAAACGCTAGAATGCACAACGCTTTACGGCAAATTTCAGCTCGACCCTTCCAGCGGCTTACAGTCGGGGCATCAGGGTCTGATCGTCCAGTGGCAACAGGGGAGACGCCGTGCCGTGTGGCCGCCAGAGCGGGCGGAATGCCCCGCTATTTTCCCCTTACCGGGCTTCGCAGCAAGCCGCCAGTCGGTTCCAAAAGCGCCCTGATCGCCACGGTCTCCCCGGTGCCCTTTGTGGCGGCCGGGGTCCTGGGTCTAACCCGCAGCTTAAGAAAGCCTTGACGCAAAAGGCTTCACCAAACGATGCGGTGATGATCCCGACAAGCGCGAACGGGCAACCCCGCGATGTCTTACCGGCGAGTGGCGTGCAGATGGAGTTGCTCGTGCCTCTCGACCTAAGTGGGGTTGATTTTCTCTGTGCCACAGGCATTTCCGTCCTTGTCGGGCTCGACGAAGACTGCCGCACCGCGGGAACGTCCTAGGCCATTGTCGGCAGTCCGTTTGTTCGGCGGCTCCTGCACATCGGTGACCCCAGCGATGCGTTGCCCACGGCAAACTCGGAGCGCCAAGGCCTTAACACTGTTGCCGCGCAGCGCGAGGCGAGTCTGGCTAGATCGTAAAGAGTCGGTGAGGCCGAATGCCGAACCCAGCCGAGCGCTGGGTTCCCGCCCCGGTAGGTCTTCGGACTTACCGGGGCGGTTCGAATGACGCGGTTCAACGCACCGCGGGTGGAAATCTGCATCAGCAGCCCGAGGTGATTTACCGGGGGACAACCTCCCATACCCGAGCCCGACGCCAACCGCCGGTAGACTTGGTCTTGGTTGACAGCCCAGCCGGCCCGGAAACGCCGTCCCTCTGGAGCGACAGTGTGAGAGCGACCGCTCGCAACCGGGCATCTCAGTGATCTTCCGTAGAAAGTTCACGATGCAAACGCGTCCAAAGTGGACCGTCACCCGGCACCCCGGTGCCAACAACAAAACCATTCCCCCGCAGCACTGGCACGCCCTCGCCAAACGTTTCCCCTACCCGGTGACCGCGGAGATCCCCGGCGCGGGGTACTACGGGCACATATCTTCCGCCGATCATCCGGTGAGGCACTGATGGCCATCACAGAGGTAGCCGAATACGCCCATCTGAGCGCCGCGGACGTCGACGCACTCGCCGTCGAATTGGACGCTATCCGTCTCGACATCGAGGATTCGCTCGGCGCGAACGACAGGGCGTATATCCAGCGCACCATCGCTGTTCAACGCTGCCTCGACCTCGCCGCCCGTATCGTGATTGGCGCCAGCCGAACCAGGACCGGATGGGCGTTCGGAACACTCGCCCTGGCCGCGGCCAAGAGCATCGAGAACATGGAACTGGGCCACAATATCGGCCACGGCCAATGGGATTGGATGAACGACCCCGAAATCCACTCCACCACCTGGGAGTGGGACATGGCAGGGCTGTCATCGCAATGGAGGTACTCCCACAACTACCGTCATCACATGTTCACCAACGTCGTCGGCATCGACGACGACCTCGGTTACGGCGTTCTGCGGGTCACCCGTGACCAACAGTGGAAGCCCAGCAATCTGCTGCAGCCGCTGCGACATCTATTGCTGGCGCTTACTTTCGAATGGGGTATCGCGCTGCACGGTCTGTACTCCGAACAGGACCGCGCGAAGACTGACGCCGAAAAGTCCGCTCACACCCGAGCTCTGCGCCGCAAAATCGCTCGCCAGGCGGGTAAAGATTACCTGCTCTTCCCCGCGCTCGCCGGGCGACACTGGCGGCGCGTCCTATTCGGGAACGCGCTCGCCAACGTGCTGCGAAACCTGTGGGCGTACGCGGTTATCTGCTGCGGCCACTTCGCCGACGGAGCTGAGAAATTCACCCCCGAAGCCCTCGAGGGTGAAACCAAGGCGCAGTGGTATCTGCGACAAATGTTGGGTAGCGCCAACTTTCGCGCCGGGCCGGTGATGGCCTTCATGAGCGGAAACCTCTGTTATCAGATCGAACACCACCTCTACCCTGATCTGCCCAGTAACCGCTGCGCCCAGATCGCCGAGCGGGTGCAGGCGGTCTGCGCGAAGTATGACCTGCCCTACACCACCGGCCCGCTGGCCCGCCAATACCTATTGGCGCTGCGCACGATCATCAAACTGGCCCTGCCGGACCGGTTTCTGGCCGCATCCTCCGATGACGCCCCCGAAACCGCCTCCGAGAAGAAATTTCGCGGCCTCGTGAAACGACCGGGTCGAGTATGCGTCGGGTCTCCTGTTGCGCGTCGACGCGGACTGGCCACCGCGATCCGCAACCGCAAAAACCGGCTCAACCAACGACAAACATCGGCGCGCCGGCGAGTCGTTGCGAGTGCTCGATGACCCGCTACCGTCCGTCAGGCCTTATCGAGTCGAGGGAAAAGGACTTCCTGAGTCAGGAGCTGCAGGGCGGCTGCGATCGGGATGGCAACGAGAGCTCCGACAATCCCGAGTAGCGCGCCGCCGATCAAAACGGCCACTACGGTGATCAGCGCCGGCACCTTGACCGCACGGCCGATGATCTTGGGCACCAGGAGGTAGTCCTCGGCAGAAGCGGAGCACGCTTTATTCAGCGTTTCCGAGCTCACGTGTCAGGTGCGACAAGCTGACATCGGTGTCGCGGAGGCTGACAACATCAGCGTATTCACAGCTCGGCCAGTGGGCTCTTCCGGCGTTGGGCCGGGATGTCTCCTCGTGACTATCGACGGCGATTGGGGGTTCCGGTCCGATGAGGGGCTCGCAATTGAAGGTCCCGTTGGTACTGCCGAGGTGTCTTCCCGAACCAACGTTGGCACGAGTGATTGAGGGTGCTCTGCTCCGTGTAGCCGAGCAAGCCGGCGATCTGGCTGAGGTGCAGCCCGGGTTCGGCGAGGTACCTCGCCGCCAGGGCCCGCCGTTCCCGCTCGATCAGATCCTGACATCGCACGCCCTCGGTGGCCAGCCCTCGTTGCAGCGACCGTGGATGCATGGCAAGTTGGTCCGCGATGGCATCAACGCTGCATTGGCCGGTGGGCAGTAGCCGGCGGGTCAGCTCTTCCACGCGGTCGGACAGCGACGCGGTGCGCGGAAGATAGTTGGACTCAAGGTATTTCGCCGCAATCCGTCGGGTCTCCGGATCCGCGCTCTCGATGCGTCGGTCGGCCAAACGGTGGGATAGCTCAAACCCACACCGGGTCTGGCGGAAACGCACACGGCAACCCAGCGTTTCGCGGTACGCCGCGTCGGAGCCCTGTTGGTCGTGCATGAACGAGATCACGTTCGGCCGCGCCTCCGGGCCGCCCAGCAGGCGGATGATTTTGACGGCGATAGCCATGCTGATCTCGTAGGTCTGGACCACATCGGGAAGTCCCGGTTCAGTCACCTCATAGGTGAACGCGAGACCGGTTTGCGGGGTGCGCGGCGCCGGTGTCAGCTTCAAGGCGGGCGAATGGACATAAAGGTAACGCGCGATCGCCTCAACCCCGCCGAGCAAGGTCTGTGCGTTCCGCGCAATCACCGCGATCGGACCGAGAGTATGCAAACCCTGCCAGTTCGACAGACGAAGTCCGAAGTCCGGACAACCCAAGCCCTCGGCACTGGCCTCCAGCATGCGCGCGTACGCGTCGAAGGAGATGAACGCGTCCTCCTGATCTTCGATGCCCGCCGGAATCCGGAAGCGCGACAAGAACAGCTCTGGGTCGCCACCGAGCTCCCGCACCAGATCGCCGTAACCAAACAGCGTGGTGGCTCGCAGCAAGCTGCCCAATTCCGTCAACTCCAAGTGTCGGGAAATCACAAAAGTATGTCGGAAAATCCCAATACTTGCCAGGGGGCCCTCGACCAGTCTGTTTCTACAAGGTCCTGCGAAGACACCGGGCACGATGCACGAGGGAACGATGAACGCACAACATTTCGACGTCCTGCTCATCGGCGCCGGCCTGTCGGGCATCGGTATTGCCTGCCAGGTGGGGGCTGCTCACCCGAACAAGACCATCGCCACCCAAACTTCCGAAATCCACACCCTCCCAAGAAAGGTCGCAACAAAATGAACCAATTCGAAGGCAAAGTCGTCGTCATCACCGGAGCCGGCTCCGGGATCGGCAGAGCACTTGCGCTCAACCTCGCGAAGCGAGGCGCAAGACTCGCGCTCTCCGACATCGACACCGAAGGACTAGCTGAAACCGTGCGCCGGGCCGAAGCAGTCGGTGCGGACGTGAAGTCTGATCGGCTCAACGTCGCCGAACGCGAGACCGTTCTGGCTTACGCCGACGCCGTCGTCGCCCACTTCGGCAAAGTCAACCAGATCTACAATAATGCCGGCATCGACCACAACGGCGACGTCGAGAAGACCAACTTCAAGGACATCGAGCGGATCATGGACGTCGACTTCTGGGGCGTCGTCAATGGCACCAAAGCCTTTCTCCCCCATATGATCTCGTCCGGCGACGGGCACGTCGTCAACATCTCGAGCTTGTTCGGCCTGATCGCAATACCCGGTCAAAGCGCTTACAACGCGGCCAAATTCGCCGTGCGCGGCTTCACCGAGGCGCTGCGCCAGGAGATGCTGATCGCCAACCACCCGGTCAAGGTGACATGCGTGCATCCTGGCGGTATCAAGACCGCAGTAGCCCGCAACGCGACCGTCGCCGAGGGCGAGAACGCGCAGGCCCTAGCGGAGTTCTTCGACAAGCGACTGGCAATTCATACGCCGGAAATGGCCGCCGAGACCATCGTCAACGGAGTCGCCAACGGCCATGCCCGGGTAGTGGTCGGCTGGGAGGCAAAGGCCCTGGATGCGCTCGCCCGAATCATCGGCCCGCGGTATCAGCGCGTCACCGCCACATTGGTCTCGCGCTTCGCCCCATGGGCACGTGACCGAGGCGACGCTCACCACGCCGCGTAACGCCGAGATATCGGAATCCACCCTCCTACCCGTACTCCTGCGTCATACCGTAACGGCATCAACCTCAGAAAACACCCAGGCAGGGCCCTCAAATGAACCTTTCGACACTGCCAGATCTCCGAGCCGCTCAAGCGCCCGATGCGTCAGCCGTAGCGGACGACAGCACCGATCTGACCAACACGCAGTTTCTTCACGCCGTACGCCGCGCAAGCGAGGTGATGGCTGCGCACGGCGTATCTGCCGGGGATGTGGTCGCGATCATGTTGCCCAACCAGGCCAGCTACATCGTGGCGCTATTCGCGGCCTGGCGCCTCGGCGCCACGGTCACGCCGATCAGCCCGACGTCGATGCCAGCGGAGGCGGCCTACCAGATCACCGACGCCGACGCGAAGATCCTCATCGCCGACAAACCGCTCGAGATCGACGTCCCGGTAGTGGCTGTGTCGACCGAAGAACTAGCTTCCGGCGCAGCCGCCGCCGTCGTCGAACCCGCGGACCGCCGCGACGATGCGCTCGCCCTGCTGATCTACACGAGCGGCACCACCGGCCGCCCAAAGGGCGTCATGCTCGACCACGTCAACCTGAATGCCATGTGCCGCATGGCGATCGACGCGTTCAAGATGACAAACGAGGACCATAGCCTGCTCATCCTGCCGCTGTTCCACGCCAACGGGATCGTGGTTGGCACGTTGTCGCCGCTGCTGGCGGGTGGCCGCGCTACTGTCGCCGGCCGGTTCAGCCCGAAGACCTTTTTCGACCGGCTTGAGCAGAGCCGCGCGACATACTTCTCAGCGGTTCCGGCCATGTACACGATGCTCGCCGACTTGCCTGCCGACGTGCGGCCGGACACCTCGGCGGTCAGGTTCGCCATCTGTGGTGCCGCACCGGCAAGCGTCGAGCTGCTTACCAAGTTCGAGACCCGCTACGGCATCCCACTCATCGAGGGCTATGGGTTGTCCGAGGGATCATGCGCCAGCACCGCCAACCCGCTGGCGGGCCCGCGCAAGGCTGGCACCGTCGGGCCCCCGTTGCCGGGGCAGAAGATTCGGATCGTCGACGCCGACAATGCGGACCTTCCTCAGGGTGAGGCTGGCGAGGTCCTAATTCAGGGACCCAACGTCATGCGCGGCTACCTAAATCGTCCGGAGGAAACCGCGAAGACACTTGTCGACGACTGGCTGCACACCGGGGACGTCGGACGCTTCGACGAGGACGGCTACCTGGTACTAGTCGATCGAGCGAAAGACATGATCATTCGCGGCGGCGAGAACATCTACCCGAAGGAGATCGAGACCGTCGTCTATCAGCTGCCGGAGATCGCCGAGGCCGCCGTCATCGGTCGCACCCATTCGGTCTACGGCGAAGAGCCGGTGCTCTTTGTGTCCCTGAACTCCGGCACCACCATCTCGACGGACGCAATCCGTGAGCACATTCGGGTGTCGCTGTCCAAGTTCAAGCACCCCGCCGAGATCACGATTCTCGACGACCTCCCTAAGAACCCGGTCGGCAAGATCGACAAACCCACGCTGCGGAAGTCGATCGCTGCAAACCTCTGATCAACCACGGCAAGACAACCGCAGACCTAGTCTGGACTATCGATAAGGAGTCGATCATGGGATTCACCGAGCCGAACTTCCCGCGGGTTGAGCCCGAAGCCTTTCTAAAGGCACCGTTCCTGGAACGCGTGAAGACGCTGACCCTGAACTGGGTCGAAAACGGGTACGGCGTGCCGCGGATGGTGCACGCGATCTACATCGTCAAGCTCGTGTTCTTCTATGCGCTGGGCGGCATCGTGGTCGCCACGCTGACCTCCGGACTGCCTGCGTTCTGGCATGTTTCGGAGTGGTGGAACCAGCCGATCGTCTACCAGAAGGCAATCCTGTGGACGGTGCTGCTCGAAACCATCGGCGTCGCCGGGTCATGGGGGCCGCTGGCCGGCAAGACCAAGCCGATGCTAGGAGGCATTCTGTATTGGGCCCGGCCCGGCACGATCAGGTTGCGGCCGTGGCGGCGAGTCCCGTTCACTGCGGGCAACCGTCGGACCTGGTTCGACGTCGCGCTCTATTTGGCCCTGATCGTCAGCGTGATCGTGGCGCTGGTGTTGCCCGGTGTGCGCAGCGATTCGCTGTCGCAGGCGCTGCCGGAAAACACGTCCGGTCTGGTGAACCCCGCGCTGCTGATCGCCCCGATGGTGCTGCTGGTCATGATCGGGCTGCGGGACAAGACCATCTTCTTAGCCGCGCGCGGCGAGCAGTATCTGCCGGCGTTGTTCTTCTTCACCGTGCTGCCGTTCGTCGACATGATCATCGCGCTCAAGCTGCTCATTGTCGTGGTGTGGGTCGCTGCCGGCGTCTCCAAATTCGGCCTGCACTTCACCAACGTGATACCGCCGATGGTGAGCAACAGCCCGACCCTTCCGCTCAAGTGGCTCAAGCGGGCCCATTACCGCAACTTCCCCAACGACCTGCGTCCGTCGCACCTTGCCAGCTTCATGGCACACGGTCCGGGCACCGTCGTGGAAATCCTTGCCCCGCTTGCCTTGTTGCTCTCACCCTGGCCGTGGCTCACATTCATCGCGGTCGGGATTATGGTTGCGTTTCACCTGTTCATCATTTCGACGTTCCCACTCGCGGTGCCGTTGGAATGGAACGTGCTATTCGCCTACGGCGCGATCTTCCTGTTCCTCGGCTTCCCGAACTGGGACGGCTACGGCATCGCGGACATGTCCTCGCCGTTGCTGACCGTGGCGATCCTGGCCGGCCTACTGTTCTTCCCCGTGCTGGGCAACCTTCGTCCCGACCTAGTGTCCTTCCTGCCCGCCATGCGGCAGTACGCGGGCAACTGGGCGTCGGCGGTATGGGCGTTCGCCCCCGGCGCTGAGGAGAAGCTGAACAGCGTTACGCGTTCGTCCCTCAACCAGATCGACCAGCTGGTCGCATTCGGTTACGAGCCGAAGTGGGCGGAGATCTTCAACCAGCAAACGGTCGGATGGCGGTCCATGCACAGCCAGGGCCGTGGCTTGTTCTCGGTGCTGGTGAAGAATCTCCCGGATATCGACACCCGGACAGTCCGTGAGGCGGAGCTTGTCTGCAACTCGCTCATCGGCTTCAACTTCGGCGATGGTCACCTGCATAGCGAGGACCTGATCGCGGCGGTGCAGGACGAGGCTCAATTCGCACCGGGCGAGCTGGTGGTGGTGTGGGTCGAGTCGCAGGCCATCGGCAGCAAGGTCCAGCACTACAAGGTCATCGACGCGGCACTCGGCGTGACCGAGCGCGGCACCTGGAAGGTGACCGACGCGGTGGCCGAACAACCCTGGCTGCCCAACGGCCCGATCTCCTTGAAAGTGACGTGGACCCGCCCTGCAACTGACCCCCGGTTCGGGGCGGTGGCGTGACCACTGCGCTTGTGTTCCTTCGTGACGCCGGCTTTGCGGCACCTATCGACCTATCGACAACGAGATCCTGTACTACGTGCTCCTCGGTGCGGCATCGCTGCCCTACGTCAACGCCCCCGAAGTCCGGCTTCTCACCGGGCGGGATCCCAGTAACCCCAAGTGGATTCGGGCTCACGTGGACGGACTGGTCGCCATCCTGCTGCCAGGACTGGCCGCCGGCTGATGCCTGCGCAGGGATGACCGGCGGTGTCGGCGCTCTTTCGCCTGAAACGAGCCTGTACTAACCCCACACGGAACGTTAGCTGTGCTCATAAGAAGAGCCGAACGAGAGCTGCGAGCGGTGTCCGCGTCAAATTAGCGTGCTAATCTCGCCGGAGGCACGCATCATTATTGTCTTGGTAGCACATGGTAATCAGCTAGATAGCTTCAAGTAGGCGTTGTCGGAACGGGGTAGGTGAGGCAGCGTGGTGAAGGCCTCGCGTTGGCCGTCGGAAAGAGAACGACATGAGCGCGAAGGAAGTGATGACTGATCTGGTCGGTGAAAGCCGCCTACGCACCTACGAGCGTGATGGCCTGACGTTGGGGTACTCCGTGGTGGGCGATGGTCAGCCCATCATGTTCGTGCACGGCGCGACGGCCACCGGGGAGTTCGAGTGGGGTCTGCTCGCGGCCAAGCTGGCCTCCGACTATCGATGCGTCCTGCCCGATTTGCGCGGTCACGGCCGATCAGAATTCCGTACGTCGGTCGACATGGGGCAGGCCATCTGCGCGGATCTGCGATATCTCATCGAGCACCTGGGCCTCGACCACCCGCACATCGTGGGGTTTTCTTACGGTTCCGAGATCGCGCTCATGGTTGAACTGTCGGCACCCGGCACCGCGCGATCTCTTGTGCTGGTAAGTCCGGGCACGGGCCGCCCCAGCGACTACCGGGCTCCGCGCCTGGAGCACTTGTACCGCACCTGGCCGTTCGCGTTGCGCCGCCTGCACGAGACCCACCATGGGCCGGAGCACTGGCGCGAGCTTGTAACTGCGTTGCACGTGGACAGCGTCGCCCGATCCGAACTCACGGCGGAAACCCTTGCGGCTGTCGGATGCCCCATCCTGCTGGTCGCCGGTGCCCTTGACGAGTCGACACGGCGCGCCCAAGGGCGGCGGTTCGCCGAGGTCAACGCTTTGGCGCGCTACCTAGAACTCGACGGCGCGGCGCACGCCGTGCACCACAAGTGCCCCGATAGGTTTGCAGAGGTCATCGGTGCCTTCCTGGCGGAAGTCGACAATGAGAGAGCATGGAGCCATGGCGCGACAGAAGACGGCTGAGCCCAAACCGGTCGGCGAGGAGCCAGAAGAGCAGTACGTGCCGAGTTGGCAGCGAGACAGTGTCGACCGGTCGCTCCGCAATGCGATCGAACGCGCGCGCAAGCGCAGTGACCGATTCGTGGATGCTGCCGTTGAACTGCTGTCCGAACGTGACGAGAGTGACTTCTCCATCCAGGACGTGGTGGACCGCTCCAGTCAGTCGCAGCGTACGTTCTATACCTTCTTCGACAGCAAAGACAGCCTGATGCTGGCCGTGTACGAGACGATTCTGCGCAAGACTGCGATGCCGATGTTGCAGGAGCGGTGCGAGGGCATTGACGATCCGGTACTGCGGCTTCGGGCTCTTTTGGACGCATTGTCCGAGATCACCGAGATGCCGGCGCGGTTGGCGCGGGGGTTGAGTGTTCTTCATCTGCGGCTCGCGGAGACACGGCCAAACGACCTCGCTAGCGCGTTGGAGCCCCTGCACGCCTTCATCGTCGAACTGCTCACGGCTGTGGCCAAGTCGGGCCGGCTACGGGAGGACCTCGGGCTGCACACGCAAGCGGCGCTGCTTCAGGAGTTGTTGCTTGCCTCGACGCACTCCCGGGTGCTGACGGGCGGCAGCCAGACCACTGTCGACGATCTGTGGGCGTTCTGTTCGGCCGCAATATTGCGCCGCGAGGACTGACCGCCTGGCGCTGATTCGCGCGACCGAGTTCAAGTCACGGCACCGGCGATCTTGAGGCTGATCAGCTCGTCGTCCGATTTTCCGAGTCCGCGCAGGATTTCGTCGGTGTGTTCGGCGAACTGCGGTGCCCGAGTGAGGCTTGCTGGCGTCTCATCGAATTGCACGGGGTTAGCGACCAGTTCGCGTCGCGCGCCGTCGATGTCGAAAACTTCGGCGATCATTCCGTTGGCCCGCAGTGCGGGATCTTGCCCCACCTCCCAGGGATCCTGCGCGACGCCCCATTGCCCCTCCATGTCGGCGAACTGCGTCATCCACTCCGACAGCGTCCGGGCGGCAATCTCGTTCTGAAGAATCTCGGCCGCCTCCGCCGCATTGCCCATGAGCGCATCGACGGTCGCGAACCGCCGGTCGGTGACCAGATCCTCGCGACCAATGCGCCGACAGAACTCGGGCCAATAGCGTCCCGGTTGCAGCATCGCCAGCACGATCCACCGATTGTCGGCGGTCTGGTATTCACCCACCAGGGGGTTGGTGCGAGCCGAGCCACTCCTCGGCGTGCGCTCTGGCGGCCCACCGGTCAGGAGCGCGAAGCCGACCGCCAGGGCGTTCGCCCAGGCGCCCACGCCGAGGAGAGAGACGTCGACCACCGAGGTCTGGCCGGTCCGTTCGCGCGCCAAAAGCGCTGCGGCGATACCCCCGGCGATGGTCATCCCGCCGAGCGAGTCACCGTACGCGCCGGCGGGCATCTTGCACAGGCCCTCGAAGTCCGCCGGCGTCGTCCCGAGGGCGCTGCCGCCGCGGGCCCAGAAGGCGGTGCTGTCATAGCCGCCTTTCTCGCTGTCGGGGCCGCTGCTGCCGAAGCCCGAACCCCGCACGTAGATGATGTCGGCGTTGATCTTGCGTACGTCATCGAGCTCGATGCCGAGCCTCCGGCGCGCCCTGGGCAGGAAGTTTGTCAGGAATACATCGCTGGCTCGGATCAGCTCGTACAGGACGTCCAATGCCTCTGGCCGCTCGAGCGCCAGGCCGATGCTGCGCTTCCCGCGGTTGGGGTGCTCCATCAGCGGCGCGAAGGAGCCGGTGCCGACCGGCATGTCCATCACTGCGCTGAGGCCGCGTTGGGCGTCACCTGTCTCTGCGTGCTCGACTTTGATCACGTCCGCGCCCCAGTCCGCCAGGACCGCGCCGGCGGCCGGTACAAAGGTGAACTGAGCCACCTCCAGCACGCGCACGCCTTCCATCGGTCGGATCACAGCGGTCTCCTGTTCTGATTCAGTTCGATTGGTGCCGAAGCGATTTCGCGCTCAGCTACTCGCCGGGCGAACGTGGATCACATCCATCATCAGATCGCGGGGCCGGGTCAGCACGTCGTACAGAACCTCGGCGACGCGCGCCGATGTCAGGAGTTGGGTCCCACTCATCCGGGTCAGATACCCGTCGGCTTCCCACACCGGCCAGGCCCGTTCCAGATCGCCCGGTCCGAAGTTCTCATGGATACCGGTGTCGCCGACGGCGCCCAGGATGACCAGGGTCACCCGGATCGAGTCGCGCCGGAGTTCATGGTTCATCGCTTCGGTGAAGCCGTTGAGCCCACGCTTGGTGGCCGCGTAGAGAGTCATCATCGGCAGGTAGTCGAGAGTGATCTCGGAGGAGATGTTCATGATGTCGCCGCCGCCCGCCGCCCGCAGCAGCGGGATCGCCGCCCGCGTCGTGTAGATCGGTGCGACGAGGTTGGTGTTCACGGTGACGGCGATGTCCTCGTCGCTGGCCTCCTCAATGAGACGGATCCGGCTGGCGCCAGCCGAGTTAATCAGGACGTCGACACGTCCGAATTGTGCCGCCACCTGTTCGAAAGCGGCGCAGACTTCGGTAGCGCACGTGACGTCGGTGGCGATCGGGACCGCATTCGGTCCGAGGGTGTCGGCGATCTCGTCGAGTAGCAGCTTCCGACGCGCGAGCAGAACGACGGCGGCCCCCTCCTGCGCGAAGCGCTGAGCGGTCGCCCTCCCGACGCCCATCGAGGCTCCCGAGACCACAACGACCTTGCCCTCCATGCTGCGGGACATTGCAAGCCTCGATTCCTCATGCACCTAGATGACTACTTGCGTCCACGATCTGCACCGCCGATGCAGCAGCACATTGCATGAAACGCACATGTCGTTCTACCATGACGCGCACGTGATAGTCATCACCTGGCCCGCGACAGCGTGCGGGCGTTTGTTCGGAGGGAGTCCGTTGTGCCCACAGTTGTCACGGGCAAGGAGGCCAAGGAGTGGGCGTCGGCGCACCTGCGGGGCAACTGCAGCTCGCTCTACACACCGTTTTCGGGCCGGGATGGCGACGACATCGACTTCGAGGCACTACGTGCGCTGGTACGTCACTGCCTGGTCGACCTGGACCAGGACGGCATCTGGCTCACCGGTGGGATCGCTGAATTCTGGTCGCTCACCACCGACGAGCTCAAGGAGGTCGTCCGGGTCGCCGTGCAGGAGGCGCACAGCGTCAAGCCCGCGGCTCTCGTGCAGGTGATGTCCAGCACTGACACCGCCAAGCAATGTGTCGAACTGACGTTGCACGCCCAAGAACTCGGCGTCGACATCTGCTACATCCTCACGCCCTACTTCGAGTGCTCCGGCAAGCCCGGAGTGCTGGAGTATCTGCGTTATGTCGCGGATCGGACCGATATACCGTTGGGATTCTTCAACTCCCACTCCACTGGCCTGGTGCTGACCCCGAGCGAGTGTGTCGAGTTGTACCACGAGATCCCGGCTCTGTGCGGGCTGAAGAACGGGCTGCTCGACGCTCAGCACAGCCTGGCAGTTCACACGCTCGCGCCCGAAATGGTGCTGTGGGAGGCGGACGACGAGGCCGGAATCAAGCTGGGAATTCCCCATCCCGGAGCGCTCGGGTCTGCCCTGTACCTATACGAAAAGCCCGGCCTTCTGCTGTTCTCCGAGTGGCGTGCCCTTCTGGTGGCCGGCGACTTCGAACGGGCCGAGAAGTTCGCCGCCGAGACCGGGCTGGCGGAGATGAAAGCCGCCAGCCGCCGCTACCAAGCGCACCCGGCCCGGCCGGGCGTGTTCACCCACTGGGGCGCGGGATTCAAGTTCGGTGCCAGCCTGCTCGGCCTGCCGGTGGGCGACTACCCCCATTCACGGCCGCCGCAGACCGCATTCCCCGACGAACTCAAGGACCCGATCATCGAGGCGTATGCCGCGTCCGGGTTCATCAAGTCCTGAGAAACGGAGCGTTGCCGTGCGGGTGCAACTGGTTTCGGCAGGGACCATCCCACGGCTGGTCGAGCTGTGAGCAACGACGAGCGTTTCGCAGCGCTCGCCGACCCCGCCGTCCGCGTGAAGCGCGACGGGCCGGTGGCGGTGGTGATGCTTGCGCGGCCGGCGAAGTCCAACGCGATGGATGGCGAGGTCGCCTGCGCACTGCTGGACGCCCTGCGATCGCTGTGCGAGAGCGGCGACGTACGGGCAATGGTGCTCACAGGCGACGGCACCGCGTTCAGCGCGGGCGGCGACATCCAAACCATCCGAGAGATGGGCGCGGACAGGGGATTTCGCGATGCGATCCTCGACAAGCACCAAGAGTTGTTCTGGGTCATGACACGACTGCCGTTCGCGAGCGTCGCAGCGGTGAACGGTGCCGCCGTTGGGGCAGGTGTCACCATCGCGCTGCTGTGCGACCTGGTCGTCATGGCACGAGACGCTTTCCTGTCCGATCCGCGGGTCGCACTCGGCCTGCTCGACGGCGCGGGCGGAATTGTGTTGTGGCCGTTGCTGACCAGTCTCTCTTCAGCAAAGGAGCACCTATTGCTCGGCGATCGGGTTCCGAGCGCCGAAGCCTACCGACTCGGCCTGGTCAACCGCGTCGTTCCCACCGAAGACACCGTGGCGGCGGCCCTTGACCTGGCCCGCCGGCTGGCGACCTTACCGCCGCACTCCGTGCGGGAGGCGCGGCGCTTGCTGAACTCGCACATCGAGCGGGCCGCCCCGGTGTTGTCCGAGTGCGCACGCGCGGAGAGCGAATGCTTCGAGACGGACGAGCACCGTGCCGCGCTGGATCGGTTGACTGTGCAACTTGCCGCGAGACCGCCACGGGAGTCCTAGTGGTCACACCCAACCGGGTCGCGCTGGTGACGGGAGGCAGCCGAGGGATCGGGCGCGCCGTGACCGAGAGGCTGGCTGACTCCGGGATCGATGTGGCCGCCGGATACGCCACTGATTCCGTTGCAGCAGAGTCGGTTCGGGACCGATGCGAGAAGGCAGGCGCCCGCGTGACGCTGCACCGGGTGGATGTGGGCGACCCGCAGTCCTGCCGGCGCCTCGTCGACGAGGTTTTGGACCAGCATGGGCAACTCGACTACCTCGTCAACAACGCCGGCACGGTCACCGAGCAGCGCTACGGTGACATCACACCCGACGACTGGCAGCAGCACCTGGCGGTCAATCTCTCAGCCGCATTCTTCCTTTCGCAGGCGGCCATGAGCGCCATGATCGAGCGCCGCTTCGGGCGCATCGTCAACATCGGTTCGGTGTCCGCCACGATGGGCAGCCCAGTGCAGATCCCTTATGCCGCAGCAAAATCGGGGCTCATCGGATTGACGCGGTCAACCGCACGTGCCGTCGCACGAAAAGGAATAACGGTGAACTGCGTGATCCCGGGCAGCTTCGACACCGATCTATCGGCGGGGCTGGCCCTCACCGCCCGCGACGTCGTGACGTCGATGATTCCGGTCGGCCGCTGGGGGCGGCCCGAAGAACTCGCGCACGCGGTCAGTTTCCTGCTCGACGACCTGGCGTCCTATGTCACCGGGGCAGTCCTGACGGTGGACGGCGGAATGAGTATGGGCGGATGACTCCGACGCCGTTGACGGCCGCGCGCATCGTTGCCCCCGGTGTACCTGAGGACCGGCAGGACGAGTACCGGAGGCTGGGCTACGTCAGCGACATGACCATGAGCTCGTCGGTCGAACGGGCCGCCGGGTTATGGGGCTCCCGCCCGGCGGTGGCCGAGGGGGGCGTGCAGATGACGCACCGTGAGCTGCTGGGACTCGTCGAGCGGGCCGCGGCCTGGCTGAGCGGGGCCGGAATTCGGCCGGGCGATGTCGTATGTTGGCAGACGCCGAACTGGTGGGAGGCCCATCTGCTCGGTCTGGCCGTCTGGCACGTCGGCGCGGTGAGCGCACCGATCGCTCCGTTCTACCGGGAGCATGAGTTGCGCCAGGTGATCGAGGAGGTGCGGCCCGCGGCCGTCATTTCGGCCGAGTCGTTCCGCGGTTTCGAGCACGCCGAGGCCTTTGACGACCTGCTCGCCGATAACGGCCTCGACGAGATCCCGCGAATCCTGCTGCGCGGATCACGTTGTGGCTGGACGCCGTTCGACGAGGTCGTGTGGCACCCTCGACGCTTGCCGTCCGCCAACATCGGAGCGGACGAGCCGTGCCTGGTCTTGTTCACCTCCGGCACCACGTCGCGCGCCAAGGCCGCCGTGCACTCGTCGCGCACGTTGTTGGCCGAAACCCGTCAGCTCGCCGACGCGTGGGGGCTGCGCTGGGACGATGTCGCCTATATGGCCGCCCCACTGCAACACATCACCGGACTGCTCAATGCAATGACGATCCCACTGCTGGTGGGGGCCTGCGCGGTGCTCGCAGAGCGGTGGGAACCCAGGCGGGCGGTCCAGGAGATCATGGCGCACCGGGTGACCTACTCGGCCGGCGCGACGGTATTCCTGCAGGAGCTGACCGTGGCCGCGAGAGATGCTCGGATCGGGTTGCCGCTGAGAATGTTTGCCTGCGGCGGAGCCTCGGTGCCGCGCGCGGTGATGGAGCGCAGTGAGGAGCAGGGTATCCCCGCGGCACGCGTATACGGCATGACTGAGCTGCCGACCGTGACGGTGATGAACCAAGCGCACCCGTTCGATCTGCGTGCGACGACGGACGGCGCCGTGGCACCCGGGGTCGAGGTGCGAGTCCTCGGTGACGACTGTCGCGCTTTACCACCGGGTTTCGCGGGCGAGCTTGCGGTGCGAGGACCCGAGCGGATGCTCGGCTACCTGGACCCCGCGGCCAACCGATCCGTACTCGACGACGACGGCTGGTTCCGGACCGGCGATGTCGGCATCCTCGACGACGACGGATTCCTCACGATCACCGGCCGAATCAAAGACGTCATCAATCGTGGTGGTGAGAAATTCTCCGCACGAGACATCGAGGACCTTCTCGCCTCGCACCCGTCAGTGCGCCAGGCCGCTGTTGTCCCGGGTCCCGACGCAAGGTTCGGTGAGGTACCGGTCGCCTTCGTCGTGCTGCACGGCGGCCGGCAGTCCTCGGTCGGCGAACTGGCCGCACACCTGCGCACCGCTGGCCTTGGCCCGCCAGAAGTCCCCGACCGCATGGCATTTCCTGGATTCCCTGCCGATGACACCCTCGGGCAAGGTCAAGAAATTCGAGCTGGCCGCCACAGCGGCCGCGGCAAGGGGCACACGATGAACGCCGATCAATTCCGCGCGATGCTCGACCTCGGCCGAGACGGCGACGGACGCACGGTTCTTCCGGTGGCTCACGGGGGCGCGGAGCGGATTTTCGGCGGACAGATCCTGGCTCAATTGGTGGCGGCCGTGACACGTGAGCGGACAGTGAAATCGTTGCATGTGGCGTTCCCGCGGGAGGGGCGGCCGCGCGACCCCTTGTACTTGGACCTCGAGAACACGCACGACGGGCGCACGCTCGGAGTGCGCCGAGCGGTGGTCTACCAGGACACCCAACACCTCGGGGAGCGGCGCGTCGTTGCTATCGGCACCGTCCTTGTTGACCGCGCCGACGACGGGCACAACTATCAGTTGAGCGCCGTCGCCGACGCAGATCCATTGGCGGCCAAGCTGATCGATTTTCCCGTGGTACCCGGCGAGACCAGACTGATCAGCGACATCGGCCTAGACGACGCGAGCGCCGTCCCGGCCGAACTCGCGTTCTGGATGCGCTGTGACGAGTTCACCGACCCTGCGCTGGCGCGGCCGGTGCTGGCCTACGTCTCGGATTGGCCGCTGATCGGCACTCTGCTCAAGGCCGTACCCGGCGCGAGCCAGCAGGACGCCCACGTCCGGCTTCAGACCGGAGTGGTCAGCCACTCGATCTGGTTCCATCAGCCCTTCGCCGTGTCGGAGTGGCTGCGGGTGGAGATTCGTGGTGAGCGGCTGGCCGGCGGCCGCGGATTCGGTACCGGCGCGGTCTATACCGAGGCCGGATCGCTCGTTGCGTCGTTCGCTCAGGAGAGCGTGATCAGACCCTTCGCATAAAAGGAGACAGCAATGGCAGCAGAGCATTTCGTTCGGTACGAGACGGACGGGTCGGTGGCGGTGATCACCCTGGACCGGCCGCAGGCCGCAAACGCGCAGACACCGGGCATCCTCAAAGACCTCGACGACGCTTGGCGGCGCGCGGACGCAGACCCGGATGTGCGGGTGATCGTGTTCACGACGACCGGTAAACATTTCTCGGCGGGCCACGACATGTCCGGCAGCGACCCATCCGCCAACGGCCGCAACCTTCGTCCCAAACGCGGCGAGGACGGAAAGCTGGTGGCCGAGGATTACTACGATTGGGAGACCCGCGGCTACCTGGAATACGCCAAGCGCTGGCGGGACATCCCGAAACCCACGATCGCGGCCGTGCAGGGTAAGTGCATCGCCGCGGGGCTGATGTTGTGCTGGCCCTGTGACCTCATCGTCGCAGCCGACAATGCTCAATTCTCCGACCCGGTCGCGCTGATGGGTATTATGGGCGTCGAATATCACGCTCACACTTGGGAACTCGGTCCTCGCAAGGCCAAGGAGATGCTCTTCACCCAGGATTCGGTGAGCGCCCAGGAGGCATTGCGGGCCGGGATGGTCAACCATGTGGTGCCGCTGGAGGAGCTTCGCGAGTTCACTCTGCAGCTCGCGCAACGGATCGCGCGGACCGACCCATGGGCGTTGCGCCTGGCCAAGCGCGCCGTCAATCACACCCTCGACACGATGGGCTTCTCCAATGCGATCGAATCGTGTTTCGACATGCACCACCTCGGCCATACGCGTGCGCTCGCGGCCACCGCGGGCAGGACCGTCGTGATGGCGGACTTGGACCGGATGAAAGCGGCCGGCCGCACCGATTCATGATCTTTACGTGTGGAATTCGCGCGCCGAACAGGGCACCACCGCGGCTTCGCACCCCGGCAGCGGGCGCGGTGCTGCGTCGGGTGGCGAACATCCTCGATGAGCGCCACGACGCGCTCAAGGAACTCGTGATGGCGGACGGGGGTCCGGCTCGGTGGGCTTCCTCGCCGACATCATTCAGGTCCGCGGCACTATCGACATCGCGCATGGATCGCCAGGCCATGGAGTACGCGGTTCAGTGGACCGAGGTGAGTCCACGGCGCAGGGTCCGTGGAGCTCCTGAGCGAGCAGGCCCCGCAGCACAGGGGAGAGCCCACCCAATATCTGGAGCAACCGCGTGATCATCAGCAACAAGGTCTTCGTCGTTACCGGCGGAGGAGCCGGCATTGGCCAGGACGTCGTGCTCGCGCTGGTCAACAGGGGGGCGCGCGTCGCCGCCGTCGACATCAGCGAAACTGGCCTGGGGGAAACGGTCACCCTCGCCGGCGGGGACTCTGACCGGATCTCCACTCACGTCGTGGACATCGCCGACCGATCAGCCGTTGAGGTACTGCCCGACGCAGTTGTGAAGGCCCATGGCGCTGTGGACGGCCTCATCAACGTCGCAGGCATCATCCATGGCTTCGTTCGTGTGAACGACCTGGCGTTCAGTGACATCGAGCACGTGATGAACGTCAACTTCTACGGCGTGCTGAACATGACGAAGACGTTTCTGCCGGTCTTGCTGCGGCGCCCGGAGGCTCACATCGCGGCGGTCTCGAGCATGGGCTCGTTCGTTCCGGTGCCCGGGCAAACGATCTATGGCGCCTCGAAGGCCGCGGTCAAGCTCCTGATGGAGGGCCTGAACTCCGAACTGCTGGACACCAATGTGCGCGTCAGCGTGGTGTTTCCGGGGGCGATCGCCACTAACATCGCTGTGAACTCGGGTGTTGCGATGACGCAGGAAGAGCGTGCGGCGCTGCCCAAGGAGATCACGGAGATGAAAATGACCCCGTCCCGGGTGGCCGCCGAGAAGATCGTTCGCGGAATCGAGAAGAAGTCGTATCACGTCTTCATCGGGTCGGACGCGATCATGATGGACGAGCTTTCGCGGCTCATGCCGATGCGGGCCGCCAAGATCGTCTACTCACACATGTGCGGCCTGCTGCCCCCTCAGTAACGCTATTGACAATCCGGGAAACAAACGCACAAACAGAAGTACTGCTGTCGCCGCGCATATCGGCTCGCGACTCGGTGCGGACCTCGGCGCCGACGGTATTTTTCGCTCGGTGCTGGCTCGCGTCCCGTTCGATCTTGATCACCCGTACAGGGTGTGCGACTAGAACTTCGAGCTGAGCCGGCACCTGCACTACCTGACAATGGCGAGCCCCGGTGGCTGGCGGCAGCTGTGCGACCAGGCTGCCGCCCAAGCACGCGGACGCGGCCCCTCCCTCCACTGGCTCAGCCATGACTTCCCTCCGCCAGCAATGGGGTTCTCAACGGAAACCGCTCCCGGAGGTTGGCTGCCGATAAAAGGTGCCTATGTTCTCTCCAATTGGACACGTGGTTCTACCAGAGCGATAGTATGAGGTGCAGCTCACCCGGTTGTTGCACGCATCTCAAGTCAGCGCGCCGGCGACTTTTGAAGGTTGACGGTTGCGCTCAGACATGGAGGAGGGTCACGTTGGACTAGCGCCGAGAGGCACCACGATGATGCCGAACGAGACACGAAAACACCATTTCAAAACCGCATCGTGCTGCCTCAGGGTGGCATCGTGCTGGCTCACAGTGGCATCAGAGTGGTTCGCACCACGTCGGAAAATGATGACTTCGTTCTTTTCGAGAAAACGCAATGTTTACGGGTCTTGGCGCGGTGCGCTCGGACCCTACGTTGGTGCCGAGAACATTCACCAGGTCGACAGCGCTCTGCCGCAGGGCGTGCAGGGCGCGGCCGACCCGCATTTCACCTGGGCTGTCCGGTTTTTCGGCCGGCTGTTCCCGGGGCCTCGATTCGGTGGTGGGGCGCTGTCGGTGTACCTGGACGGTCGCCCTGTCGTCGACGTCTGGACGGGCTGGTCCGACCGGCGGGGCGAGGTGCCCTGGACAGCCGACACCGCTGCGATGGTGTTCTCCGCCACCAAGGGCGCCACGTCGACCGTGATTCACCGGCTCGTCGACCGCGGGCTGCTCGATTACGACGCGCCGGTGGCTGAGTACTGGAAGGAGTTCGGCGTTGGTGGCAAATCGGGGATTACCGTCCGCGAGTTGATGCGGCACCGGGCCGGGCTGTCGCAGCTGAACGGGGTCAGCAAAGCCGAGCTGTTGGATCACCGCTTCATGGAGGAGCGCCTGGCGGCAGCGCCGGCGAGCCCACTGCTGGGCAGGTCGGCCTACCACGTGCTGACCTACGGATGGCTGTTGTCCGGCCTGGCGCGAGCGGTAACGGGGATGGGAATGCGTGACCTGGTCCGCTCTGAGTTGGCTGAGCCGCTCAGCATCGAAGGGCTGCATCTCGGCCGGCCACCGGCCGACTCACCGATCCAGGTGGCGCAGATCCTGATGCCGCAAACCACCGCAACGAATCCGCTGTTCGATTTCCTCGCACCAAAGATCGCGGCGCTGCCGTTTTCCGGCGGATTCGGCGCATTTTACGTTCCTGGAATGAAATCGTCTGTGCAAGGCGATATTCCGCTCCTCGACAGCGAGATTCCGTCGGCCAACGGCGTAATGACCGCGCGCGCGCTCGCTAAGATGTACGGCGCGGTCGC
>NZ_JBKQTQ010000101.1:0-4596 GCF_052143115.1 Mycobacterium sp.
CGGTGCGCGACATCGTCACCGGCTCGCGGCACCGGTTCGCCGACCGCGGCGAGCACGACCTGAAAGGCGTGCCGGGCCAATGGTGTCTGTGCGCTCTCGAGCGGACCCTCGCGACGGTCAAGCAGTAACACCGTCGGGCGCCCGGCGATTGGGCGTAGGCTTCGGAGCGAGCGGTGCTGCAATTTGCGGCTGCCGATCGGGTAATTGCCTGTACGGCTTGGTATTTGCTCAAGGGAATGCGCATGGTCAACCTCGACGCCACATTGGCTCCCGCTTTGCGCCGGGCGTTGGAGCTATTCGCCGACCCGCCGACGAAACCGGATGCCAGCAAGGGCTATCTCGATCTGCTGGGCACTTCATCGGAGGCCACCGGTTTACCGAAGGACACCGGTGCCATCCAGGCGATGTGGGCCTCGCCGGTTGTCGCGATGTTCTACGACAACACCCAAGCAGTGCTACGCCAGCTACTCACCGCGCTTCAGCCGCCGGTCGAGTGGTTGAAGATCCCGCAGGGCGGGATCGTCCTGGACGTCGGCTGCGGCCCCGCTAGCATCACCGCGTCCCTTGCCCGCGCCGCGGGGCCGAGCGGACTGGTGTTGGGTGTCGACCGCTCCGAGGCGATGCTGGCACGTGCGGTCCGGGCCGAATCTGGGCCACAGATCGGCTTCCTATACGCGGATGCGCAACGGCTTCCGCTGCGCGATCGGACGGTCGATGCCGTGATCTCCGTGGCCGTGTTGCAGTTGGTACCGGATCCGGTGACCGCCCTAGCGGAGATGGCGCGGGTGCTACGACCGGGCGGGCGACTGGCCGTGATGGTCCCCACCGCTGGGCGCGCAGCTCGGGTCTGGCGGAGGCTATGGAGCGCCGGGCCACACATGTTCGACGAAGACGAACTCGGCGACATCCTGGAAAGCCACGGCTTCGCCAGCGTGCGGACCAAGAATTTCGGGCCTCTTCAGTGGCTGCGCGCTCGACGCTAGCTTCAGCACCAGGCTTTTGAACACGTCCCGCATCTCCATTTCGACCTATCGGCACGCCTCTCACACCTTCGATCTTTGAAGTGGCTGTGCCGATCTACCCCACGTCATCAGAAGCCGATCCCGTCGGTAACCATGAGCGATGCGTCGGCAACCTGCAGATGTGCTCTGCAGCCGGACCCGACATCGACGTGGTCGCCGTCGTGAATCCTTTTCCCACTGCACCTGCCGCGGCGGGCGAAAAGTACTCGCAGGTGATTGTCTGATGCTGCACTTATCCGATGATGACGGCTACCACTTCCGCGTAGTTTGCCCGGTTTTCACGCCAGGAGTGCGTGATTAAGCGGTGGCGCCTGGAAGCGGGACACGCCTGCTGCGTGCGCAGCTATGGACAGGGACAGCGTGGGAAATGACACCGATGCCCCCACCAAGGATGGGCCAGACCGGCCAGAAGTACCAGGCGCCCACGGTGACCGCAAGCGCCAGCCAGATGCCGATCATCAGCAGTGACGCCGCCAGGTAAGCGGCAAGATGAAGCTGTACGCCGCGGCGCGCAGCCACGACCCTGGCTGCGCGGCGGCGGGGGTCGCCCCGGGCGATCCGCGCGACAGGCAGATCGCTAAGCACCTGATTCAACGCCCCGGCGGTCTGCGCCTGCATGGCCTGGCTCAGCCGAGTCTCATATTCGGCGATCGACAGATATCCCTGGGTGAACGCTTGACCGAGGCGGGTGACGACCTTCTCCCGTTCACGGTCGCCGACCCGGATTTGGGGATCGCCGTTGGCCGGGTGATGCGCTCGTCGCGCTGGTAACGGTGTGACCATCGTATTCATGGTTTGCTCCTCGATAATGATTCCAGCGGGTGTGGGTCAGCTGACGATCGGCTCGGCGAGTGCTTCCTGAACACCGTGGGCAGCAGCGGTTTTCAGCGATTCGGCGACGAGCTGCGAGTCTTCGTTCGCATCGATGTCGACGACCTTTCCCCAGCGCATCCGTATGATGTGCACACCGTGGTTCTCATACGGTGCGCCGTCGGGCAGAGTCTGCGTGCCAACCCAGCGAATGATGACCGTCGTGTTGTGTGGCCAGCCCTTTACCCAGACATCACGCACGGTCAGCTTCAACGTGGGGCCTAGGCGGCCCAGCCGCTCAAACCAGCGGCCCAGTGCGTCGCGGTCGTGGCGCTCACCGCCGAGTGCGTGACCTCCGCCGAAGCGGTGATGGATGTCGGCGGCGCAATCCTTGAGAATGGCGCCGTAGTCATGCGCGTTGACACGCTCGAAGTTTTTGGTCGCGACCCGCTTGACGATCGTGTGGTACATCGAGGTGTTCCTTTCCGCTCTGTGTTTGACACTGTCAAACATCTCCAACCAGCATGGCAGAGCTGTTTGACACTGTCAAGCAAAATCGGCGAGAATATGTGCATGGCACCCGCCGCCCGCCCTCAAGTACGCGAGGCTCTGCTGGCTGCCGCGCGCGCAGAACTCGTCGAACATGGTCGCGCCGCGATCAGCCTGCGGGCCGTCGCCCGACGCGCTGGCCTGTCACACGCCTCGCCCAAATACCACTTCGGGGACCGGTCCGGGTTGCTCACGGCGATCGCCACAGAAGGGTTTCACGCACTGGCGGATCGCCTGTCCGGAGTGCACGAATCAGACGCTCAGCGGCAACTTGCGGCCCTAGGGCAGGCTTACATCGACTTCGGCCTGTCCCATCGGGCCCTTTTTGAACTGATGTTCACACCAAGCGAATTGCACGCCGCCGATGCGGAACTCATTGCGGCACAAAAGCAAGCCATCGGTGCGTTGACCACCGCGGTGAGCCGGCTAACCGGAATCGACGCGATATCGTCAAACACCCCGCAGCTGGCGCTGATCAGCTGGGCACTCGTCCACGGCCTAGTGGTACTTGTCCGTGACGGTGCCCTGCAGGCAGCGGCCACGCCACAAACCGCCAACGCCGCAGAACTCGCCCACACCCTCACCGACCTGTTCACGCAATACGTCGCTGACGATCTCGCCGGTGCGAAGACCAACCGTGCCACGGAAATTATTGCGCAGTAACCACTCACGCAAGCGCACTGGCGGACTTTCAAGTGTCGCGTCCAACGGCATGGATCTTCACCGGGGCGTAGACCCGCACCGGACCCCTGGCCCAAGGCAGCCAAGGCGCGAATTATTAGCAGTCTTGACGGAGTAACAGCCCCAGGCGAAACGACCGACCCAGCAGCGTGGAGCCAATTCGTGTCGCCACTCCGGAGCCACTTCGAGTTGACCTCGCCGATCGACCAACCTTCATCACTGAGCTGCAATTGTGAGCAGCCCCACGATGACTTCACAGCCAGGACATAAGTTGGCCCGATACGCTCGGCGGCATGCCACCGCGACTGAACCTTTTCACTAATCGCGAGCGCGCCAACTCATTTGGTGGCGCGGCACACAACTACGACACTCATCGCCCGCGCTACCCCGATCAACTGATCGACGACGTGCTGGCGCCCGGTGTTCGCCGAGTGCTCGAGGCGGGCGCCGGCACCGGAATCGCGTCAATGCAGTTCATCGAAAGAGGCGCCGAGCTTCTTGCGGTTGAGCCCGATACCCGGATGGCCGCGGTCGCCCAAGCAAAGGGCATTCCGGTTGAGATCGCGACATTCGAGCAATGGGAGCCCGCTGGACGTCGATTCGACCGCGTGGTGTTCGCGGCATCGTTTCATTGGGTCGATCCCGCGGTGACGCTGCCCAAGGTACGCGGCATCCTCGACGACGGTGGGCAGCTGGCGGTGATATGGAACCGGTTGAGACCCACCAGACCTACCCGTGCGGAGTTCGAATCGATCTACCGGGACTACATGAACGTCGAACGGCGCAGCACCGACGGCAATCCCGACGAAATCGTCGACCTGCTCACCGCCGCGGGCTTCACCGTCACCCAGCGACGCTATCCGCATGACCTGCACTACTCCGCGCAACAGTGGGTCGATATCGCGTTCACCTTTTCCCATCAGCTGATACTTCCCGCCGACAAGGCGTCCGAGCTTCGGGCACGGCTGATCGAACGAATCGGGTCCATGGGCGTGGCGGTCGGCGGCGATGCAGTGGCGATCCTCGCCACGCCGGCATAACCGCTGCGGCTACACCGTCGGCTATACGGGAAGTACGGTCCCGGTTTCTTTTTCGCCGAACTCGAACACCTTTGCTGCTGCTTCGTAGTCGCATGCGACAGTGGACCGGCCGATCAGAACCGGGCCGCCCTGTAGACCGAGCCGGCCATCGACGCCGACATAACTGCCCGGTGGGATCGGCTCGCTGATGCAGTACAGCGTCGGCGCGGCGCCTTCTTCGATGTCGTTGCCAAACCTGTTTGCCAACACCCCGACCACGCGATGAAAACCCGCCATCACTGGCGTGTCGGATACGTGGGACAGATTGGACGACACCCAACCTGGGTGCGTGAGCTGGGTTGTGACCCGCGACTGCGCCGCCCGCAACCGGCGGTCGAGTTCGAGGCCCCAGAGCATCACCGCAAGTTTCGAACGCGCGTATGCCGGATACGCCGCCCAGCGGTGAGAGCGCAGGTGCATGTCGTCGAGCCGCAGGGTCGCCGATTTATGGGCAT
>NZ_JBKQTQ010000102.1:0-15279 GCF_052143115.1 Mycobacterium sp.
AATTCCACCCTAAACACGCGCAGCAGGGACGCGCCGTGCTGTATCTGCACGGTGGTGGATTCATGGTGTACGCGCGCAGTGCCTACACCGGATTTCTCTCCCGGCTGGCGAATGACCTGCGGGCCCGGGTTGTCGTGCCGGCTTACCGGTTGGCTCCCGAGCACCCGTTTCCGGCGGCCATCGACGATTGTCTGCGCGCCTATGAGGCATTACTTGACGCCGGGCAAGAGCCGGGTCAGTTGATGATCGCGGGCGAATCGGCCGGCGCCAACGCGACCCTGGTCACGTTGCAGCGGGCCCGCGACGCCTCCCTCCCGATGCCGGCAGGGGCGATCATGATGAGCGGCGGCTTCGACTTCTCCTGGACCAGCCCCTCTATCCGCACCAATGCGCGCCGCGATGTCGCGCTGGGGGCGCGTGGGCTGGACTTCTTCCAACGGTGGTACCGACCGGACGTAGACGCGACAGACCCCCTGATTTCGCCCCTGTTCGGCAACTTCGCCGGCTTGCCACCGCTGCTATTCCAGACCGGCGACACCGAGGTATTGCGTGACGACTCGGTGCGGGCCACCGAGCGCGCGCGAGCGGCCGGGGTACTCGTCCGGCTCGACGTCCACCCATTGGCCCCCCACGCCTGGCATCAGCAGACCTGGCTTCCCGAGACGCGCGCCGCGCTGCGGCAAATCGGGCGATTCGCCAACGCCCATACCGGCTGGAACGACCAGCCGGAAGCCGTCACAGCACCACCGACACCAGTGGCCATCCACCAACCGGGGAGCACCTCGTGAGTATCGATCAACTGTCGTCGTCGGCCGGCGAGGCAGTCGTCGTGCACAACCCCGCGACGGGTGAGGTCGTCGGAAGCGTTGCCTACCAAGAGCGAGCCCGAGGCGACTGAGCCGAGTGCCAAGTTGTTGCCTCCGCGCTAGTTCAGGCGGTTAGTGAATTGGCAGGCAAGCATCCCCAATCCCGGTCAAGAGAGGACTGCACCATGAGCGAAGAACATACTTACGAGCAGCTTGTCGCCAAAACCCGTGCAGGCATTGCCGGCGGCGCAGACGACGAACTCTGGAAGACCCGGATCGCCGCCTTGCTGCGGGCCGGCGTCGCTCGCGGCGAGGTTACGTTGACAGGGTCGTTGGTTCGACCCGATGTTGGTGCCTCCAGCGGCAACCTCCTCTTCAGCGCCCGCTTCGACGATGGAAGCGGGGAACGCCAGCATGACCTGGTGCTGCGTTATCAGCCGGCCGACGGACTGATGAACCGCTACGACATGGGGGCGCAGTTCCGCGTGCAGCACGCGCTGGCCGATGCCAGTGTCAAGGTAGCTCGCCCCCTGTGCCTGGACCACGACGGCAGCCTGCTCGGCACACCGGGCTACATCATGCGCCGTGCCGTCGGCGTGGCTCCGCGACAGTACTACTATGCGCAGGGGCCGATGGCCGAGGCCGATGCGGCCACCCGGCAGGCGCTGATCGCCGACATGATGGAGACCTTGGCAAAAATCCATGCCCTCGGCTGGCGGGCCGCCGGTCTCGATACTTTGCTAGGTGGTAGCGCACCCGAGAACTCGATCGGCAAGGAAATCACTTTCTACACCGACGCCCTGCGTTTCGCTTCGGCCGAGATTGCCGACAGTCTTTGCGGCTACGAACGCTGGCTGCACGAGAAGGCGCCAAGAGTAACTAACCCGGTACTCAATCATGGCGACTACCAGCCCTCAAACATGTTGTTCGCTGATGGCAAACTCGTCGTTGTGCTCGACTGGGAAACGGCACGCATCACCGCTCCCGAGTCCGACCTGGGCTGGCTGATGGGCGTGCATTCCTTCGCCCGCATTCTTGGCGGTGCTAACAACATTGCCGACATGCCGAGCGATGCCGACTGGCTGAGCGCCTACGAGCGTGCCTCTGGACGCAGTTTGCAGCATTGGGAATACCACCTGGCCAAAGGCGCGTTCTGCACCTTGCTGGTCCTTCACGTCTTCGGTCGTCGCATGTCAGCAGAGGAATTCAAACCGTTCACGGGCATCCTGGCGGTGCAAGAAGATCGCATGCGGACGCTATTCAAAGCCGCGGGCGCCACACTTTAATAGGGGGCAAACTCATGACACTCACCGCCGCCGACGACCAACGCCACACCCCGGACAGTGATGCACCCAACTGGAGCGAAAGCTGGGTTTTCTACTTCATCGACTCACGGCAGAAACTGTGCTGCATAACCCGCATCGGTCTGGCAGCCAACAGGGGCACCTGCAGCGTCATGGTCGCCATGAGCCGCAAGGGCAAACCGCTCTACCACCGCCATCTTGAACACCTGCCGCTCCCAGGAGGCGACATGCAGTCAGGAATTCGCGCCGGTGGCTTTGAAATCCGTGCGCTGTCGCTCGACAAGCATCGCTTCCAGATCAGCTTTGACGATCCGACAGCGCCGCTTCAGTTCAATTTTGAATGGGAGGGAGTGCATGAACCGGCCGACTCGATCGGCCTGCACCTGCCGGGGGGCGTCGCGGGGCTTTCCGACATGCATATTGAGCAGATGGGCCGCATTAGCGGCAGTATGAAATACCGTGACGAACGCTTTGATCTCGCTGGCATGGGGCCCCGTGATCATTCGGTCGGCACACGCCAGTGGGAAAGTATGATCTGGTACGACCTGGCCTGGGTGTTGATGGACGACGGCCGCGCATTTGGTCTGATCCAGGCACAGCAAGAAAAAGGTCTGGTTCAGATTCCCTGGTTGTGGGACGGCGAGCGGCTGCTGCCGCTCTCCGGCATGCAATTCAATAAGACACTGGATGGCGAGGATAGGCCGATCAGTGTAAACATCACTGCCTGTGATCCCCAAGGCCGCCAATACCACCTGACCGGAACGCGACGTACCTCACTACCCTGTTATCTCGATAGCTACGTGGTGCACTCAGCTTACTTCGATTTCCTCCTCGACGATGGCACCCGTGGAATCGGCGCCGAAGAATATGGTTATCGGTTGGGCGAGATACACTGATGAAAGTCGGCGCTGGTGGTACGGCACTCGTGAAATATAAAAAAGTCGAGAGGGCGCCATTACCAACACGCCTGCTTACGACGTAGCATCGTCGGCCACCGCTATGGCACGCATGCATTAGGATTTGGCGCTACAAGAACAGCCTTCCTCGTCGACGGTCCGGCGCCGCTGAATTGCGCATTGATCGCAGCACCATCCTTTCCTGTTCCACGGCACCGAAAGATTCTTCAGGCCCGGCTACAACGCGAATCTGTTGTCCGTGTAGCTTGCCCGCGCTCGAACTACAGCCAACATTCAGAAAAGCCAAGCCTCAACGAAGCTCCCCCGGCCGAGCGTTGGCTAGGTGCAACCGCCGACGCTGACGTGCCGGCCACCCACATCAGCACATGCGGTGCCATCGGGGGCTGGTGGCGGCGGAGGCGGAACGTATGCCGGCGGTGGCGGAACGTCTGCCGGCGGAGGCGGAACGTCTGCCGGCGGAGGCGCCGCATATACCGCCGCGCCGGGGTCGGTGCACCCACCAACGTCAACGTGTCGACCCCCCGCGTCTGCGCAAACGTCGGCCCGGCTCACCGCGGGCGACACGATCGTCATGATGGCCACAGGAGCCGAAACCAGCGCCATCACCGCCCCAGCAGCCGCGGCCCATGACCGCACCACATGGCTCATCTTCGTCTCCTCATCGCTTTCCGACCGCGAATCAATACCGGGTGCCTACGCCCCAGCCTAAACACATCGGGTGGCACGAGCATATTGGTAGTCGTAGGCGCAACCCAGGGTATTGACCGAACGGCCGATCCCTGTTTAACCAGACATAAATTTAGTCAGCTCTGACTTATTTTGGAGAAGCGGGTTGAAGTGCCCTTAGCCGCTTCGTCCGGTGAAGAGCCGCGGCTTGCGTGCAACGCAGGCGCGAGACAAGGTGTCCACGGCCACCGCTAGGCCGGACGTGGTGATGGGGTTTGGGGTCGGGTATGTGACCTCGACGGGTGACCGGGCTCGACTGCCGTTGGCGGATGTATGGGGGATTGCGGTTCGAGGACGCCGCTCCGGTGAGGTGGTTCGTGTCGTATCGGTGACAGCGGCATTTTGTCGGGGCGCTGGTGGTCGACGACGGTCGGCCCGACATGTTCTCCACCGGGTAGACGGAAATCCGTTGCATGTACGGCGCCGTTTGCCGACCAAGCCGCGTCACGCCGTTGCGGGCGGCGCTGCGCTCATTCCCTAACCGGATGTCTAACTGGCCGTTACGTGCGAGCCTTGAGCCAGTCCACGAGGTCGCCAAGGACGATGTCGCGCTCCGGCTCGTTGAAGACCTCGTGATAGAGGCCGTCGTAGAGCTTGAGCGTGACGTCCTTCGACGACGCTTTCTCGGCGAGCAGTTTCGACCCCGAAACCGCAGCTCCTTTGTCGTCACTGCCGTGCATGATCAGGATCGGAAGATCGATCTCGGTCAGTCGGGCCCTCACCTTCTCAGCGGTAGCGATGGTTTCGGCGCCGGTGCGTGCCTTGATCCGGCCGTGATAATTCAGCGGGTCGCTGTCGTAGTCGGCAACCACTTGCGCGTCGCGGCTGACCATTGTCGAGTCCAACGGGGTGACAGCCAGGTTCGGAACAAACTTGGACAGCACCTTCGCGAGCAGCCGCTCGGGCCCGGAAACGATCGAGATGTCGATCGCCGCCGCGGAAACGGCGACCCCGGTCAGCGCGTACCGGCTGCCGGTCGACGTCTTGGTCACATAGTCGAGGGTGAGCAACCCACCCATGCTGTGACCGACCAGGAACACCGGGAGACCGGGGGTGCTGCGCCGCGGCGATCCGGACTACGCGGTCGATGTCGGCGACGACCTCGGACATCCGGTTGACGTTGGCCCGCGGTCCTTCCGACTTCCCGTGCCCGAAGTGGTCCACGGCGTAGGAGGCATAACCGGCAGACACCAGCCGCTGCGCGACGTGTAGGTAGCGCCCGCTGTGCTCGGCGTAGCCGTGGACCAGCACGACGACGCCGGCGGGGTCGCCGTCGGGCAGCCAACCCTGCCAGTAGATCTGCTTGCCCGCCGCGCCGATGAACCGGCCTTCGACATGGGCGGTCACTGTTCTTCTCCCGCCACACGGCCCACCTGAAGCACCTCGTCCAGTCCGTCGGCGAAGCAGCGCATCAGCACATCGTGGTCCTTGACCGCCGAGCCGTCGATATTGAACCCCAGGCAGCAGGTCCCGACGTGCGAGACCATCGCGACCGCGACCGCGACCCCGGGCAGTGGGCCCAACGGGTACATCCGTTCGACCTTGGCCCCGGCGATGTAGGTCTGGTACGGCGAGCCGGGAACGTTCGACGCGATCATGTCCACCGACATACCGAGCCGCTGCATGGCGGCCCCGACCGCCGAAGGCAGCCGATTGACGACCGGTGCCAGCAAGGCGACCGAGTCCAGCGCGGGCTCGGTGCGCACCGACAGCACCAGACCCCGGATTACGGCGATGCGTTCAGCGGGATCTTCGATCCCGACGGGCGCGGCGAACAGTGCCCCGGCGAACTTGTTGCCGCCCATCGGGTCATCGCTCTTGCGCAGCGACACCGGCATCCCCATCGGCAGGGTGTCGATCTGGATGCCGTGCAGGTCGTGGTAGCGGCGCATGCCGCCGAGCAGCGCGGCGACGAAGGCATCGTTCACCGAGCCGCCCGCGGCCCTGGCCGCAGCCTTGAGTCCGTTCAGTTCGCACTCCAGCACCCCGTACCCCCAGAGCCGCCCGGTGCGCTTGCCCAACAACGGGGATGGTTTCGCGGGCCCGGTCGACAGCACGCGGCGCATCGAAGCCACGTGCCGGATCGCCTCTGAGGTGGCCCGGCCGGGGTTGGTGAGCATGCTCCTGCCGACCCGCAGCGCCTGCTCCGCGACTCTGGGGATCCGGCGGACCTGCTCGCCGAGCTCGTCGACGGCCAGCTGTACCGAATCGGAATCCACGTGGGCGTGTGCACAGGGCTCGGGACGCGGTTTGTCCTCGGTGTGCTCGGGAGTCCTGCTCTGCACCAAGGACAGCAGCTGGATGCTGCCGAGACCGTCGGTCAGCGAGTGATGCATCTTCAGTACGTACGCGGCCTTGCCGTCGTCGAGACCCTCGACCAGCACCGCCTCCCACAGCGGCCGCTCGCGGTCCAGTGGAGACAGCGCGAACGACGAGGTGAACGTGAGCAGGGCGTCCATCGTGCCCGCGCCTGGTAGCCGGGTGCGACGCAGGTGATAGTCGAGCTGGAAGTGATCGTCCGGAACCCAGCCGGGCGGGCCGACGGGGAGCACGGGCTCCAGCACCCGGTCCCGGAGGCGCGGAATCAGTTCGGAGCCCCACTCATGGGCTGCGACCAGGCGATTCCAGTCTGGCGGCTGGTCGAGCACCATCAGCGCCAGGATGGTCGATGACAGCCGCGGGTGCCGTTCGGACCGCCACATCAACGCTTCCATCTCGTTCATCCGGGTCTCGCGACCCCAGCCGGCCGCCGCTGCCCACGCCTGCTGGTTGCTCAGATCAGGACTCATCACTCCCCGCTTCGCCGTGTAGTTCGTGTCCCGACGCCGGCTGTCGCAGGTCGCGGACCGCGACGCTGAGCTGCCTCACCATCATCTCGCACCTCCCGGCCACGAGTCCAAGGTCGTCGCGAAGAGCTCGCGAACCTGCCCGACGTGCACGTCGATGGTGTCGGCCGACCAGTTGACGGTCGGGATCGGATCGAGCACAGCGACCTGTACCGTGCCGGGATTGATGATCATCGAGCGGCGCCACATCAGCTCGCCTCCATTGCGCAGCACGATCGGCACGATCGGCACCCCGGCCTGCATCGCCAGATGGAAGGCGCCCTTCTTGAACCGCTGCAGCTGTGGTGTCGCGGTCCGGGTGCCTTCCGGCATGATCGCCACCGACATGCCGCCCTTGATCCGCTCGACGAGGGCGCCCAGGTCCTTCTTGGCCGACTCCAGGTTGGACCGGTCGATGTACGTCGGATCGATCAACACCCCGCCGATCAGTATCCGCGGGTCGTAGCGGGCTTCCTTCTTACCGACCACGGTGAAGTCGCGGCGCAGCAGGGAGCCGACCACGAACCCGTCGAGCGAGCTCTGGTGGTTGCCGACGAACACCGCGGGCCGGGCATTCCAGAGGTTCTCCTCACCCGTAACGTCCAGCCTCACACCGGCCAGCGCCAGCGCGGCGTCAAAGGCCAGCGGGATGCCGATGTTGCGGCCGAATTGGGCGTCACGGTTGAGTGCACCGACGGCGAGCCCGAATCCCATGCCGACGTTCAAGCCGGCCATAGCCGCTGCCGTCCCAAGGTAGGCCCGCAACCCGGCCTTGCGTGGTTCGCGCAGGTTCAGGATCGGCCAGCCCTGCGCCCGCGCCACGGCGGCAAGGCCCGGATGCGGGTTGAGGGCGTTTGGGTTGCCCACCGACGACAGGAACGGCACGTCTTCCGCACCGTTGGCGTAGCCGTGGCTCGTTTTGAGCTGTACGTGGTTCTGCTTGGCGAACCTGCGCACGGTTGCTGCCTTCGGCTCGCCGAACAACACCGGGCCGTCCAGCTCGCCGGTGAGTATGCCGTTCACGGTCTCGAGCTGGGTGCACAGCACGTTCGGGATGCTGAGGTCGCGGGCGATCGGCTCGATCTGGAACCAGGTCGCCGACGACGCCACCGCCACCGTGTGGCCCATCCGCAGGTGAGCCCGCACCAGCTCGCGGGCCTGCGGGCGGATTGTCCGGGCGATCTTCTGCACGAACGCCCGCTCGCCGAGCTCAAGCATGGTGTCCTCGCTCTGGCCGCGCAGGCCGGCGATGCTCACGTCGCCAAGCTTGGTCAGATCGCCGCCGAGCGTCCCCTCGACCGCGGCGAACAGCGTGTGCAGGAACTCCCGCGCGCCGATATCGCCACGCTTGAACCGATCCGCGTAGAGGGCGCGGGCGGTGTAGCCCTCCACCAGAGTGCCGTCCAGATCGAAGAATGCCCCGATCCGCGGGCCGCTCGGGCCGTTCAGCACGCCTTGGATGACGTCGTCAACCTGCTCCGGGCGGCTCATCGCTGCGCCGCCCGAGCCAACTCGGCGATCTGCTTGACCCGCCGCGTGGTGGTCGCGATCTGCTCGGCGAATTCCCGCCTCTGCTTGTCTAGCACCGGAGCGGAGCCGTCCACCAGGTCGCGATGCCGGGCGAGCCGCAGTGCGGTCTTGTACAGCTCGAGCGACACCGACTCGGCGCTGGCGATGCGCCCTTGAAGTTGCCACTGCTTGCCCACCCGCAGGCACTCGGCGAGGAAACGCTGCTCGTCGAAGTCGTCCTCGTCGTGCGCGGCAAGCCGGTCGGCCACGATGTGGTAGGCATCCAGGTACGGTCGCAGCACCAGGTGCGCGAGCAGCAGGTCGGTCTCGCGCAGCAGGCGATCGGCGTCGGCCGGAGTGCAGGCCTTCGCTGTGTCGTCGACCGCGGCCCCGATGAGGCGGAGCTCGATGGCCAGCTCGGACTCGAAGGCGCTGCGGGCAGAGAAGAAGAACTCGAACTTGAGCAGCTCGCGTAGCCGTAACGCCTCGTCGAGTACCGCGCCCTGGGCGTCCCCGTCGCCGTCGGCGGCGGCCTGCAGCGCCACTTCGGCGATAGCCCGGTCGACCAGCATGTGGATCGCGGTGTTGCGGTAGAACGCGGCCACCAGGTGCTGCTCGCCGCGGATCCGCCACACCGGCTCGGTGCCGCCGTCATAGCTGGTCAGCACTCCGGATGCGACCAGCTCCTGCAACGTTCGCCGGATGGTCGAGCGGTCGGCGAGCTGCGCGGCGCCTGCCACCGGCCAGTTGCGCTTGCTGATGTAGTCGGCGAGCGGGCGGACGGTGGCCAACAGCTCGGCGAGGGTCAGCGCTCGGTCGGCACCGAGCAGGGCGAGGTTGACAACGGCGGTCGCGGTGACCGGGGTCGCCCGATTTATCCGGTGGGAGACGTCTACCGCGATCCTTTCGATCTCGTGCCCGCTGGCCGTGGCGTCGGACCGCAGCTCGGTCAGCCGCCGGCGCAACGGCAAGGGCTCGCCGATGTCGAGGTATGCCCTGCCGAGCCGATGCCTTTGCTGCCGGGCGAGCCGCACCAGCCAGCGGAGGTCCTCCGGCGCCTTGGCCCCGCCCCGGGCCTCGGTGGTCATCAACGACACCTCGTGCAACTGGTCGTACACGATCGACACCGGGACAATTTGGACCTCAGGGCCCTGGACAGCCTCCACCGCGTCGACGACGTAACGCAGGATGCCGTACATCGGCGGGCGAAGCTTGCCGGTGCGGGTGCGGCCGCCCTCGATGGACCAGCTGAGGTTCTTCCGGTTACGGACCAGCTGCCCGATGTAGGCGCGCAGGGCAATCCGGTATACCGGTAGGTCGGCTGTCCGCCGCCGGATGAAGATGATGCCGGTGTGACTCGCGAAAGTGCCGACCGGAAAGAAGTTGAGGTTGGCTCCGCCGAAGGTGAACGTCGGTGAGATCCCCCGACCCATCAGAGCATCGGGTACCACCCAGGCGTCGAGATACGAGCGGTGCGACGGCAGCACGACGAGCGTGCACCTCCGGTCGAGCTCGCGCAGCTTGGCGATGGCGTCATCATCGACGAAGACGTCGTAGGCACGCGCCATCCAATGGCCGAACCGGTGCCAGGCCTCCATCGGCCGCTCGTCCTGGGCCGCCGACATTTCGCGCAGGTAGCCGGCCGCCTCGGTTCGGACGCCGTGGTGATCGCGCTCGAGCTTGTCCGCGGCCTCGCGCAGCCGCTCGTCGAACCACGGTTCGCTGAGGAGCTGGGCGACCTCGGGGGTGTCCGAACCGACCGGGCCGGGCGGCTCGTCGAGGATTCCCACGCGCTGGAGTAGCCGCCTGGCGTGCACGCGGTCCAGCGCGGCGACGACGCTCGTGCGAGCACGCAGTGTCTCGGTCATTCGCCTTCTCCTCACCGAGCCCGACAACGTCGTGGGTGGTCATGCAGCACGCGCACCGCCGACGAAGAAGACGACACGTCATACACGTCGGCCACGAACATCATCGGCGGGACGAGGGTCACCGCTGGCCGTCCGCTGCTGTCGGCATTCGGGAAGAACGGGCGCAGCCGATACATCGGCTCCTGCGCAACCACCTCAAACGGCGAGCCGTCCTCGCCCGTCTCGAACCCACCACGCATCAACAGCTGCGCTGCGTTCATCGCCACCGCACCAAGTTGATCGGTCCGTCCAGCGATTCCCACCCGTTGACGGCAGCTGCTCGATTCGAGATGTCCACTTCGACCGGCTCCTTTGCAAACCAGTCAGATCTGACTAGATTTATGTCTAGTTAAGCAGGGATCGGCTGTTTGGTCAATGCCGGGTGTGAGGCGGCAAGGGGCGCCAGGGGGACGCGGCGAGAGGCTGTCTTGTTCGCCTCGCGAAGGAGCTCCTCGTATGCCGATCAGCTGTTCACCAGGACAGTGCATCCCTCAGGCTTGCGTGCCGATCCCGCAACCTTGACTTGGCGCGTTGTCAGCAGCCGAGGTCGCGCATGGCGGTTAAAGAAAGGGCGGTCCGATCGTTGACCTGGAGTGGTTTTGCTGTTACCTTAAAACCAGTCACATCTGACTGGTTTAGAAAGGCAGCCGCGACCGCAGTCGCGACGGAAGGATCGGTAAGCAGTGGACATCGTTGATCACGTTGCAGTGGTGACCGGCGCCGCGTCGGGTTTGGGTCGAGCCACTGCCCTGGCCCTAGCGAAGGCGGGAGCGCGGGTGGCGGTTTTGGACCGCAACGCCGAGGCGGCGCGGTCGGTTGTCGAACAGGCCGGCGCAACAACCATCCCGGTGACGGTCGATGTGGCCGACCGTGCCTGCGTCACCGCGGCGATCGCCGAAGTTTTCGAGACCTTTGGCCGGGTCGACGTTTGCATCAACGCCGCCGGAATTCCCAACCCCGGGAAGGTGTTTGGCAAGAGCGGTCCGCTCGATATCGAGCAATTTCAGCGGGTCATCGATGTGAATCTGGTGGGCGCCTTCGACGTCATGCGGCAGTGCGCCGGGCTGATGACCGCGAACGACCCGGGGCTTGATGGTGAACGCGGGGTCATCATCAACGTCTCGTCCGGCGCCGCGTTCGAGGGTCAGAAAGGCCAGGCGGCCTACAGCGCGAGCAAAGCCGGCCTGATCGGCCTGATGCTTCCCGCGGCTCGCGACCTGGCTCACTACGGCATTCGCGTGGTGACCATCGCGCCCGGTCTGTTCGACACCGGCATCTTCGCCGGCATCGACCCCAGGGCGGTTCAGGCTCTTAGCGGTGCGGTGCTCAATCCGTCGCGACTGGGTGAACCCGGTGAGTTCGCGTCACTGGTCATGCACATCATCGAGAACAGATACCTCAACGCCACGACGCTGTCGATCGACGCCGGTGCCCGGCTGCCCAACGCCTAGCTGAGACCACCCCCATCCGAGAGGACATCATGACGGAGCCACAGAGCGGTATCTCATACTCGGCGTTGATCGTCGAAGCACTCACCCGCCACCCCGAGCGTGCGGCGTTCATCCAGGGGGACGACTCGGTTTCCTACGCCGAGGCGGCCGACAGAACAAGTCGGATACGCGCGGTACTGGAAGGCAAGGGCAGCACCAAGGGCAGCTGCATCGGTGCGCTCAGCGTCAATTCCCCCGACGTCTGGCTGGTGCAGGCCGCGGCTTACCTCAGCGGCGCGATGTACACCGGGCTGCACCCGCTGGGATCTGTCGACGACCATGTCCAGCTGTGCGAGGACGCCGAGATCGACATCTTGGTCGTGCATCCCAAGTTCGCCGACATCGGCGCCGAGATTCTCGCCCGGGCCGCCAGCGTCAAGCATCTGCTCACGCTGGGCCCGGCCGCCGTCGGCGAGGACCTGCTGGCGTTGTGCACCCAGGAGAAACCGGAGGCGCTCACCCGCGGTGATGCCGAGGAAGAAGACATTGCCTGGCTGCAGTACACGGGGGGCACCACCGGGCGGCCCAAGGCCGCGATGATCTCCCATCGCGCGATGGTCCAGCAGGCGTTCACGCTGATCGCCTCCCACCGACTGCCGTTGGACCCGCGGACCCTGATCGCGACCCCGATCACCCACGCCGGTGTCCTGCCCATCCTTCCCACGCTGCTGCGCGGCGGCACCGTCGTTTTGCAGGCGGGCTTCAACGCCGAGCAGTGGCTTGCGGCGGTGCAAACCCATCGCATCAACTACGTGTTCACGATCCCCACCCTGCTCTACGCGCTGCTCGATCAGGGTGGCCTGGACCGGTTCGACCTGAGCTCATTGGAGACCGTCGTCTACGGTGCGTCCCCGATGTCGCCCGCGCGCATCGACGACGCACAAGAGGCGTTCGGCCCGATCCTGTTGCAGGGGTACGGGCAGACCGAGTGCGTCGGCATGGCCACTTGCCTGCTGCCGTCCGAACACGACCCGGCGAACCGGACCTCCTGTGGTCGCGCGGTCGCCGGGGCGCTCGTCGAGGTGCTCGACGAGGACGGGCAGACGGTGCCGGACGGAACGGTCGGCGAAATCTGCGTGCGGTCACGTTCGGTGATGTCGGGCTACTGGAAGCGCCCGGCCGAGACCGCCGAGGTGCTGCGCAACGGCTGGCTTCGAACCGGGGACATGGCCTACCGCAGCGATGCCGGCTTCTTCCACATCGTGGACCGCAAGAAGGACATGGTGATCTCGGGTGGCTTCAACATCTATCCCCGCGAGATCGAAGACGTGCTGGCCGACGATCCGTCGGTGTCGATGGTCGCGGTGATCGGGGTACCCGATCCGAAGTGGGGTGAGGCGGTCAAGGCCTTCGTGGTGCCCCGGCCCGGCGCCACACCGGACACCGACGCGTTGATCGCCAGCGTCAGAGCCCGAAAAGGCCCGCACCACGCTCCGAAGTCGATCGAGGTGGTCGACCAGCTACCCGTGACGTCGGTCGGAAAGGTCGACAAGAAGGTGCTTCGCGCCACCTACTGGGCGGGTCTGGAAAGGGCAGTGCACTGACATGACCGACAGCCAGAGCACCGCCACGGCGCCATCGCCCACCCTCGCGAAACACCGTGAGGGAACCGCCGTTTGGCTACGGCTGCAACGTCCGGCGGCGATGAACGCCATCAGCACAGACCTGCTGGACGAACTGAACCTCGCGCTGGACGAGATAGAGGCCGACGAATCCGTCCGGGTGGTCGTGTTGACGGGTACCGGCCGGGCATTCTGCGCGGGCGCTGACCTGAAGGCTCTCGCCAATGCGGCGGGCGAGGTCGATCCGAGCCAGGTCGTCGAATTCGTCGCCTACGCCGGTCGGACCATCGAGCGGCTTGCCGCGCTTGCACAACCGGTGATCGCGGGGGTCAACGGGTTGGCGCTGGCCGGCGGACTCGAACTACTACTCGCGAGCGACATCGTCGTGGCTTCGACAGCAGCACGCATCGGTGATGCGCACGCGAACTACGGACTGATTCCCGGCGCCGGTGGCTCGGTTCGACTGGCGCGGGTCGTAGGGACGCAGATGGCGAAATACCTGGCCTTTACCGGTGGTCACTTTCCCCCGTCGTCGCCGGTGCTCGCGGGACTGGTCAGCGAGATCGTCGAGCCGGGGGAGCTCGAGACCCGGCTATCCGAACTCGCCACCACCTTTGCCGACAAGAGCCCGCTGGGGCTCCGTCAAATGAAGCGCCTGATCAACGACGCACCCGATCAGTCTCTTCGGGACGCACTTGCCGCCGAGCAGCAGGCCCTTGGCGAGCAGTGCCGCTCGGACGACTTCGCCGAGGGGATCGCGGCGTTCGCCGCCCGGCGCACCCCCGTCTACCCGGGCCGATAGGAGAACCAGCCGTGGATACGACCGTGCCTTTCACCCTCAGCGAGGACCACCTCGCCTTCCGACAGTCGGTCCGGACGCTGGCCCGATCACGCTACGCCGACTCGATGCTTGCCCGGTCGCAGAGCGAGAAGTTCCCGACCACCGAGTTCGGTGAACTGGGCGCCGCGGGGCTGCTCGGACTCCTGATCAGCGAATCGGCGGGCGGCCAGGGCGGCGACGTGCTGGCTGTCGGCATCGCTGTTGAAGAACTCGCCTATGCCGACCCCGCGATCGCCTACCTGGCGTTCGCGGCAAATGTCAGCAATGCCCTGCTCGCCGCACACGGCAGCGACGAAGTTCGCGAGCGGTGGGTCAGCCGCGGTATCGCCGGCGAGGCCGTCATCTGCCTCGCACTCACCGAACCGGGGGCTGGGTCCGACGCGGCCAATCTCTCCACACGGGCCACCAGGGTCGACGCCGGATGGCGGATCTCCGGTGAGAAGACCTCGATCACCCAGGCGGTGCACGCCGATGTCGCGATCGTCGTCGCGCAGACCGAACCCGGGTCGGGCGGCAAAGGCATCGGAATGTTCCTCGTCGATATGGACGATCCCGCGGTCACCACCCAGGCCATCCGTGATCCCGGCTTCAAGCCATTGGGTCGTGGCTCGATCTTCCTTGACGGTGTGTTCGTGCCGGACAGCCACGTACTCGGTGAGATCGGGCGCGGATTCGCGATGGTGATGCACGAATTCGATTTGAGCCGAACACTGATCGCGCTGATGAATATCGGCACCGCACAACGCGCGCTCGACATGGCGATCGAATACTCCAAACAGCGTGAGACATTCGGCCGGCCGCTGGCGGCCAATCAGGGCGTCTCGTTCGTGATCGCCGAACACAGCACCTACGTTTCGGCGGTACGGGCGCTGGGCTACCACGCCCTCGGGCTTCGGATGGCGGGGCAGCCGCACACGAGTGAGGCGGCGATGCTCAAGTGGTGGGGACCGCTGGTCGCGCACAACGCGATCCGCGACTGCATCGTGCTGCACGGCCAAGTTGGCTGGTCCGACGAGATGCCACTGCAGGCGATGCTGCGAGATGTTTCCGGGTGCATGATCGGCGACGGCACACCTCAAATTCAGAAGCTCGTGATCGCGCGCGAGCTCATCGGCAAGGAGGTGCTGGCGCGATGACCAATGACGAAGCTTCGCTGCGCACCGTCGTGGTGGCCGGGGTCGGAATGACCGCATTCGGCAAATTCCTCGACCGCAGCATCAAATCGCTTGTCGCCGAAGCGGTTCAGGCCGCGATTAAAGATTCTGAGATGGGCGACTCGGACAAGGGCATCGATACGATCTACTACGCGAACACCGCGTCCGGGATTCTGCAGGGTCAGCACTCCGTGCGCGGACAGCACGCCATGCGCGAGGCAGGGCTCAACGGCATTCC
>NZ_JBKQTQ010000103.1:0-13470 GCF_052143115.1 Mycobacterium sp.
AGCACAGCCAACGACGTGTAGAGCGTGACCAGGTATCGGGCAATCGCCGATTCGTTGATGCCGGTGAACCGCACCGACAAACCCGGCGCCTGCTCGCCGACCAGGCCGGGCTGGAACAGCCCCACGACGCCCTGGCGCTCCTCACCGATGCGCACCAGGATGAACTTCGTCTTGCTCTTCTCGACCGGCACCTTGTCCGACGGGATGATCGGGATCCCGCGCCAAGTGATGAACTGCGCGCCGAACAGGCTCACCACCACCGGCGGGACGCCGCGACGGGTGGCCTCGCGACCGAACGCGGCGACGCCGAGTGGGTGCGTCAGGAAGAAGCTGGGCGTTTTCCAGACCTTGGTGATCAACGCGTCGAGGTCATCGGGCGTGGGAGCAGCGGCCAGCGTTTTGATTGTCTGCTCGGGCGTCACCTGCGCGAGCAGACCGTACTCGGGGCTGTTGACCAGCTCGAACTCTTGGCGCTCTTTGATCGTCTCGATGGTCAGCCGCAGCTGCTGCGTCACCTGGTCGTGCGGGCTGGAGTACAGGTCGGACACCCGGGTGTGGATATCGAGCAGCGTGGAGATCGTCCGCAGCGTGTACTCGCGAGGGTTGGTCTCGTAGTCGACGTACGTCTCGGGCAGCGGCTCCTCAGTACCGACGCCCTCGTCAGCGTGGATCGCGACCTGCTCCGGGTTGACCACCCGGTTGACCCGGTAGATACCGGCTTCCACCGGCACCCAACTGAGCAGATGGAGCAACCAGCGCGGGGTGATCGTAGAGAGCTGCGGAACAGTCTTTGTTGCGTTCGCGAGCTGCCGCGCACCGAGATCGCCAAGCGCCTGAGACTCGTTTTGGGCCGAGGTCATCGTGGTCCTTCCGTCTTGGTCGAAAAATGAGGCGTGTCGGGCCAGTGACGGCCGACTGAGAGCGCCGCGCCGAGCCTAGGCAAGTGTAAAACTCACCAAGATTTTTTCAACGCGTTGGGGGGGCGAATATGGCCAAAATAAGCCCGCTCAAAATCATGCCTTATAGTGAAGTGCATGCAACAGCCTGCACCGCTGCGCTTTGTCCCGTCGCGCTGCCTCATCGTGCTCTGTTGTTGTTGTTGTTGATTTCCTGACGCCCATCTGACGTTCAAATCGTCGCGCATTTATCCCGCAAGCGGGCGGCCCTGCCAGACCTTGCGGCGAGACCGAATCGCGCACGATTGCACTCTCCCAGGAAGATCAACCAGACCCATGACTGTGTTATCCCTACCCGCGCCGACGCAGGTGACGTCCCGCCGACGCGTCCTCGTCCGGCCGGCGAACGAACTTCCCCGGATGACCCGCTACCGGGGCGGAACCTATTCGCACACGGTGGACAGGATCGTGTTCACTGACGGCACCACCGCGCGCACCGACCTGATCAGGCTCAACCCCAACCTGGACGCCTACTCCCTGGACTTCACCGGTATCGCGCCACACCTTCCGTCGCGCTATCAGCTGGGGACCTGGTCGGCACTGCCCCACCTGCGCGGCCGCGGCCGCGAGGCCCAGATCGGCTGGATTCTGCGCCATTCCTTCCCGATCATTACGGCCGCCGAATTGAGTCGGCAATTACGCGCCGCCGGCTATCCGTTGGGAGCAGCCAACATCAGCGACCACGAAGCCATCGCGGCGACCCAGGCCGCGATCTGGTACTTCACCAACGGCCTGGCTCTGGACACCGAGCCACTCAACGTTCCTGTCGCGGTGAAGAGGGGTCCCGGGCCGGTAATCACCTTTGAATTCGACGGCCAACCCCAACTAGGCGGCTATTCGGTCTGGACCACGTCGGATGACCCTGTCAGCCTGCGATTGCAAAAGTCAGCCAACGGCGTTGACTGGTATGACGTTTCGGGTTCACAGCTGATCACCGATCCAGCCAAGGGCCGCTACCAACGCGCGCTGGGTGTGGGCAGCACCTTGTCGTCGAGTCGCCACGGCCGCCGTGGGCGCGGCTTCCGCTTCTACCGACTTATCGCTGCGGCCCAGAACGGCGCACCCGGCATCGGTCATGTCGGTTTCTGGCTCACCGGCACCCGGCACTACCGCAACGCGGACCGGGTGGTGCACCTCTACAACTACTTGCTCACCGGGGCGAGCACGGTCCTGCGCGAAGCCGCCGAACCACGACTCGTCGCCACTCACGCAGTTGCCGAACCCGGCCTGGTCGGTCCATTCCACGTTCGAATTCCCCTGACGCTCAAGGTAACCGATGGTCACGCGTTGGTCGATGCGGACGGCGCAACGATCGATGGGGCACTTCAACCGGGTAGCGACTTCTACGTCCGACCGGCGCCGGGCACTACGGCGACCACCTTGACCGCAACGACAGCGCACAACGTCGCCGGGCGGGTGCTGACTGGAGTGGCGTTAGAGGGGGCGCCACAGCGATTCACACCGGTCGCCCTGGCGATACCCGCTGACGTTGCAATCCACTTCGACATCCGCTGGGATGGCGACTGTGAGCATCGCTGAGAACATCACACAACTGATCGGAAGCACGCCCCTGGTCCGGTTGAACCGGGTCACCGACGGCGTAGACGCGGATGTTGTCGCCAAGTTGGAATCGTTCAACCCAGCGGCCAGCGTGAAGGACCGCCTTGGGGTAGCGCTGATAGACGCGGCCGAGGAAGCCGGTCTGCTCAAGCCTGACACCATCATCCTCGAGCCGACTAGCGGCAACACCGGCATCGCGCTGGCGATGGTCGCCGCGGCGCGCGGATATCGACTCACGCTGACCATGCCCGAGACGATGAGTGTCGAACGGCGGAAGTTGCTGCTTGCCTACGGCGCCGAACTCATCCTGACCCCGGGCGCCGAAGGCATGCCCGGCGCTATCGCAAAGGCCGAGGAACTGGCCAAAACCGACCAACGGTATTTCGTGCCACAGCAGTTCGAGAATCCGGCCAACCCGGCGATTCACCGCAAGACCACCGCCGAAGAGGTGTGGCGCGACACCGATGGCAAGATCGACATCTTCGTGTCGGGAGTCGGCACCGGCGGGACCATCACCGGTGTCGCGCAGGTCATCAAGGAACGCAAGCCTTCGGTACAGTTCGTGGCCGTCGAGCCGGCCGCGTCGCCGGTGCTCTCCGGCGGCCAGAAGGGACCCCACCCCATCCAGGGCATCGGCGCAGGATTCATCCCACCGGTTCTTGACTTGGATCTGGTCGACGAGGTCGTCACCGTCGGCAATGACGACGCCATTAACTTGGCTCGGCGGCTGGCTCGCGAAGAGGGACTGCTAGCCGGTATTTCCTCGGGTGCGGCCGCGGTGGCTGCGCTGCAGGTGGCCCGGCGTCCCGAAAACGCCGGAAAGCTCATCGTCGTTGTGCTTCCCGACTTCGGCGAACGGTATCTGAGCACGCCGCTGTTCGCGGACGCGACCGAGTAGCCCATGCTGACGGCGATACGCCAGGACATCCGGGCCGCCAAGGAGCGGGATCCGGCCGTCCCAACCACGCTGCAGGTCATCTTCGCCTACCCGGGCGTGCATGCCATTTGGGGCCACCGGATCAGCCACTGGCTGTGGAATCGCGGCGCGCGAGTGGCCGCGCGGGTTTTTGCGGAGCTCACCCGCATCCTGACCGGCGTCGAGATCCATCCCGGCGCGGTCCTGGGTAGCGGCCTGTTCATCGACCACGCGACCGGCGTGGTGATCGGGGAAACAGCCGAAGTGGGCGACGACGTCACGATCTTCCACGGCGTCACACTCGGCGGCACTGGCGCAGATACCGGCAAACGCCACCCAACTATCGGTGACCGCGTGATCGTCGGCGCCGGAGCCAAGATCCTCGGCCCGATCAAGATCGGCGACGACAGCCGGATCGGCGCGAACGCCGTGGTGGTCAAGGAAGTCCCGTCGAGCAGCGTGGTCGTCGGGGTTCCCGGGCAGATCATCAGCCGCGCCAGGCCGGGCACCGGGGACGACTCGATGCCTGACCTGGTTGGCGTCAGCCTGCAGTCGTTGCTGACCAGGGTGGCCAAGCTAGAGGCCCAGGCCAATACCCCGCAGACTGGCCGAGTCATCCGGCCACCTGAAGCGGGCGTTTGGCACGGCGAGGATTTCTCCATCTGATGCGCCGTCAGGCGGCGCCGGCGGCCTGCCAGGCTCCGTAGCCGCCCACCAGGTCCGATACATCATCGAAGCCCGAAGCGCGAAGTACGCTCGCGGCCACCAGCGAGCGGTAACCGCTAGCGCAGTAAGCGACCACCGGTGCCGTCTGATCGAGGCTCGCGATCGAATCGGTCAGTGCCGGCAGCGGGATCTCCCGTGCTCCGGGGATGACACCGTCCACCGTCTCACCAGGGTTGCGCACATCCACGAGCTGCAAACTGGGCTGCAGGCTACGCAGTTCGGCTAGCTGCCCGCCGGTCAGACGGGTAGCGGTCTGGATAAGATCTGGCAGCTGCGTGAAAACGCTTGGCAAATTGCGTAATTGACCAATGACCCGGTCGAAACCCACCCGGGCGAGACGGGTCTTGGATTCCTGCGCAAGCGCAGGATCGCCGACCAGGACGATGTCCCGATCGGGCGCCAGGACGATACCGACAGATTCGGCGAAGCGCCCGCGCAGGCCAACATTGACCGCACCGCGTAAGTGACCGGACGCATAATCGGCCGGCTCCCGGCTATCCAGCAGAATGGCCCCTGCCCGGGCATGTGTGCAGACATCGTCGATGTCCATCAGGGCCGATGCATTTCCGTCCAGCAGCGGATGTTGCTCACGGTTGCGGAGCGAGTCGAACTCGAAGTACCGCGGTCGCGGGGGCTGGTCCTCGGTAAGCGCGGCGACGAACTGGTCGGCGTCGATCACCTGTAGCGCATAGTTGGTCCAGCGCTGCTCACCGATTGTTGAACTGGTTTCGCTCGACAGCTGCTTGCCGCACGCCGATCCGGCCCCGTGCGCGGGAAAAACCCGCGTAGCATCGGGCAGCTTCAGAAGTTTGTCGTGCAGCGACCCGTACAGCGTCCGGGCCAACGTCTCCGCCGACAGGCCGTTGTCCGCCAGCAGATCCGGACGCCCCACGTCGCCGACGAACAAGGTGTCGCCCGTGAGCACCCCGTAGGGCACCTCATCGTCGGCATTCTCGTAGACCACGATGCATATCGACTCGGGAGTGTGCCCCGGTGTCGCGAGAATCTCCAAGGCGACTTGGCCCAGCGAGATCCGCTGGCCGTCCCGCAACGGCTCGATCGGGAATTCGACCTCGGCGTCTTCGCCGTAGCTGATCAGCGCCCCGGCGGCGGCGGCCAGCTCGAGGTGACCGCTCAAAAAGTCGGCGTGGATGTGGGTTTCGATGACCCTTTCGATGCGCAAGTCATGTTCGGCCGCTTCGCTCAAGTAGTCATCGATGTCGCGACGAGGGTCGACCACGACCGCACGGCCGGTGGTCTCATCCCCGATCAGATAAGACCCTTGCGACAAACAGTCCAGATAGTGCTGCGTGAAGATCATCTTTTCGCTCCCCACCGTTTAGACAACCTCTCATTACACTGTCGCGCATCCTCGGAGGGCCCGCTGCGTCGGCCGCGATGTCTTATTGGCGGTTACCGCCTCGATTGCGCAGAACGGGGCGGTCTTGCGAGGGGTAGCGTCCATCAGCGACTTGAAATCACGGTGAGTCTGATGCTGGCCTTTCGGCGGGTCGGTCCTCTCGCGGATCGAGTTCATCGAATGAGTGGATCCAACGATGCGGGGGGCACGGGGAATTCGGCTCCCCGGGGCGGTCGACACCGACTACCGACCAACCGGCGGCGAGAGCGGCGTCGAGCTCGTCGGGATGGTCGGACAGAAAGAGGATCCGATCGGGAGCCAGTCCGATTGCCGTGGCGATCTTTTCGTAGGACGATCTTTCGCCCTTGGCCCCGGCGGTGTTGAGATCGAACCAGCCGCTGATCAACGACGCCAGCTCACCGCCGCGAGCCTTCGCGAACCAATCCTGTTGATTGCGAACCGAACCGGATGAGAATACGTGTAGCGCGATACCGGTATCGTGCCAGGCAGATAGCGCCGCCGGTACGTCGGCGAAGAATTCCCCGCGCAGAGCGCCGCTTCGGAAGCCTTCCGCACAGACCAGGCCTTGTGCAGTTTTCAGCGGTCCGGCTTTGATGTCGGAATTTAGCCAATCGCAGAGGATTTTCGTCACTTCAGCCGGGCTGGCGTCGGGTTGCTCTGCCAATAACCGTGTTTCGGCAATCAACGGATCCGCGGCACCGCCAACGTTGTCAGCCAGCCACTGGCCAAGATGCTGCCGGGTGTAGCCATAAAGCTTTTCACGCACTGAACTGGTCGGGCTGGTGGTGCCCTCGATGTCGATGACGATCACGGCGATCACGCCGCCACGAGCTGATCGAGCGTCGGGAAGCGTTCACCGATGGCATCGCCAGTGAAGTCGCCGATCCAGCCATCCTCCTCTTGGAAGAACCGGATCGCTACGAAGTCGGGGCGAGCGCCCATGTCGAACCAGTGCCGGGTACCTGCCGGCACCAACAGTAGGTCGCCGGCTTCGCACACCACGGCCAGCACTTCCGGCTCCAGATGCAGATAGAAGCAACCGCGGCCGGCGACGAAGAAGCGCACCTCATCCTCTGCGTGGCGGTGCTCTGCGAGAAACTTCGAGCGAGCGGCGCTGGCCTTGTCACGCCAGCCGGGGTCGTGGTCGTCGGGCTGCATCGCGGCGACGTCGACGTACTTGTAGCGGCCATCGCCATTGAGTGCGTCGACGCGGTCAGCGTATTCGGCCAGGATCTGGGGGGGGGGCGGCCTGCGTGTATCGAGACCGGGCTCGATCGGCCAACGGTCGAAATCGATGTCCCGGTTGGCGAGTTCAGCGCCGATCACGGCCGCATTGTCGGTGCGCAGCCGCACCTCGGTCGCATCGGTTTCGGCCATCACCTGCAGCAGTGTCATTTCGGTTCCTCCCGGCTATGACGATGGCGTCGTCAGATCTCGCGGCGGCCGGTCAGCGTCGCCAACTCGCACATCGCCTCCAGGCACTCCGCGCGGTCACGGGCCTGGGCGAGGTCGGCGCCCCAGGCCGTAATCCCGTGGCCGGCGATGAACAATACCGGTGGGGCATCGGGGTGCTCAGCCAGGTATTGCTCGATGTCAGCGCCGATGCGCGAGACGTCGGAGTGATTAACAAGAACCGGGATGTCGATTGTTTGTGCTGCGCCCAGCCCTTTGATCAGCTCGTAGCCACTGAACCGAAGCGCCCGCGACGCGCCGACGGACTGAGCGGTCGCGTGCGGTGAATGTACGTGGACCACGGCTCCGGCGTTCGTGGCTCGGTAGATAGCGGTATGGATGGCGGTCTCCGCCGATGGGCGGCGGGTGCCCGACACCAGCTGGGAGTCAGCAACGGTAACCCTCACCGTGTCACCTGCAGCGAGCTCGCCCTTGGACAGCCCGCTACCGGTGATCACCGCGTCTCCCTCGGTGCGTACCGAAATGTTGCCAGCGGTGCCCGGCATCCAGCCTCGCGCATACAAACTGCGGGCGATATTGGCAATCTGTTGCTCCACAAGGGTATTCGTGTTGGCAGTCCTTCCGACCGCGCCGTTCTCGGTGATGACTGCGGTGATGAGTTCCGGCGGGGTGACGTCGAAGGCAGGGTTGAAGACAGCGGTGCGGTCGGGGGCGGTGGCGACACCGCCGACATGAGTGATCTCGACTGCCGCCCGCTCTTCCACGACGATCTCATCTCCGGTCGCCGTAGCGAGGTCGCGAGTCGACTCGGGGGCGACGACGATGAACGGGATGCCGTGCCTATGCGCGGCCAGCGCCAGGGCGTAGGTACCGATCTTGTTGGCGACCGAGCCGTCGGCGGTGACGCGGTCTGCGCCCACGATGACGCAGTCGACCTGCCCGGAGGCCATCGCCCAGGCCGCGGCGGAGTCGATCGTCAGCCGATGCGGGATACCTGCCTCGGCCAGCTCCCATGCGGTCAGCCGGGCCCCTTGCAGCAAGGGCCGCGTCTCGTCGACCAGCACGTCGGCGACCTTGCCGCGGGCGTGCAAGACCCGCAGCGCGCCGAGTGCGGTACCGAATGCCGTGGTGGCCAGCCGCCCGGTGTTGCAGTGGGTGAGAATGCGCAGCGGCCGATCGGGACATAGCCGCAGCACCAGATCCGCGGCATGGGTGGCGCAAAGCCGGTTGGCATGAGCATCCTCGGCCAACATCTGCTGGGCCTCGGCGAGCACCGCCTCCGGGCCCTCGGGCACCTTGGCCAGTGCCCGCTGCACGCCCCATCCGAGATTCACCCCGGTGGGCCGGGCCGACGCGATCCACGCCGCCTCTAACGTCACCTTCTCGGCATCGCCGGCGTGCGCGAACGCAGCCAGCGCCACACCGAAAGCGCCGGCTACCCCGAGCGCGGGCGCACCCCGAATGGCTAGGGTCTTAATCGCGTCAATGAGCTCGTCGACGGTCGTGATCCGCAGCCGCCGCAACTCCTGCGGCAGCGCGCGCTGGTCGATGGCTAACAACGCGCCATCAGCCTAGGTTATCGAGCTTTCTGCAGGATGCTCAGATCGCGACCCAACCGATGTCACAACCCACTATCAAAACGCGGCCCGGGCCCGGTGACCAGGGTTTGACTCGACCAGACTCGATACCCGATGAAGCGGACGAATCGTCGACAGGACAATCGCGCCGATGTGGACGATGATGGTCCGATGCGAGTGCCTCTGATGCTTGCCACCGTCGCCGCCGTCGTCGGTTTCGCCGTGCCGGCGCTGGCCGACCCTCCGCCCGGCCCCGTCCCCGACGATCCCGTTGCCGATGCAAACTTTCTGGACTCGCTGAACAAAGCGGGCATGACCTATCGCAGCGGGCCGGACGCCGTCGCGGCCGGCAGAATGGCCTGCAACATGATGATCTCGGGGCGATCGGAAATGGACGTCGTCAATGAGCTGTCCGTGCGCAATCCCGGTTTGAACAACGGCGGCGCCATGAGATTCGCAGCACTTGCATCGAGCACTTACTGCCCGGACTACTTGAGTAAGTCGAGCGTGCACACCACCCAGCCGCTTATCCCCGGTCTTGGTCCCCGGCCACTAGGCCAGTGAGAGACGCTTGCTCCCCCGCCTGGACTCGAACCCCAACCTGTGACGTCGGCGGCTGATCCCAGCATCAGCTGATCGACCGTCCTAAACCATCTGCACCACAGCAGCTTTGGAGCCACCCCACCCTGGCTCGGGGAGAAGGCTCCCGGTCACCGTCCGCCCACCGGCCAGGACCATCGTCACTTCGCCGCTGGTGGGCCGAGAGGGCTGAGCTGTGCTTCCGGTCACACCGTGAGACTGAATCGCCACGGCCGGGCGTTGCGAGCGGTGAAGGTACCGCGAAATTGGAGGACACGATGCTAGCGCTACTAGTCATGGTTATTGGGATTGCCGTGATGGCTCCCATTGCCAGCCGCGCGCATGCCGCTGTGCTGTGGCTCATCGGTGGAGCGGTCATGACCGCCGCGATGATCCTCATCTGACCTAGAACCCGCCAAAAATCCGCCTGGCTGCCGGTCACTGTCGGCCGGAACCCGGACACTGCATCAGGGGACCGGAAGAACCGTCAAGACGGATGACCCGGGGAATGACGGCGAGCATTCATCGAACTAGACTCTCAGTTCATGGACGTAGATGGCGTCCCGCCCGAGAAGACGGCACCCGCAGCGCCCTCGGAGGAGACCGAGGCCATCAGCGCTTGGTCGCGTGGGGACGACGCGCCCGACGTCGCGCCCTTCCGGCCATCCCGATCACGCAGCGCCCTCCTGTGGTCTGTTGCCATCGGCCTGGCGCTGGGGACGGCCGGTGCCGTCGCTTGGTTCGGGGTGACGCTGTACGGGGAGCGGGGTATACCTGCCGCCACCGCCGAACCACCGTCACCGAGCACCGAGCCGCCGCCGCCTCCCACGCCTGACCAGCAGTTTCTTACGTCGCTGCACCAAATCGGCGTTAACCCTGAAGCGGACGCCGCCGCACTGATCGGGGACGGCCACCACGTCTGTCAGGAACTCGGCCACCGCGAGCCGTTCAACGAGGTGGTCGCGGACATCCAAGCCGGGGCTTGGGTTAATTCCAGCCAGGCGAATATCGAAACGTCTCGGGAGTTCGCCATGGCCGCCATTGACGTCTACTGCCCGCAGTACCAGGCTGGGGCGCCCCCGCCGCTGCGCATCCCGCCGATGCTGCTCAACCCAAAAGGTTGACGCGGCTGGGCTTCGCCTGCGGTTGACGGCAAATGTTGATCTACCCCCCAGGGGTATGCCGGGGAAGGCACGCCGGTCACCATCCCGCACCGGCCAGGACGGCTATTTGCCGTCTCCACGGGTCAGGACTCTTGCTCCCCCGCCTGGACTTGACTTAGACGGTCTACCACCTTCTCCGCTACGGGCATACCAGCGAAATTATGCTCCTTAGCTGCTACGACACGTACCTTTCCCTCTGGACAGCAATGGACACAAGATGCCATGCTGAGACGCCTATAAGGCACACAGGGGGCACACGAAAGGTACGTCTGGGATGGCCGGTAAGAAGGGTCGACGCGGCTGGGGCAAGATTCGCCAGCTCCCCAGCTCGAAGCGTTTCCAGGCCAGCTACATAGGACCGGACACGGTGCGCCACAAGGCCGACCATACCTTCGGCACCAAGATCGATGCCGAAGGCTGGCTGTCCAACGAACGGCGCCTGATCGAACTCGACACCTGGACGCCTCCCGCGCTGCGGAAGGCCGAACGCCACGCCCAAGCGGTCAGTCTCGGCGAGTACGGGGCGGAGTGGATCGCGCAGCGGACCACCCGCGGTGGAGAACCCTTGAAACCCAAATCGAAGGCGCATTACAAATCGCTGTTGGCTGACTACATCAAACCGCTGGCCAAGATCCCGGTGAAGAACTTGACCCCTCAAGCCGTGCGCGCCTGGTATGCGGCCACCCTCCCCGACAAGCCGGTGATGCGGGCACACGCCTACGGCTTATTGCACGCGATCCTGGCCACCGCGGTCACTGACGGGTTGATCCCGGCGAATCCGTGCCAGATCGAGCGGGCGATGAAGGCCGCGCGCAAACACGAACCAGTGATCCTCGACGTGGATGAAGTCGCCAAACTGGCCGATGCGATCAAGCCTGATCGTTTCAGGGCGTTCATTCTTATCGCCGCCTGGTGCGGCCTCCGACGTGGAGAAATGTTTGAGCTTCGTCGCAAGGACATCGACAAGGCCTGTCAGGTCATCACCGTCGCCCGGGGCGTGACACATGTCGGCGGCTGCCACATTGCCACGCCGAAGTCGGGTAAAGGTCGGGCTGTCGTGGTGCCTCCGCATATCCGAGGAGACGTCAAGCAGCACATGCAAACCCATGTCGCCGACGATCCCGAGGCACTGTTGTTCCCACCGGCCCGCGGAGGCTGCCACCTGAACGACAAAGTATTCCGTGAGTACTTCAATGCCGCGCTGAAAAGCGTTGGCCGCGAAGGCGTCCACGTCCACGATTTAAGGCACTTCTGCGGCACCCAGACGGCTCGCGTCGGCAACCTGGTGGAGACCATGGGCCGGCTGGGCCACTCCACTGTGCAAGCGTCGTTGACCTATCAGCAGATCGTGTCGGGTCGCGACGCCAAGATCGCCGAGGCGCTGTCGGAGCTCGCGAAGGGGCCGCGGTGACAGAAGAACCGCAGTGCGCTGATCACGGGCACACCTTCAGCGAGTTCGGCTTCGTGTGCACCGATAAGGGCCAGCACCGTCGATATCCTCTGCTCCGAGCGATGGTGCGGCCAGAATCCGACGACCTGATGCCGCTGGCCGAATACACGTCCTTCCGTCCTGCCGGGCGTGAATCGACCTTTGGGGCTTCGGATTACGACGAGTTCTACTGCGCCGGGTGTGGCCGCAACACCCGCGTCATGCACCAGAAGCTCATGGCGACCATCCGTCGACTCCAGGAAGCTGGAACCTCCGAGTTAGACATTTCGCTGTTGCCGTTCTGATGTCGACGAGTCCAGCACCGTCCCGCCTCGGCTGGTAAAGTCAAGTCAGGTTCACTAGTGGACCGCTGGACCGGCGTCAGCAGGCCGATGGCCTTGTACAGCCGGATTTTTGCCCGCTCTCTCCGGTGGGTGTCCTTGGGATGCTCATCGGAGGAACAATGGCAAAAGCTGCCGAGCCCCCACGCCGTTTCAGTTCAATTGATCGCGCTGCACAACTCGCCAGCGTGTCGACCAAGACCATCCGGCGACGGATCGCCGATGGATCGATCACCGGCTATCGCTTTGGTCCCCGCGTCATACGTGTTGATCTCGACGAAGTCGAGTCGCTCTTCAAGCGGATGCCAACCGCTAAGTGCTGGGGGCAATGACAGATGCCCGCACACGAAGAAGCCCTCGGCCAGGCAACCGAGGGCAGCTCCAATAGCACTTATGAGGGCATCAACCTCGGCTTCCATGATACCGCGCAGGACTACACCGATCACGGGGACTGCACCGCCTACCGTGGCCCCGATGGCAGTCCACTGAACGAGAACCACGCCAAAATGCTTGCAGCGTCGGGCATCCCACCCGAACACGCGGTGGCCCGCGGATACGAAACCATCGTCGACTCCCGGCGTCTCGCAGCGATAGGCATCGTCAAGGCCGCCCGCGGTCGCGTTCCCGGCCTGCTGATCCCGCTGTTGCGGCGCGACGGGTCCACCTGGGGATACCAGTACCGGCCCGACGACCCCCGGCTGCGCGACGACAAACCCATCAAGTATGAGACGCCGTGGGAGCAGCGCAACGGGCTGGACATACCGCCCGGTATGGGAGACCTGCTCGACGACCCCTGCGTGCCGCTCTGGGTCACCGAGGGCAGCAAGAAGGCCGACTGCGGCGCGCAGTACCAGCTGTGCATCGTCGCGCTGATGGGCGTCTGGAACTGGCGGGGAACCAACGACATGGGCGGCAAGACCGCCGTCGGCGACTGGAATGACATCGCGGTCAACGGACGGCGCGTGCCAGCAGGCGCCGATCGCGATGGGACCCCACGCGCCGGAAGTATTGACCTACGAGCTGGTGCGCACCGTGCTGCGCGACGCGCGCTTCATCACCGCACGGGGCCTGGGACTACGACCACACACCGACCCCGGCACCCGATCAGCCGTGGTCGGTGCGGCCGGACCCGTTCAGCACTTACCGCCCGGCATGGAACCCGGTTTCGATCGCGTAACGCCGACCAAAGACACGAGTAGTGGGCTACTCGTGTCTTTCCGGTCGCAGGCTTCGACACTGGGACGCAGATAGGCCAGGTAGGTGGTGATGTGATGATCTGGCCCACGGACGAACCACGCGAGCGGCTCACCAATCCTGGCTGGACAAACCGTTGTGTCGTACCGGCGAAGCGGCCAGATCCGTCCGGCACCGGGCACGGTGCAGACGCCGCACCTGGCAACGCCGCGCCCCGCCGCAGACGACCCCAACC
>NZ_JBKQTQ010000104.1:0-19260 GCF_052143115.1 Mycobacterium sp.
CTAAACGGGCGGGTACGCCTGTGGCGGGTAGCCGTTACCGTCGACGACACCCCGCAGGCCCCACGTCAGGTACCTGAAGTAGAACTCGGCTTCGTCGGAAAAGTCGTAGCTGGGATCGGGATCTGGATTCATCAGACCACCCTCTCGATTTGCAGCGAATCGCGACCTGCCTCGTGCAGCAGTCTAGTCCGACGGGGGCGACGCACAACAGCGAACAACCGTTCTGCCTAGACTATCCAACTAGTTGATTGACACCGGGTACCCCGGCCTGCCGATAGCGAGTACACATGCCATCCGAGAACGGGCTCACGCGCCGCGAGGAGCTGCTGACTGTTGCCACCAAGTTGTTCGCCGCGCGCGGCTACCACGGCACCCGGATGGACGACGTCGCCGACGTGGTCGGGCTGAACAAGGCCACTGTCTACCACTACTACGCCAGCAAGTCGCTGATCCTCTACGACATCTATCAGCAGGCCGCCGAACGCACGCTGGCCGCCGTGCACGACGACCCGTCGATGTCGGCACGTGAGGCGCTTTACCAATACACCGTGCGCCTGCTGAACCAGATCGCCGCCAACCCGGAAGGCGCGGCGGTGTACTTCCAGGAGCAGCCCTACATCACCGAATGGTTCACCGAAGAGCAGGTCGCCTCGGTCCGCGAGAAGGAAACCCAGGTCTACGAGCACGTGCACGGACTGATCGACCGGGGCATCGCCAGCGGCGAGTTCTATGAATGCGACTCCCACGTCCTGGCGCTCGGCTACATCGGGATGACGCTCGGCGCGTACCGATGGCTACGGCCGAGCGGACGCCGCAGCGCCAAGGAGATCGCCGCCGAGTTCAGCACCGCACTGCTGCGCGGTCTGATCCGCGACGAGGCGGTCCGGACCGAGTCACCGCTCGGGGTCAGAACCGAAATCGATACAGCCGGTCGTAATTCGCGATGACCGGGATCGCGTTGAACAGTCGGTAGAGGTCCCGCCGAACGCCGTTGCTCAGCCAGCATCCAGACTGATGGCCATGACTGACATGTTTCGGCTTGACGGAAAGGTCGCCGTGGTCACCGGCGGCGGCCGCGGCATCGGCGTGATGATGGCGCGCGGACTGCTGCAGGCCGGAGCGACGGTGTATCTGTCCAGCCGCAAAAAAGCGGAGCTCGACGCCGCCGTCGCCGAGTTGTCAGTCCACGGACCGGTGCAGGCGATCCCCGCCGATCTCGGCACCATCGACGGAGTTCAGGCACTGGCCGCCGACCTCGCCGACCGGGAGGACGCCGTCCACGCGTTGTTCAACAACGCCGGTGCGGCGTGGGGGGCGCCGTTCGGCGAGTTTCCCGAATCCGGCTTCGACAAAGTTTTCGACGTCAACGTCAAAGGCGTCTTCCTGCTGACCCGTGCCCTGGTGCCGATGCTGACGGCGGCCGCAACCGACGACGACCCCGCGCGGGTAATCAACACCGGCAGCATCGACGCAATCGTCCCGCCGGGACGCGGCAGGGACAACTTCTCCTACAGCGCGAGCAAGGCCGCCGTGCACATGCTGACCCAACACCTCGCCGGCGAGCTGGCCCCCCGGATTCTGGTCAACGCGATCGCGCCCGGACTGTTCCCATCGCGGATGACCAAGGAGCTGCTGCGAGCGGGCCCGGACGCGATTGGCGCCCACTTGCCGCTGGGCCGCATCGGTCAACCCGACGACATCGGGGGCATCGCCGTCTTCCTTGCCAGCCGCGCCAGCACCTACATCACCGGCGCGGTGATCCCGGTGGACGGCGGCATCAGCGTCATCCGCTGAGTTCGATTCCGCGGCTCCCCCTCACGCCGATGCGCATCGTCGCCGCTAGCGCTTCAAGTTCTTGTCCAGGAACTCGATCTGGTCGGCGATCACGCGCTCGAACGCGTCGTCGACATAGATCTCGAAATGGCCTTCCGGGTAGAGCTTGACCTCACCGCGCGGCGCCGTCGCCGCGTAGCGGCGGGTCGGGCCCGACGGTGCGACCGAGTCGGTTTCACAGACGCAGAACAGGATTGGGCAGGTGATCTTCGATGCGAGCCGACCCGGACGGTAGGGCAGGAACTTCACACCGATCCGGGCGGCGACCTCGTTTCGCAACGTCGTGCCCTCAGGCACCAACCGTATATAACCGGAGTAAGCGTCGGGGGCGTGCATCAACGCCACCTCGCCCGGCCTGCCGGCGGTAGGGACCATCACCGGCGGCCTGCCGAGCCGGGCTCCGACGAGGTCGCGTACCGCCAACGCCGTAATGCGCGCGCTGATCAACGGGCTCATCGCGCCCAGCGAGGCGATGCTGTCGGTGAACGGGCATTGCGAGACGACCGCCGCGATCCCGGGCAGCCGCGCTGCCGTGGCGATTACATGGCCACCGCCAAAGGACGTGCCCCACAGACCGATTCGGTTGTGATCGATTCCCGCCAGCGTCTTGGCATACGCCACGGCAACGGTCCAGTCCTGCAATTGCATGCTGATATCGAGCAGTTGACGCGGCTCGCCCTCGCTGTCGCCGAAGTTGCGATAGTCGAACACCAGGCAGGCGTAGCCGGCGGCGCTGAAGCGCTCGGCGTAGGCGTCCAGCCGCATCGTGCGCACCGCGCCCAGCCCGTGCGCCATCACCAGCAGCGGCGCGTCGCCGTTGCCCGTCGGCCGATACAACCAAGCACTGATCCGGTCGCTGCCCGAGTTGAACCAGACGTCCTCACGTTGCATGCTCACGGCTATCTATCCTGCATCACTCGCGGCGCCGCCCGGGCGGGATCTGATGGCCCGGCTCCTCCTCATCGCCCTGCGGGCTCTGCATCGTCGCCGGGCGTGTGATACACCGTCGCCATGGCCTCGAGTGTGCTGCAAACCGTGTCATCGGTGGTGGGACCGAGTCATGTCAGCACCGACCCTGATGTGCTGGCCGGCCGCAGCGTCGACCACACCGGTCGTTACCGAGGGCGGGCGAGCGCCCTGGTTCGTCCGGGCTCGGCGGACGAAGTCGCCGAGGTACTGCGGGTGTGCCGAGACGCCGGGACTCACGTGACCGTCCAGGGCGGTCGCACGTCGTTGGTGGCCGGCACCGTTCCCGAGCACGACGATCTGTTGTTGTCGACTGAGCGGCTTTGCGCCATAAGCGATGTCGACACGATCGAACGCCGCGTCGAAGCCGGGGCAGGGGCCACATTGGCCGCGGTGCAGCGCGCGGCGGCCGCGGCCGGTTTGGTGTTCGGAGTTGACCTGGCGGCGCGCGACACCGCCACCGTCGGGGGGATGGCCTCGACCAACGCCGGCGGGTTGCGCACCGTGCGGTACGGCAACATGGGCGAGCAGGTGATTGGTCTGGACGTCGCTTTGCCCGAGGGGTCGGTGGTACGCCGGCATTCCCGGGTGCGGGCCGACAACACCGGCTATGACCTGCCGGCGCTGTTCGTCGGTGCCGAGGGGACACTGGGCGTGATCACCGCGCTCGATCTGCGGCTACACGCGGATCCGCCGCATCGAGTGACGGCGGTGTGCGGCTTCGATGACCTCGACGCGCTGGTCGACGCCGCCCGCCTGTTTCGCGACCTGGACGGCATCGCCGCCCTGGAATTGATCGACGGCCGGGCCAGCGCGCTGACTGAGGAGCATCTGGGGCTGGCCGCGCCGGTGCGCGGTTACTGGTTGCTGTTGGTGGAACTGGCATCCGATCACGACCAGACTGAGCGGCTCGCCGACGCTCTCGAGGGGGTGGGCACCTGTGGCGAGCCGGCGGTTGGCGTTGATGTGGCTGCGCAACAACGGCTTTGGCGGGTGCGGGAATCGTTGGCCGAGGTGCTTGGCGTCTACGGGCCGCCGCTGAAGTTCGACGTCTCGCTGCCGCTGTCGGCAGTCGCGGCGTTCGCCCGCGACGCGGACGCGTTACTGCGCCGCCACGCGCCCGACGCCATTGGCGTGCTGTTCGGGCACATCGGGGAGGGCAACCTGCATCTCAACGTGCTGCGCTGCGGCGAAAAGCAGGAACGCGATCTGTACGCGGCGATGATGGACCTGATCGCAGCATGCGGCGGCAACGTCAGCTCCGAACACGGGGTCGGCAGCCGCAAACGCAAGTACGTCGGCATGTCCCGCGAGGCCGCCGATATCGCGGCGATGCGAACGCTCAAGGCGGCCTTCGACCCGACCGGCTACCTCAATGCCGCGGTGCTGTTCGACTAGTCGGGTCCCGCCTTGATTCCCACCGCATGGCGCAGTTGGGCCAAGAACTGATCGGCGTCGTCGCCTCGGATCATGTAGTGCGAAATCGCCACGCGGATCGCGGTGGCCGCCTTCACCGTGGCGTTGGGCCCGGGAAGCAGCCGCTGCAGACCCTCCCGCATCTGTGGGATGACGTGTGAGAACTGGCTGATGACGTGCTCGGGCTCGATGTCGACCATGCGCACACCCGAGTAGGAATGCTGGTACTCGACGATGAACCGCAACGCGGCGTCGAGCTTGTCGACTCCTTTGAGGCCGGCTGTCGCCCGGCTCAGGCCGCTTTCGAAGCTCTGCCGCTCGTAACGGGAGAACGCCGAGAGCAGCTCTTCCTTCGAGGCGAACCAGCGATACAGCGTCGGCCTGGACACCCCGGCCTGGGCGGCGACGTCGGATAGGCTGAGCTTGCGTTTGCCGTTGCGGCTGAGGACCTCAGCCGTAGCTGCGAGGATCCGCTGCTGCGTCGAGGTGTCGCCTTCGATGGTCGCCGTCTGCTCCATACCCGAAACTTTACAAAATTTGGCCGAAGTGTCACGCTGTTTTGGTGTCATTGTCTAGATCCCTTGCCAGGGCCTCGCCCCCACGCCAGGTAGCTGACCACCAAATCTTAGCCGGGGCCCGGCGCATCGCCGCCGATCGGCTTCCGTCGTGAGTCAATCCAGGCCCTCCAGGGCGATTGTCATCACCGAAGCCTCGTCGTCCGTCGCGCTTGCGACTGCGGCGCGGTTAGCCGCCGGCGGGGATCTGGTGTTGATGGGAACCCGCCGGACCGCTATCTGTGAGCGGTTCGCGGCCCGACTCCGCGCCGATGGCGCGGCGGCCTTCGCCGCCTACCTGGACCTGGCCGATCCGCCCTCCATCGATCGGTTCGTCGAGTCCGCCGACTACCTGATCGGGTCGGTCGACGTGCTGGTCAGCGCCGCGGGCCTGATCAACGGTTCCTGGATTGGCGCGCAACACCTTGCGGCACAAGTCATCCCGCAGATGATCGACAACCGATGTGGTGACGTGTTGCTGATCAGCCCCAGTCTGGTCGGGCCGTCGCCGGCGACGGCAGATCGGATGCTCGAAGCGTGGGTGGCCGGCCTGGACGCCGAATTCGTCGGAACCGGCGTGCGGGCCTCGATCATCCGATCGACCGGCGGTGGGATAAAACCCGGCGACGTCGGATGTCTGATCGCGACGGTGCTCGCCTCGCCCCGGACGCACCTGCGCGTCGTCGACGTCATCCCACCGATCTCCGCATCGACATTGGCGAAGGAGCCTAGACCCAACTAGCGTCGAGATCGACGCTAGTGCGAAAAATCACGAAAAAAACTGCGCTAGTGTCGATCTCGGCGCTGGTCTAAGAGCGCGGGCGTCGGCGCACCAGCACCGACTGCTGGATGCTGCCCACAGCTCCGGTCTCGTCGAACAGGGTGCCCACCGTCGTAGCGATACCGTCTGGCCCGTAATTGGTTTCCGCACGGATGCCAATCCAGTCGCCGTCGGGAATCCGGTGCACATGGACGACGAGGTCGTTGTTCAGGAACGTCCACTTGCGGATGTCGAGTTTGGAGCCGATGCCATTGGCGCAGTCGGCCACCGCGAACAGCCGCTCCAACGGCGTCATCGCCTCGCCGTTGACCAGGTTCACCGTCGGCTTGATCCAGGATTCTCCCGGACCATCGTTCAGGGGTTTGGTCAGCCAGCGCCAGTCCAGGCTGTGCACATAGTTACGGTCCCAATCCTTTTCGAGATTGCGGCTGCGGGCTTCGCTAACTGGACGCGGCAGCGGTTCGGCCGCGTGGATCAACTCCGCGGTGTCGAGCTGCTGCAGCCGCCATCCGCTGGCCCGGGCTGTCGGCCGGAGCTGACCGTCGGGACCCAGCGCCAGCATCTCGGCGCTGATCAGCTCGATCTGCTTGCCGGGGCGCTCGACTTGCGAGCGAACCCACAAATCACCTTCAGCCGGAACCGGACCCAGCAAGTCGATGACGACCCGGCTCAGCCGGGTGTCGTCGCGGGCCGTGCAGCGCTCGAGCGCCCGGACCAACAGCGCCGACACCGGTGCGGCATGCTGCAGTGCCGCCGACCAAGTGCTTCTTACCAGGTCTGTGGCACAGAATTTTTCGCCCGACGGGTCGGCGTCATCGATCACCTCGTAATAGGAATCGGTCATCGTTCACCTTTCAGGGCAGGCCGGCGCCAGGAGTATCCACGATCACCGTGTCGAGCCGAGACAGCCGGGTACCGATCAACCGCTTGGGATAGGCGTCGGTGCTCGACAACATGAACAACGTGCGCCGCGCGGAGCCGCCGAGCACGCAGGCGATCGCGGCGCGGTCGCCGATGTCGATGCGATGAGTGACTTGTCCATTGGGGCCGCCCTCTACGATGCGCTCGAACTGGTGCGCCAGCGTCATCGCCGTCCACACGCCGCCATCGGCGTCGAGACTGATGCCGTCGGGTGGCCCGTCGAGACCGTCGGCGAAGACCCGTCGGTCCGACAGCCCGCCGTCGCCGCCGATGCTGAACGCGCTCAGTCGCCGGCCGACCGACTCCGCGACGATCAGGGTCTTGTGGTCGGCCGTGATCGCCATACCGTTCGGGAAGTCCAGATCTTGCGCGACCACCCGCACGCTGTTGTCCGGATCGACGCGCACGATGACGCCGCCCTGGAAGGCCTGCGACCCGATGTAGGCGCGTCCGAGGTGGTCGACGGCCATGTCGCCGAGGTCGGCCGGTGCGACATCGCTCAGATCGGCGATCGTGATGACGCTTTCACCGTCGTAGCGCAGTAGCTGCCGGTTCTCGGTCGCCACGATCAGCAGTGAGCCGTCCGGCCGGAATCCCAGCCCCGAGGGCGAATGCCCGGGCAGTGGCAACGTGGTCAGCGAGCCACCCGGGTCGACGGTGTGCACGGCCTCGCCGAGCATGTCGGAGAACCACAGCAGCCCCTCGAACCAGCGCGGGCCTTCACCGAAGCAGAAGCCGGTGGCCAGTGGCGTCAGCCCCTCAACGGTCGCCGTCATCGACCGCATCCAATTCTCGTGCGATCGCCGCGTGGTAGGCGTCGATCTTGGCGGGGTTGACTTGCTGGAACAACGCGTCGGGCAGCGGCGCGTGTTTGTAGGCCTCAATCGTCATCGTCCGGGTGAACAGCGTGATCTCCTCGCCCGGCCTGGTGAACCGGTATTGGACCGTGATACGGCCCTCCATACCGCCGTTGCCGTCGCGGTCATGGCCAAGCGGCCCAACGGAATTGAACATCCACAACTTTGGCCGCATCGCGATCGCGGGTCTTGGTCCAATTCGCCGGGTTCGTGACGAAGTCGTAGATGGTCTCGGGCGATCGAGCGAAGGCGGTTTCCGAACTCGTGGTCACAATGCCCAACTGCGTCACCTCCCTGTGGCGCTCGATCCGACCGGGCGGCCGCCCGGCTAACTTTACAGATTATCGTATAAGTGTCACGCAGTAATTTTGCAGGGATACTTCTCGGCGCTCAGCTAAGGAAAGCGGCAGATGCATTTCACCATCACCCACCCCATGCATAGCCACCCGTACAACCCGGAACTGGTCAGCGGCGACGGCATCGCCGCAGTAGCGGCGGCAGCGGAAGCAGCCGGCTTCGGTGGCTTCGGGTTGACCGACCACCCCGCTCCGACGCAGCGCTGGCTCGAGGCCGGCGGACACGATTCACTGGACCCGTTTGTGACGCTGGGCTTTGCCGCGGCTCGGACCACCACATTGCGGCTGATTCCGAACATTGTGGTGTTGCCGTATCGAAATCCGTTCGTAGTGGCCAAGTCTGGTGCGTCGCTGGATTTGCTGTCCGGTGGTCGATTCACCCTCGCGGTCGGAGTCGGTTATCTCAAGCGGGAGTTCGCCGCCCTGGGCGTTGACTACGAGCAACGGGCCGAGCTGTTCGATGAAGCCCTGGACGTGATCCGGGCCATCTGGACCACCGATGACGTCTCGTACGAGGGCAAGCACTTCACCGCCACCGGGATCACCGCCCACCCCCGACCGGTGAGCGAGCCGCATCCGCCGATCTGGGTCGGTGGAAACACCGCAGCCGCGCGGCGGCGCGTCGCGCACAAGGGCGACGGGTGGTGTCCGTTCCCCGCGCCTCCCGCCCTGGCTCAGACTGCTCGCACCGCGAGCATCGACTCGGTCGAAGTCCTCGCCGACGGCATCGCCGACCTGCGTCGTCGTGTTGACGAAGCCGGCCGGGACTGGTCGAAGTTCGACGTGGTCTTCACCAATTTCGACGGCGGCAGCCCGGCAGACGACGACTTCAACGCGGACGCCTACCTGACCGGCATGGAGAAGCTGGCCGCGCTCGGCGTCACCTGGCTGCAGGTGGGGTTGCCGGGCGACAGCCTGGCGCACGTCATCGACACCATCGAGCGATTCCAGACCCTGGTGATCGACGCCGGCTGAGATCGAGTGTGCGGCGGATAAGCCTTTACAAGATTCGGTGGAAATGTCACGCTCGCTGAGTGACCACGGAATCTGAGCAGACGCATTGGTCGGTTACCGGCCTGCTCGACTTGTTCGATGTGCGCGCGAAAGCGCCTGACCACTTCAGCGGGGACACCGGGATCGCCGGCGAGGACGAACGGCAGGTGGTGGAAGGCACGCAGGTGCTGGCCCAAGCGATCGTCGCGGTGGCAAAACGGTTTGCGGACAAGTCGGTTCGGTCGGTGCACGCGGTGTTCTCGCGCGCTGTCATGGTCGGGCAGCCCGTTGAATTCGACATCGACGTCGTCCACGAGGGCCGCTCCACCGCCACCGCGGTCGTCGGCGTGCAACAGAACGGCCGACGCTGCATCACCTTCACCGCCTTCGCCGATGTGCCGTCGGCCGATGTCATCCGCCACCAGCTGCCCCGTCCCGACGTGGTGGCGCCCGCGGATGCGAACTTCTCGCCGATGCCGATGGTCGGGCGGGAGCTCCGGCTGGTCGACGTGGTCGACATCAACAGCCCCGACGAAGTCGGCCCGCCGGAGCTATACGCTTGGCTGCACTACGACCCGATCCCGACCCGCGACGATTTGGCCAAGGCGCTGATCGCGTATTTCACCGGGCATCTGGGCATCTCGACCACGATGCGCGCCCACGAAGGCATCGGCACCAGCCAGTCGCATTTGACCGTGTCCACCGCGCCGCTGACGGTGACGGTGAGCTTCCACGAGCCGGTGTCATGGTCGGGCTGGCTGCTGTACACGCATGAGAGCACCCAGGTCGGCGCGGGCATGTCCTATGTCCGCGGCGCCGTGCACACCGAGGAGGGTGAGCTGATCGCGTCGTTCGCGCAGGAGGCGATGATTCGCCCGCTGCGCACCACCGACACCGCCATCAAAACCGAGGCGCGGCTGTAGCAGTCATGGACTTTTCCGTCGTTGAGCTCTCCACGGATGACCAGGAATTCCGTGATCGGTTGCGGGCCTTCCTCGGCGTCCACGTCACCGACGAGGTGCGCCGACGCGATCGGGAAACCGGGGAGAATTTCGACGCGGGTGTGCACCTGGCGTTCGGCGCCGAAGGCTATTTGGCCGCCGACTGGAAGGACGCATCCGAGGGCGGCTTCAGCTCGCTGCGCCGGCGGATCTGGGATTTGGAGATCGGCCGCGCGCACACCCCGTGGTTCCACTGGGGCACCACCGCCATGGTGGCTCGGAAGGTGCAGCAGTTCGGATCCGCCGAGCTCGCCGATGAGGTGCTGCCCGGGGTGCTGTCCGGCCATATCCGGCTGTGCCTGGGTTACACCGAGCCGGAGGGCGGCTCCGATGTGGCGACGTGCAAGACCCGCGCGGTTCGCGACGGCGGATGCTGGGTTATCAACGGCTCCAAGATGTTTACCTCCAATGCCCACAACGCCAAATACGTTTTCCTGCTCACCAACACCGATCCGGACGCGCCGAAGCACAAGAACCTGACCATGTTCCTGGTGCCGCTGGACTCGCCGGGCGTCGAGATCCAGCCCATCCGCACCATCGACGGCGACCGGACCAACGCCGTCTACTACAGCGACGTGCGGGTCGACGACAAATACCGGATCGGTGACGTCAACGGCGGGTGGGCGGTGCTGCGGGGGGCGCTTGACGTCGAGCACGGCACCGTTGACGGCGGTGACGACGGCCTGCAGAGAATCGCAGTGATGAGCGAACACCTGACCCTGATGGCCGAGGCGATCGACAGGATCGCCGCGTTGGTCGCCCAACCGGGCGTCGACGGCCGACGGCTGCTCGACGACAAGTCGGTCGCGTATCGGCTGGGCCGCAGTATCGCTCGCACCGAGGCGGCGCTGAGCACCCCGGGAATGTTCGGGAGGGTGGCGAATGCACAGACCATGCGTGATGTCGCGCCGGAGCTGATGGACGTGCTGGGTGCCGCGTCGGCGTTGCCGGTCGACACCAACGGAGCCGCCGACGACGGTGGCGCCGAATACATTTTCCGGCTGGCCTCACCGACCGGTATCTACGGCGGCACCCTGGAGGTGTTCCGCAACATGATCGCCCAGCACGCGCTGGGGCTCGGCCGCCCGAACTATTCGCCGCCGAGGTCTTGAGGCGCCACCGAGTCAGGCAGTTCGGCAAGAACTTCAGCGCGGGTGGCGTCGAAGCTGAGAAATCCCCTGATGGGCAGGCTTTCCGGTGGCGGGTCTTGGTAGCTCCACGCCACGTCCTCAACTTTCGCCTCGCCGATCACGGCTGACCAATAGGTCGCGACCCCTTTGTAATTGCAGTATGTCGAGGTGTCCGTTTGCCGCAGCAGGTCGGTGTGCACGTGCGACGGATCGACGTACAGGCGAGGTTCCAGCGCCGTCTCGAACACGATCACGGTGTCGTCGGTGTCCACCAGCGTGGTCCCGGCGATCGTGACGCGCAGACGACGCGTGGTGGGGCGGCAGTCGACGCGGTGGTACGGGTTGGGCGGGTAGTGCACGAGCGTCCGCCCCTCTTCAACCCAGCTGTCCACCGCGTCCCACGGCACGTGGACGAATCCAGGCGCCTCCGGAACCGGCTCACCGGGCAGACCATGCACCTCGTCGGCGCGAAATGCGTAGCTAAGCGGGCGATTTCGCCGGTGCACCAACAGCGCCCGCTCGGTGTCGATCACCATGCGCCCGCCGCGGAAAGCCTGAACGCGTCGGGGATGCGGTTCGACATAGACGACATCACGGGGCAATTTCAGATCGTCACGGGGCGAAAACCAGCCGGCGGGCTCGTTGCTGAGCGGCCCGCGCCCGGCGACCAGACTCACAAAGCCTCCCGGTCCGTCGTGCTCATCCTGGTGGTCAGCGTATAGCGGGCATCAACTGGCATCGCCCGGCACGGCATCGGTGAGAGGATGCCGGGCATGGCCGGACCGATGGAAGGCATCAAAGTCGTTGAGCTCGGCGTCTGGGTGGCTGGCCCCGCGGCAGGTGGCATCCTCGCCGATTGGGGTGCGGACGTGGTCAAAATCGAGCCGCCGACCGGCGATCCCGGGCGGTTGTTCGGCCGGATGTTGGGCCTCGATATCGACATCAGCCCGCCGTTCGAGATGGACAACCGCTCGAAGCGCAGCGTCGTCCTCGACCTCACCACCGACAGTGGCCGTGCCACCGCTGTCGAATTGATCAGCGGCGCCGACGTGTTCGTGACCAACATCCGCCCCGGCGCGTTGCAGCGGCTTGGGCTTGACTTCGCGTCGGTGGCGCCGGACAACCCGCGGCTTGTCTACGGACTGATCACCGGCTACGGCGAAACCGGGCCCGACGCCGACCGGGCGGCCTACGACATCGCGGCGTTCTGGTCGCGCGCCGGGGTGGCCCATCTGCTCACCCGGCCCGGTGACACGCCGCCCTTCCAACGCGGCGGTATGGGCGATCACAGCGCCGGCATGACGCTGGCGGCGGCGATCTGCGCGGCGTTGGTGGCCCGGGACCGGACCGGCTCCGGGCAGCTGGTGACGACCTCGCTGTATCGGCAGGGTGCCTACACGGTGAGCTTCGATCTGAACACCTACCTGATGGCGGGTCAGCCCATCGCCGTCGGACAACGGGAGACGATGGGCAACCCGTGCATGAACAACTACACCGCAGGGGATGGCCGGCGGTTCTGGATCGTGGGGCTGGAAGCCGAGCGGCACTGGCCGCCGTTGTGCCGAGCCGTCGGCCGCGCCGACTGGTTGACCGATCCGCGCTTTTCGTCCGCGCGGTTACGCGCCGTCAACGGCGTCGAACTGATTGCCGAGCTGGACCAGATCTTTGCCACCAAGCCTCTTGACGAATGGGCGGAGATCTTCGCGGGTGAACCGGATTTCTTCTGGTCGCCGGTCAACACGATCGAGGATGTCGTCGCCGACGAGCAGTTCCACGCCGCCGGCGGCATGGTCGACGTGCCGGATGGGCACGCCGTTGTTCCCATGGTCGCGACACCGGCGGATTTCCACGGCACGCCGTGGGCACCGCGTTCCACCGCGCCGGATCTTGGTGCGCACACCGACGAAGTTCTCGCCGAACTGGCGGCACGGCGCACCTCGTGACCCGATCGAAGCTTTACAGATTGACGTAAAAGTGTCACGCTGGGTCGGCCGGGACGGATGAGTCCGGGAATCGGTGGGACGTTCGATCTGCTTAAGGGATGCGATGAAGACCTTCGAGGTGGACTTCGAGAAACTGCGGCCGACCGCACCGCACCGCGACGGTGGCGCGGTCAAGTATCGCCTCGACGTCGTCGCCTCCAGCCCCGCCGACGTGGTGTGCTCCGTCGGCGGGTGGCTGTACGACCGGGTGCGGGCCGGCTGGGAGGTCACGGTGCTGCTGCCGCAGCCATCCGATACCCGCCCGTTGCAGATCCTGGGAATGCACGCATTTGACCTCGCGTCACAGATGCCGCCCGCGAGCACGGAGTGCGCGGCCCGCGGCCTGGCGGTCAGCGCGGACATGTTCGCGTCGGATATCCGAATTCGCCACGAGGTGCTCAACGCGCTCGATCGCTGGATGACGGAAGTCACCCTCTGGCATGACGGTTGGCCACTGGCCATCGGGCACCGGACAACGACGGTGCAGCATGTGCTCAGCGCCGCTGCGCGCGCATTCAAACGTCATGCCCTGACCGCGGCCGGCGTTTCGGCTACGGTCGGCCCCACCGAGACAATGCGCAGTGACATGAAGGCCTGTCTACCGGTCGATTCCGAACTGATCCCGGTCGGCTGATGCGGAGGTACCACAGCCACACGCTGCTCTACCTGCACGAGACGATCGCGCTGGGCTCTGGAACAAGCGACCGCTTCACCGAGGTATTCGTCGACACCTACCAGCCGATGATGGAAGAACTGGGCGCCCGGTTGTTCTGCGTGTGGGAAGCCACCCCGTTCAACGGACATTGGCCGCAGGTCACCATCATCTGGGAGATCGACGCGTTCGCCGACTATGCGCGCATCGGGGCGGCGCAGGCACGCGGCGGCAGCCACGAGGCGGCTGCCGGGAAATGGTCGGCATTCCTCGCCGACACCGGCGCCTCGGGGGAGGGGCGAATCGTGTACCCGGGGCCGAGCAACAAGACGCTCGCCCAGTTGCGTGACGCCAATTTCAGCGCGTCCGTGGTGATTCAAGAAATCATGCAGACCAAACCCGGCCGTCAAGACGACTACATCCGCGAGTTGGAGCGGCTGTACGTCCCGTGGTCGGAGCGCACCGGCAAGCGGTGGCTGGGTTCGTTCACCACCACCTTCCGCTACAACGAGGTCATCCACTACTGGGCGCTCGACGGTGGTTGGGACTGTTTCGCCGAGCACTATCCGTCGTGGAAGGACAACCCGCCCGCCGAGATCGTCACCTGGATGAGCGTCGCTCCGGCGCTTCGCGACGGCTGGGAAGACTCGATCCTGCAGGCCCTACCACCTTCGCCGCTGCAATGAAAACCGCCGCACTGCAGGATTTTTCGTACGACCCGTTCGATCCGGCGGTGATGGCGGACCCGCTGCCTTACTACCGGGTGCTACGCGAGCACCACCCGGTCTACTACCTGGACAAGTGGGATGCCTTTGCGCTGTCGCGGTTCGCCGATATCTGGGACGTGCTGGCGGTCAACGACGGAACGTTCGTCGCCTCGGAGGGCACCCTGCCGCCGGCCTCGACCCTGGCCCACCACAACGACGGGCCGGTCGCCGACCCGCCGTGGCATCCGCTGCCTTTTCACGCGGTCTTCGATGCGCCGATCTACGACGGCGTCCGGCAGGCGCACAGCAAGCCGTTCCGGCCAAAAGCGGCCGCGCAATTGGAGACCCGGATCCGCGAACTTGCCAACGAGCGTCTCGACGAGCTGTTACCCCGCGGGACGTTCGACCTGACCCAGGAGTACGGCGGAATCGTCGCCGCCTCCGTGGTATGTGAATTCCTTGGAATACCAGTGGATTTGGCGTCGCAGGTGCTTGCCTCGGTCAATGCGGGCAGCCTCGCGGAACCCGGCAGCGGCGTCGACACCGCGCAGGCGCGGCCCAACTACCTGGACTACCTGATCCCGTCGGTGAAAAAGCGGCGTGCCAACTCTTCGGACAACCCGTTGCCGGTGGTGGACGGTCTGATGAACTACCGGCTGCCCGACGACCGCGCGCTCGACGATGCCGAAGTTGCCACCCAGATGCTGTGCGTGTTCATCGGCGGCACCGAAACCGTCCCCAAGATCGTGGCCCACGGGTTGTGGGAGCTGCTGCGTCATCCCGACCAACTCGCTGCGGTGCGGGCGGACGCCAAAGCCAACGTGCCCGTCGCCCGCGAGGAGATGATCCGCTACTGCGCGCCCGCCCAGTGGTTCGCCCGGACCGCGCGCAAGCCGTTCACCATCCACGACACCACGATCGAGCCGGGCCAGCGGATCATCACCCTGCTGGCTTCGGCCAACCGCGACGAGCGCGAGTACCCGCAACCGGACGAATTCATCTGGAACCGGCCCATCCAACGCTCGCTGGCGTTCGGCCGGGGCCAGCACTTCTGTTTGGGTTACCACGTCGCTCGTCTCGAGATCGCCATCATGGTTGAAGAATGGTTGCGGCGGGTGCCGGACTACCGGATCATCGAGGAGTCCGCATTCCGTCCGCCGTCCAGCTTCCAATGGGGCTGGAGCAGGCTGCCGGTGGAGGTCTGAAATGTGGTCCTACCGGATCGTCGCCCCGTATCTGTTCGAGCGGACATCGATCCCTGAGAAGACACCCGAGTGCCTCGGCGACCGCCAGGTGCTGCTGCGGTTCTTGGCCGCCGGGGTCTGCGGCAGCGACATTCCGGCCTTTCGTGGTGTGCGCGGCCGACTTCCGGGCGACGACGGCCACAGCGCCGCCGAGAAAGACGGTTACCCGATCCATGAAGTCGTCGGGGAAGTCATCGCCAGCCGCCATCCCGAGCACCGGCCTGGTGATCGGGTGGTGGGTTGGGCGTCCGCGTTCGACGGGTTGATGGAGCGTGTGGTGACCGACGGCGACCAGCTGGCGCCGTACGATCCGGCGCTCACCCCCGCGCAGGCCATCGGCCTGCAACCGTTGGCCTGTGTGCTCTACGCCGTCGAGCAGCTGCCCGCGCTCGACGGCCGGCATGTCGGCATCATCGGGCAGGGCTCTATCGGCCTGCTGTTCTCGCGGGCGGCCAAAGCGGCAGGCGCGCGGCACGTCACCGGTATCGATCCGGTCGACCGCACGGGCATCGCCGCAAAGTTCGGCGTCGACACTTTTGCGCGGGCCACCAGCGACCGGTGGGTCAGTCAGCTGGCTCGCGAGGACCGGCCGGACATCGTGATCGAAGCCGTCGGTCATCAGGTGGCGACCCTCAACCACGCGATCGAAGCCGCCGGTCCCGGTGGCACCGTCTTCTACTTCGGGGTCACCGACGACGACAGCTATCCGATCAGCCTGCGGACGATGCTGCGCAACAACCTGACGCTGAAATCCGGTGTGACACTTGATCGTCGACGGATGCTCGACCTCGCCAGCAAATTCGCCGCTGAGCATCCCGGGCTGCTGGCAACGTATCTGACCCACACCTTCGGCATCGACGACGTTCAGGCCGCATTCGAACTGGCCTGCCGGCCGGAGCCCGGACGAGTGAAAATCGCGATCACCGAATCGGGTGCGGCATGACTGCAAGCCACCTGCAGCAGGCGCTGGCCCGCGGAAAATCCGTCTGGGGCGGCTGGATCACCGGGCCGACGTCGATCGGGCCAGAGGAATTCGCCCGGGCCGGATACGACTATGTCGGCTTTGACGCCCAACACGGCTACCTCGACGACGCCGACATTGCCAACATCCTGCGCCGCCTCGAACACGTGCCGATCGGCACGGCGGTGCGGCTGCCCTCTGTCGACCCGGCGCCGATCGGGCGGGTGCTCGACGCGGGCGCCGACGCCATCATCGTCGCGATGATCGAATCGGCCGAGCAGGCAGCCGCGGCCGTGGCCGCGACCCGATACCCGCCCGCCGGTGTCCGAAGCTTCGGCCCGCTGCGGGCCAGCCTTGGCTACGACATCGTCGCGCTGGAGTCCCGCGTCAGCGTGTTCGCCATGATCGAAACCGCCGCGGCGCTTACCGATGTCAATGAAATATGCGCTGTGCCTGGGCTTTCCGGAATCTACGTCGGACCCGCCGATCTGGCGATCTCGATGGGCGTCGAAGTCACCAAGGCAGCGTCTCACTCAGCCGTGCGCGACGCGATCGCCGACATCGAGCGCGCCGCGTCCGCCGCCGGATTGGTGTCCGGCATCCATGCCGGGGATGGCAAAGTCGGTCACGCCATGGCACAGCTGGGTTTTCAGATGATCACCCTGGCATCGGAATCGCAGGCGTTGCGGCGCGGTGCCGCGGCAGGCCTGAAGGAAGCGACCGCGCACGATGCACCCACCGGCAGCTCACCCGCGGGTAGCTACCAGTGACCGACAATCGAGCCGATGACGACCGTGCGATCCGCGACCTGTTGGCCTGCTACGCGTTGGCTCTCGACACCGACGACATCGACCGATGCCTAGACCTCTTCACCGACGATGGCGAGTTCGTAGTGTTCGGCCGGGAATTCAGCGGACGCGACCAGATCCGCGCCATGTTCGAGTCCGCGCCGCGCGGCCTGCACCTGACCGGAGTGTCGAGCATCGACATATTCGGCGACATCGCGACAGCGCGCTCCCAGGTGCTGCTCGTCGAAGCCGGCACGCTGCGGCTGCGGCCCGCCCTGTTCGACGACGAGCTGAGCCGCGACGGCCGACGCTGGCGATTCCGTCGCCGGCGATGCCGGTTCATCACCAGCGCCGGGCTCGGTGACCGCCCGGAGGTCACGACATCGTGACGACCGACCAGCGCGTCGCCCTGGTAACCGGAGCCGCCCGCGGCCAGGGCTGGGCCATTACCCAACGGCTGCACGCAGACGGGTTCTTCGTCGCAGCCTGCGACGTCAGCGCCACCGAACTCGCCAGCGCGGTCGACGGCCTCGGCGATGACGCGGTGATCGCGATTCCGCTGGACGTGATGTCGCCGTCGGGATGGCAGCAGGCCGTCGCGGTCACCGTCGACAAGTTCGGATCGTTGACCGCCCTGGTCAACAACGCCGGCGTGCTGCACCGCGCCTCGATCGGCGACGAGTCGCTCGAGGGATTCGAAAAGGCTTGGCGGGTCAACTGTCTGGGCGCATTCCTGGGCATCAAGGCGACAGTCGATCGGTTGCGCGCCGCGACCGGTGCAGCCATCGTCAACACCTGCAGCACCGGCGCGATCCGGCCGTTCCCGAACCACATTGCGTACGGCTCGTCCAAGTGGGCGCTGCGCGGCCTGACCCAGGCCGCGGCGGCTGAACTTGCGCCAGCGGGAATTCGAGTCAACGCGGTGTTTCCCGGACCTATCGCGACGCCGATGCTCGACGACGAGACCCAGGCGCGGCTGGCGGCAACGTCGGTTAGCGGGCGGATCGGCCAGCCGTCCGAGGTAGCCGACGCGGTCGCCTTCCTGGTCTCCGACCAGGCTTCCTTCATCACCGGTTCGGAACTCGTCATCGATGGTGGCCAATGCCTGAAAATCCAATGAAGGCGACGCTGTCGGTCGGCATCATCGGCGCCGGCCCCGGCGGCATCGCCTTGGGAATACTGCTGGCGCGGGCCGGCTTTCGGGACTTCACCATCTTCGATCGGGAAGACGGAGTCGGTGGAACGTGGCGGATCAACACCTATCCCGGGCTGGCTTGTGACGTCAAGTCGCATCTGTACTCGTACTCCTTCGATTTGAACCCGCACTGGTCGCGGCTGTGGTCGCCGCAGCCGGAGATCCTGAAGTACTTCGAGCGCTGCGTCGACGAGCAGGGTTTACAACCACATCTGCGACTCGGCACCGAAATCCGTTCCGCGCGAGGCAGTCGATGACGGAAGTGGATGGCCTTGGGCGGTTGGATCCCGCCTTGCGCGCAATTGCGACGGCGCGGACCGACTTTTCGCTGAACTCGATTCAACTTATGCGCGAACCGTTCAACCAGCGCCGCCGCGAGGCCGCCGAACACACTGACGCGCAAAGCGTGCGGATCGTCGAGGACACCGTGGTGGCCGAATCCGGCAGCGCAGCGGTGCGTATCTACTCTGGCGCCGAAGCGGATCCGGCACCGGCGATCGTCTACTGCCACGCCGGCGGCTTCGCACTGGGAAACCTGGACACCGATCATCGGCAGTGCGTGGAGCTCGCCCGACGCGGTCGCTGCACCGTGGTGTCGGTCGACTACCGGCTGGCCCCGGAGCATCAATATCCGGCCGCCCTCGACGACGCGAGTGCCGTGCTGCGATGGGTGACGGCCAATGCGACTGAATTGGGCGTCGACCCCGCGCGCTTGGCGGTGGGGGGCAGCAGCGCCGGTGCGACCCTGGCGGCCTGCCTGGCTCACGGTACCGCCGACGGCTCACTGCCGGCGGTCGTATTCCAGCTTCTGCACCAGCCGGTGCTGGACGATCGGGAAACCGCGTCGAAGGCCGAGTTCTGCACCAGCCCCGCTTTCGACAGCGAGGCAGCGGATCTGATGTGGCGTTATTACCTGGGCCCCG
>NZ_JBKQTQ010000105.1:0-4491 GCF_052143115.1 Mycobacterium sp.
AACTGCCCGGAATACTTCGACAGCCTGTTTGACGGTTCGGCCTCAGTTGACGAGCTGGTGGGGTTGTTTCGGCCGGATCGGTCGTTGGTACGCCTGGTCCGGGAGAACGACAAAAAGGACTCACACATCTACCGGCTTGCCGATGGCGGTTTCGATGTCGCCGGCATCGGCAAAGATTTTGCCGACGGCTACACGATCGTGCTGGGCAGTATTGAGCGATTTGTGCGCACGATCGCCTCGCTGTCGCACGCCATCGAAGTCGAGATGAACTTCACGACGCAGGTCAATGCCTACGTCACGCCACCCGAATCCCAAGGCTTTGTCACCCACTACGACGAGCACGACGTGCTGATCGTGCAGATTCGGGGATCCAAGATCTGGCACCTGTACAACGGCGCTGACATAGCACCGCACCAGATGTGTCGCCAGGAGCCGATTGTGACGGACGCGCTCCCGTCGCCCACCGACGTGCGCCTGGAGGCCGGCGACGTGCTTTACCTGCCACGCGGCCGAGTTCATGCGGCCGAAGCAACCTCGGAGGTATCGGTCCACTTGACCGTCGGCCTCCACGCGCCCACGCTCCTCATGCTTGTCACCCGAGCGCTTAACGCGCTGAGCTACTCCGATGACCGCGTCCACACCCAGTTGCCGCCCCGGTACCTCGACGACCCACACGTACGGGCCAGTCTCGGCGCCCTCGTGCGCGACGTCGCCGAAGCCCTCGAACAGCCGAACGTCATCGCGGAAGGTCTCGGTTCGCTGGAAGATGACCTCGTCAAGCGTGGTCAACCCTCGCCAGTCGGACAGGCGATCTTGACCGCGGTCGGGATCGTTGGCCACGCCCGAGTGCGAAAGTACCAACCGCTCTATTCGCGGGTGACAGACACCTCCGACGGCGTCGCGCTGCACTTTGCGCAACTAGTGATAAATGCCGCTCCCGACCACAAAGAGGCATTGCAGTTTCTCTCGAAAAGTACTGAGCCGTTTCGGGTTTGCGATCTGCCAGGGCTGTCTGCGGCGCAGCAGACAGAACTGGCCCGAACCCTGATCGTGACCGGATTCCTGGTCCGGCTACCGGACGACTGATGGAACTCGCCGAACTCGCACGTTGGACGCCAATCAGATTCGACCTTTCCGGTGCGGCCCCGGTGGTCGACTGGGCCGATCTCTCCGAAGAACGCTTCGTCGAACCGTTTTTCGACCAGACCGTCGCCCGCTGGGCGTCCGGTCCACGCGCCCGGCCGCTCGTCAGGACCGGACTCGAAGCCCTCATCATCCTGGACAACGAGCCGTCGCTCGAGCCCGCGGGCATGATCTTTCACCTGTCGCGCTGCGGGTCCACTCTGGTGTCCCGGCTGCTGGGGACACTTCCGGGGGCCGTCGTCCTCGCCGAGCCCTCGCCGTTGAACGCGCTCCTCGGGCTCAACCCCGGTCGGGTCAGCGAGGCCACGCTGGTCCGGTTGGTGCGGCTTTTGGTGCGTGCGCTGGGCCGATGCCGGCACGGGGACGAACGGCACTTGGTCCTCAAATGCACCAGCTGGAATATCCGCCGCCGGGCGGTCCTGGCGGCCGCCTTCCCCGAGACGCCTTGGGTCTGGGTCCAGCGCGAGCCGGCGCACGTCCTGGCCTCGCTCCTGGCCACGCCGCCGGGCTGGCTTGGGCTCGGGGTTACGCCGTCTCGGTCCGCGGGGCTTTTCGGCCTCGATCCGGCGTCGGTTCCGGCGAGAGCGCGCGTCGAGTTTGCGGCTCGCGCACTCGGCGCCATGCTGGAGGCGGCGGCGACCGATCCTGCGGGGCGTCTGTCGATCGACTATGCCGACTTGCCCGGGGCGGTTTGGCAGCGCGCAGCCCCGCATTTCGGGCTCGAGATCGACGCTGTGGCAATTGAACGCATGATCGAGGAATCCCGGTTCTACTCCAAGGACCCATCACCTCGGATCTTTGACAGGGATGCCTCCGAGCGCCGCCTGATGACCGATGCGATGCGTAAGGCCGCCGAGCGCTTCGCCGAGCCCGGTTATCGCTTGCTGGCATCGCCTCGTTAGAGCGGCTGGCCGGCCTCGCGCGGCAACACGCGGCCGTCGAGTTTCTAATCCCGCGGCCGTGTGGTATTAATCTTAATGAAAATCATATTCATCTCGGCCATTCGGCCCATGACCGAGGAGTTGCTGTCATGACGTTGCGTGTCGTTCCCGAAGGTCTCGCCGGTGCCAGTGCAGCGATCGAAGCGTTGACCGCGCGTCTGGCCGCTGCCAATTCCGGTGCGGCCCCGCTGATCACGGCTGTGGCGCCTCCTGCCGCCGATCCGGTGTCGCTGCAGAACGCGGCGGGGTTCAGCGTTCGCGGCGGCGAACATTCAGCGGCAGTGGCCCAAGGCGCGGAAGAGCTTGGTCGCGCCGGTGTCGGGGTGGGCGATTCGGGCGCCGGCTATGCGGCACGTGATGCGGCGGCGGCGGCGTCGTATCACATCGCGGGTTACTGACGATGACGGCGCCTGTCTGGATGGCCGCACCGCCGGAGGTGCATTCGACGTTGTTGAGCAGTGGCCCCGGACCCGGCTCGTTACTGGCGGCAGCCGGGGCGTGGAATTCGTTGAGCGCCGAATACACGTCAGTGGCCGAGGAACTCAGCGCGGTGTTGGCGCAGGTGCAAGCGGGCGCATGGCAGGGGCCGAGCGCGGAGTCGTTTGTGGCCGCGTTCGTCCCGTACTTGGCCTGGTTGACGCAGGCCAGCGCCAACAGTGCCGCCGCGGCTACGCAGCATGAGACCACGGCCGCGGCCTACACCGCCGCACTGGCGGCCATGCCGACCCTGCCCGAGTTGGCCGCCAACCACGTGATTCACGGGGTGTTGACGGCAACGAATTTCTTTGGGATCAATACGATTCCGATCGCACTCAACGAAGCCGACTATGTGCGGATGTGGGTTCAGGCCGCTACCACGATGAGCACTTATCAAGCGGTGTCCACCGCAGCGGTGGCGTCGACGCCGGCAACCACGCCGGCGCCGCAAATCGTCAAATCTACCGCGACAGCACAGCCCGCCGCTAGTGGTGATGCCTATGGCGGACTATCCCATGACAACCCGCTGGGGATCCCGCAGTGGCTCGTGCAAGCCTTGGAACAGTTCGGTATCGGAAATAGCCAACTTGCCCACGACCCGACGATCAGCAATCCGTTCAACACCGCCCTTGCGCAATTCCTGCAGAACTTCGGGTACAACTGGGACCCCGCCGGGGGCACCCTCAACGGAGCCACCTACGACACATACGTCAACCCCGGCCAATTGTCCTTTTGGGTCGCTCGAGGCCTCGAACTCACTGAGGATTTTGAGAATTTCTGGTACACCTTTGCGACAAATCCGGTGCAGGCTATCCAGTGGCTGATCAGCTGGGAACTGTTCGATTTCCCGATTCACATAGAAGAAGTTGGAATCTTCCTGAGCCAGAATCCGGCGCTTTTTGCGGCCGTAATCCCGGCGATCGCCCCCGGGACCGTGGGCGGCTTAGCGGGGCTGGCGGGGCTGGCTGCCATTCCGCCTCCGACCGCCGCTCCTGCACCCATCCCGGCCCCGCCCCCGGTGTTGCCGGTCGTCGCGACGGCCCCCACGCCGGCGATAGGGGTTGCCGGCGCCGCACCTGGCGCGCCCCCAGGCACTTCTCCCGCGTCCGTTACAAGTACCGTTGCCAATCCCGCCGCACCGACACCACCGCCGGCCGCGGGTGGCCCGGGTTTTGTGCCGCCCTACGTGGTGGGCCCTCCCGGTATCGGGGCCCGCGCGGGGACGAGCCTGGGCGCCAAGACTCAGGAGCCGACGTCGCGTGGTTCCACAAAGGCACCCGAGATTGCCGCGGCCGCGGCGTCGGCAGCGGGGCGGACTCGGCAGCGGCGGCGACGGAAGGTGAGCCAACGCGAGTATGGCGACGAGTTCATGGACATGAATATCGATGTCGACCCGGACTGGGACGGGCCGCCAAGTGAGCCAGCGGTGTCCACGGTGGCCTCGGATCAAGGTGCCGGAAACCTGGGATTTTCCGGAACGGTGTCGAAGGGCAGCACGCAGGCGGCGGGATTGGCTACGCTTTCCGATGACGAGTTCGGTGGAGGGGCGAGTATGCCGATGTTGCCGGGCACGTGGGACCCCGAGGTGCCGCAGGGGGAGGGGGATCATCGCTGAATGTGCCTGTGTGGCAACGGTAATCGATTAGAGAAAGGATTTAACCGATGAGTATGTTGGATGCTCATATTCCCCAGTTGGTGGCCTCGCAGTCGGCGTTTGCCGCCAAGGCGGGGTTGATGCGCAGCACGATTGGTCAGGCCGAGCAGGAAGCCATGTCGGCGCAGGCGTTTCACGCCGGGGAGTCCGCGGCGGCGTTTCAGGCCGCGCACGCCCGCTTCGTGGCGGCCGCCGCGAAAATCAACAGCCTGCTGGATATCGCTCAGGCCAACATCGGGGATGCCGCGGGTATCTATGTGGCCGCCGATGCGGCTG
>NZ_JBKQTQ010000106.1:0-9287 GCF_052143115.1 Mycobacterium sp.
CCCCCGAACGGGATCCACTCATAGGTCCCGGGTCGTGTGCCGATGAAGCGCTCCGGCTGGAATCGGTCGGGCTCGGGGTAGAGGTCCGGCCGGCGGTGCAGGGCGTAGGTGAAGGGCATGACGATGCGCCCGGGCTCCAGCACGACGTCGTCGAGCGCAAACGGCTCGACCACGTAGCGGACATTGAAGGGGGCGGGCGGATGCATGCGAAGGACCTCGTAGATCGTCGCATCGATCCAGGTCGGATCGTCGCCCTGCGCTGATTCGGTCAGGCGCTCGAGCAGCTCGGGCTGGCGGGTGATCTCGTTCCCTAGCCAGGACAGTGCCTGGCTCGTCGTCTCGTACCCGGCGATCAGCAGGCTCGCTATCTGCTCGCGCAGCGCGTTGTCGGGGATCGGATTGCCCTCGTCGTCGCGGACGGCGAGCGTGATGCCGAGAATGTCGTCGCTGCGGTCGTTTCCGGTGCGGCGGCGCTCGTCGATCTCCTCCTGGACCAGCGATTCGGTCTTGAGGCGTGCGTTGGTGATGGTGTCGTAGTTTCCGGTCCACTTGCCGCCGCGGCTGGTTGCCCACGCGGTTTGGATGGCGAGCCGCGTGCTGCGGATCGAGTCGAGCCACGCGGTCGCGGCGTCACGCACGCGTCGCCCGCGCTGTTTGTCAGTGACGCCGAAAATCACCTCGGCGACGATGTCGAGCGCAATCGGACCGGAGCGGTCGCGAAAGCTGACCTCCTCGCCCATCGGCCAGGTGGCGAGCGCCTTTTCGGTCAGGCGCACCATGGCCTGCTCGTAGGACCTCAGCGCCTTACCGTGAAACGGCGGGCTGGCGTAGCGCCGGTTAGTGAGGTGCTCGTCGCCTTCCATGCTGATCAACGTGTGCTCGCCGAAGACGGCATGGTGCGGCGTGAAGCGGTCCATCGCCGGCGTCAGCTGAAGGATCGAATTGCTGGCCGTGAAAACCTTCTTAACGTCATCGGGATTCGTGACGCAGAACGCGTCGACGGCGCCCGGCAGGTTGAACAGGAAGCGGTCTCCGAGCTTTGTGGTGCGTGCATAGAACCGTTCTGGGGCCAGCCAATATTCGGCCGCGTAGGCGATCGAGGACATCTGCATTTGGTACCTCCAGCCTGAGGGTATTCTGGAACTGAAGAAGTATCAGCGTACCACAGGCGATCTGCTCTAGTCGCGCCCTCCTCGGCGTTCAGACCCGCGTGACCGCTCGATACTGTTGAGTGGGCTCTGTTCGGAGTAGTCGAGCATCTCAATTACGTTGCCGCCGAAGGTGAGTAGGTCCACGATCACGGCACACAGACGCGGGTCGACATCCGATGAACCAGCCAACCTTGATTTTGAGTTGAACTCAACTTACGGTTGTCGCATGGTGGCACCGGTGAAATCGCGAGGTGCCATGGCACGGGACAGGCTGCTCGGCGCAGCCACCGACGAGCTGGCAGCGACCGGCGAGATTGAGGTGGCAGCGGTGGCCCGCCGGGCCGAGGTGAACGTGGGGCTGCCCTACCGGTACTTCGCCACCCGGACCGGACTGCTCATCGCGGTGCTGGAGGGAAGCTCAACTTCAAGACCATTGTCGGCAACCTCTTTACCGGCAAAGAGGATTCGACCAACGTTCCCGTGGTGACCAACCTGCGAGGGACCCATGGGAGCGCTACCAAACTGAAGGCATGCTCTACGGCCGCTGGTGGGGTGAGAAGCTGTGGACCATGCTGCCCGCGGTAAACATCGTGGGAGAGTTCCTCGCGACATTTACCGAGTACCCGCCGAGCCAGGTGTCTGGCACGCTCAGCGTCGAAAAGGCCCTGACGATGCTGCAAGAGGGAAGCCTTAAGAACTGACCTGGAACCGGAGAGCCGGGACGCTGAGGTGATCTGTTTCAGTGGCTCCTTGAACCGCTCTGCGATCCCAGCCCCTCAGTGGGTCCGATAACGGCTCAGTCGGCGGTGGCGCTGCGCGCCCTGCCTAATGGGGTGCGGCAACTACGAGGAGACTCTCCTCTTCAGCGAAGGTCACCGACACCGACAACAAGTTCAGCAGTGAAATCGATTGGGTGTAAATCGATCTCGGCGACGACAATCACGACCACATGATCACACCCGAGGACCGGATGAACCTCGCCATGGCGCGTCAGTAACACGGCCACCATGTGATGACAACACAACAGGTGGGGCACCCGGCCGCCGTTACGAAGGATCCGATGACTCCCTACTTTCGGTCGCCAACGGCGTCCCTTGGCGTCGTCACGGCGCTAGTGGCCATACCCACGGCTTTCGCCACGCTCCAGACACCGGCGCCCAGTTGGGCAGACGTGTGCGCCGGCGCGGGCGGCCAACACGTTGACGTCAGCGCATGCGGCCACAGGTCGTGGTCTGATGGGTGCGGTGGTGATGAAGTGACGGAGGAGATGGGCGTATGTCTGGTCTGGCCGGACTTGCTTTGGGCACGGTTCCGATCGCAGGTGGGGCACTGCTGGCCACGGCGGCCGGCCAATTGAAGGGTCCGGTCAAGGCTCCGGACTTTCGCGGGCTCATCAAGCAGGATCAGGACCTGCTGAAGGGTATTCCGCCGGAGCAGACCGCGCGTCGGGCCGAACTGCAGCGCACCATCGACGTGCGCATCGATGACCTCATCGCTGCCACCGACCGCAGCCGCTCGCTACGTCAGGAGGCCAGCGGCTACCAGGGCAACTGGCGCGACGTGGTGCTGTTTGTCTGCGTCGTGCTGTTCGCCGTCATCTGGTGGAATGTGTCCCACAGCAGGACTAACTGGCTGCCGATGTTCATCGTGTTGATCCTGCTTGCGGTGGTGACCGCCTTCTACGCCGCTCGAGGCTTCGTCATGAGCCTACGCAAAACCATGCATCCGCATAATCAGCACCGACACCGCTAGTCGCCCCGGGGCACTCACTTCAGTCGAAGTGTCCGGTCTAGATCGGACAATCGCTCAGGCCAACCCGGTGTTCACAGAGGTGAAGTAGTTATCGATGGCACCTGTGCTTTTCCAACCAATAATGGACACCCCCTCTGGCTCCCTTAGGCTTCCGAATGGCACCCGTCAACGACGTTGTACTGTCTTCCATCGCCCTGATCCTCCTGGCCTTCAGGCTGTAGCGCTTCGCGGGATTCGCCAAACTGGGCACAATTGGCGTGCCATAATTGCCGACTTACCCAGTACCTCATCGTTTCTCGCGCTTTGATGTGCTGGCTGATCGCCGACGTGGTGACGTGTAGCCGACCGGCCGCGGCATCAAAGCCCGTTGTTGAGAAGGCTACTCGCTCGATGGGGCGGACTCCTGAGGAAACACAACGTCCCAATCCCGAGCCATGCTCACGATCGTCCAGCCGAGACGCGCACCAATATCGGTGATCGGTTCAGTCTCGACGAAGGTCCCAGCCGTGCTGATGTACTGAAATTCGCGCTTCGCGTCGTCGTGATCGATCAACAGCGCAAGGCTAGGGCCCTCGGCAGCCAGCGTCCACTCGAGCATCTCGCGGTCTCCGCCCGAGTTACCTGCGGCCAAGATCGGCCGGCGGCCGAGCTGGGTCTGGATATTCGTCACTTTGGCGGGACCCTCGTTGGCGGTGCCGAGCATGGCGGTCGTGCGACGCAGCACCGGTCGCTTCTCCCCGTCGCGGGTGAACTCGTAGCCGATGAGGGTGCCCACGACCAGCTCGGCCGGCACTCCGTACAGGTCATCGCTGATCGCTCTGACGAACTCGGTACCACCACCGGTGACGATGCCGACGGTGAAGTCGCGGCGTCGAAGTTCGTCGAGAAGTTCCAGCATCGGTTGGTATGTCACCGATCGCAGCGGGCGGCCCAGCGGAGTATGCGCCGCGCCCGCCATGAACACGCGAACCTGCGCGGTGAACTCCTGCGGCGTCAGGCCGTCGAACAGGCCAGCGAGGGCAACGGCGATGCGTTCGAGACCAATGGCCGCGATCGCCGCCCTATCGCCACTGAGCAAGGCGGCGAACTCGTCACGCTCACCGCTGGAGCTGTTTGCAGCGACGTGGCGGCGAAGCGCGTCGAGGAAGAAGTCGAGTTGCACGTAACTTGGCCGTTCACACCACAGCGTGCCGTCGTTGTCGAAGAAGGCGATCCGGTCGACCGTGGGCACTTCCTCGACTGCGTCGAGGAAGCCTATGAGCGCGTCCCGGACCAAACCGGGTCGCCACGACGGCAGTAAAGGGATGTGCTCGGCCATGGTGCTCAAGCGCAACCGGCTGTGCGGTGCAGCTCGGCCAGCACCCGGTCGCCCCGCACAATCAGGTCTGTTGGTGTGTCACTCACAGATAGCCCTCTCGCTGTGGAAGTCAGAACATCCGCACCCGGCGCGGCCGACAATGCTGATCACCACGGACCCTTGGCATGCTACCCACTGTGGACACGGACTAGACGAAGGCGTGAAGGCTCTCGCCCCGCCAAGCCTTTCGCCGTTGAAGCCCAGCCGCCTGGGCATGGCCGACGCTGCGGGTCGCTCTGGACCGGCAGCGTGGATGCTAGACCGAATCGTTGTCGTGACGATGAACAATCGGCAGACAGCGGATCGCAAAACAATCTGACTCTGGTTGTCCGTTCGACGACAGCGAGATCTGAATGCGCGCGACAGGTTTCGTTTCGGAAACCGTGTGCGTTCTGGGATATGCCGCATGCCGGGGCAGCCGCGGCGGTGCTGACTGGCGAGTTCTCCGAATGTTTGTCATCAACGGGCTGTTGTCGATCGGTGAGACGGCCTAGGGTGGGGTATCGGGCCCACGCAGACGAGCTCGCCGTGTAGCCGCCCACATGGCGGTCATGCCTTCCAGTGATAGTAGGCGCGAGATGAGTAGGACCCAGCACAAGCCGGGCATCATTCTTATTGGCCGCATAGGATGCTCAAAAGCCCTTGCGCCAGCTAGCTTTTCGTAGTGCTGAGCTTCCTCGGCCACCCGCAGTTCGAACACTGCGACTCATCTGTTCACTGGCTCAGCCTCGACCGGCTGGCCCAGAGCAACCCAAAAGCCTTAAGAGAGGTACATCATGGCTGAGTCATCAGCGCACCCCAACGGCCACAAGGGCGCTGCCGCATCTGACGGCAAGGCCGGCCAACCCATCGCGGCGCCCAAGCAGGACCAGGTGCGACGGGATATATTGCCCATCCCGGACGCCAAGCATGTCGGCCTGACGACGTATGACGCCAAGGACTCGGACACCACGTATCCACCGATCACCGCACTGCGCCCGCCCAAGGGCGCACCCAACGTTCTGGTAGTGATGCTCGACGATGTGGGGTTCGGTGGTTCGTCGGCCTACGGCGGCCCGTGCAACACGCCGACGGCCGAGCGGCTAGCCGCGGGCGGGCTGAAGCTGAACCGCTTTCACACCACGGCGTTGTGTTCGCCCACCCGGCAGGCGTTGCTGACCGGGCGCAATCACCACTCGGTGGGGATGGGTGGCATCACCGAGATCGCCACGTCGGCGCCGGGCAACAGCAGCGTGCGGCCCAAGGACAAGGCACCCATCGCCGAAACTCTTATGCTCAACGGCTATTCGACGGCGCAGTTCGGCAAGTGCCACGAGGTGCCCGTCTGGGAAGTCTCCCCCGTGGGGCCGTTCAACCAGTGGCCCACCGGCTCGGGCTTCGAATACTTCTACGGCTTCGTCGGTGCCGAGGCCAACCAGTATTACCCGGGGCTCTATGAGGGCACATCGCCGATAGAACCGCCGAAGTCACCCGAAGAGGGCTACACGCTGACCGAAGATCTCGCCGACCGCGCCATCACCTGGGTGCGCCAGCAGAAGGCGCTGGTGCACGATAAGCCGTTCTTCATGTATTGGGCCCCCGGTGCCACGCACGCGCCGCACCACGTGCCCAAGGAGTGGTCGGACAAGTACAAAGGCAAATTCGACGGCGGGTGGGACACGTTGCGCGAGCAGATTATGGCCCGGCAGAAGGAACTTGGCGTCGTGCCCGCGGACGCGGAGCTGACCAGACGCCACGACGAGATCCCGGCCTGGGATGACATGCCCGCTGACCTGAAGCCAGTGCTGGTCCGCGAGATGGAGCTCTACGCCGGCTTCCTTGAGCAGACCGACCACGAGGTTGGCCGTCTCGTCGACACCCTCGACGACTTGGGGGTGCTCGAGGACACGCTGATCTACTACATCATCGGCGACAATGGCGCCTCGGCCGAAGGAACCTTGAACGGCTCCTTCAACGAGATGGCCATGCTGAACGGCATGCCAGAAATCGAGACAACCGAGTTCCTGCTGCCCAAGATCGATGATTTCGGCACGCCGAAGGCCTACAACCATTACGCGGTCGGCTGGGCACACGCCCTGTGCACGCCGTATCAGTGGACCAAGCAGGTCGCCTCACACTGGGGCGGCACCCGCAACGGCACCATCGTGCACTGGCCCAACGGCTTCGCCGACAAAGGCAAGTCCCGCAGCCAGTTTCACCACATTGTCGACGTTGCCAAGACCATCCTGGAAGCGGCCGGACTGCCCGAGCCCACCGTGGTTAACAGCATTGCGCAGGCGCCGCTGGAAGGCGTCAGCATGCTGCCCACTCTGCGCGACGGCGATGCGCCCGAGCACCATGACGTCCAGTATTTCGAGATACTCGGCAACCGCGGCATTTACCACAAAGGCTGGACTGCGGTGACTAAGCACCGCACGCCGTGGACCACCGAGGCGCCGCCGGCGTTCGACGACGATATATGGGAGCTGTACGGACCCGACGACTGGACACAGGCACACGACTTGGCCAAGGAGAATCCGCAGAAGCTCGCCGACATGCAGCGCCTGTGGCTCATCGAGGCCGTCAAATACAACGTCGTGCCTCTTGATGACCGCACCTTCGAGCGCTTCAACCCCGACCTCGCCGGGCGCCCCCAGCTGATCCGTGGGAACAGTCAGCTGCTGTTCCCCGGGATGCGGGTCAGCGAGAACTGCGTGCTCACCCTGAAAAACAAGTCATATTCGGTGACCGCCGACATCACCGTGCCGGAATCTGGCGCCACCGGCGTCATCATCACCCAGGGTGGCCTGGTGGGCGGCTGGTCGCTGTATGCGTATGAGGGCAGGCTCAAATATTGCTACAACTTCCTGGGCATCGACCACTTCATGGTCACTGGGGGCGAACCCATCCCAGCCGGAAAGCGCCAGGTGCGAATGGAATTCAAGTACGACGGCGGCGGCCTGGGCAAAGGCGGCGACGTCACGCTCTACTACGACGGCAAACCCGTCGGCCAGGGCCGCGTCGAACGGACGCAACCGATGATCTACTCCGCCGACGAGGCCTGCGACGTCGGCGCCGACACCGGCTCACCCGCATCCCCGGACTACGGCCCCACCGGCAACAAGTTTTCCGGTCAGATCGACTGGGTGCAGATCGACATCGGCGACGACAGCCAAGATCACCTCATCAAACCCGAGGACAGGCTCACGATCGCGATGGCAAGGCAATAATGATGCGGCTCTTGGCGATTCAGAGCTGAGTGGACGCTGCGGTCGGCCCAGTCGCGCGGGACGCTGTTCCACGTGCCGCGCGTCCGGGGTGTCAGCAAACTTGCCGGTCACTTACAAAGTCACGAAAATCCTCGTCGTGGGCTTTTAGGTCTACGGTGAGAAGATGACTTGGCAAAATATTTCTATCTCGCGGTTCGGCGGCCCTGAGGTAATGGAACTGACGGAACAACCGACTATCCCCGACCCCGGTCCCGACGAGGTTCGCATCAAGGTTTTGGCCGCCGGCACCGGCTTCACGGACATCTTCATTCGGCGCGGCCGCTATCCGGACTATAAGGGGCCGGTGCCGTTCACTCCCGGATACGACATCGTGGGAGTCGTCGATAAGGTCGGTCCCGGTGTGGCCGGCCTGCACGAGGATCAGATGGTGGCCGATTTGTGCGTCGTCGGCGGCTACACCCAGTACGCGATTCGGCCGGCGCGGTTCCTGGTGCCCGTCCCCGATGGCGTCGATCCGGCTGAGGCGGTCTGCATCCCGCTGGCCTACCTAACCGCCTTCCAGATGCTCACCCGCTACCGCCAGCTGTCGCCGGGTGCAACGATCCTCGCGATCGGGGCCTCGGGCACGGTCGGTACGGCGCTGCTCGATCTGGCGCGGCATTTTGGACTGAACGCCATCGGTACCTGCTCTGCCGCGAACATGGCCGTGGTCGAAAGCTTTGGTGCCAAGGCAATCGACTATCGCGACGGCGACTTCGTCGAAGCGGTGCGCAAGCTCACCGCCGCACAACCCAACGCACACAAAGGCCGCGCTGGAGTGGACGCCGCCTTCGACGCGATCGGCGGCGCCCATTTCACTCGCTCGTTCGCCTGTCTGGCATCCGGTGGTCTGCTGGTCGGCTACGGGTCGCAGACCATGGCCGACGGGCGCGAAGGCCTGCTCTCTGCCGGACTGGGCTTGGCCAGGCTCCACCTCTGGGGCGTGTTCAGGTTCCTGTTCGGCGGTCGACGGGCGGTGTGGTACAGCATCACCGCGCGACGAACGAAGCAACCGGAAGAGTTCAAGGCCGACATGGCCACACTGTTTGGTCTACTGCGCGACGGCGCCATCCATCCCATCGTCATCGATCGCCTCCCCCTGGCGGCCGCGCGCGAAGTCCACACTCGCATCGACGCCGGCGGACTCGGCGGCAAAATCGTTCTGATTCCCTGGCCCGCGCCGTTACCTGATCCTCGCCCTGCCACCACGCGCGTCGCTGACTCACCCCTCTCGTAGGCATGAAGTCGGCGGCTCGTGGTCGTTCTCCTTTGACTGAAGGGTTGGGCACGTTTGACTGAGGAGTAGGCACGCATGCACTCGGGGTTTGTCCCCACGCGTGTCCGTCGTCGCGCAGTCGTCGAATCCGATTTCCCCGGAACGGACGGAAACACGTTGATCCCGGCGACAATTCCAGATGGATTCTGCCGATGACCGGTTTCCGGTAGATCTACAATCAACCACCCTACAAGGGAGGCTGTCGACATTGCCGGCCTACGTCGTAGACGCGCGGAGGTACGATTTGAATGTCTCGGGTCTCAGCGGCTCAGAGCTGCAAGGAGTTCGGGTAGCGGCACTCTGGCAATACCGATGGCGGCGTCACTAATGCCGTACGGCAGCACCAGGGTGTCGGCGTGGACCAGTGCGCCGCAGGAGTAGACTACATTGGGCACGTAGCCGTCGTGCTCATCAGTGGCGGGGCTCAGTTGCGGTTGCGTTAGCTGACTAAGAATCCGTGTCGGATCGTCGAGATCAAGCAGAATCGCCCCGATGCGGTAGGT
>NZ_JBKQTQ010000107.1:0-6458 GCF_052143115.1 Mycobacterium sp.
CGCCTCATGCACCGCCTCGGCCGAGTCCCACCCGCCGAAGCCGAAGCCCAGTACTATTCCCAGCACGTGACCGACCAACCGGCCGGCTCACAGAACCCCGAGGGTGCATGAAACCCGGGATGCTTCAGAGACACCAGGATCAGAACTCATTGCTGACGACACGGTCTGTGCGCCCTGCTGATATAAAAATGGATCCCGGGCAGACTTACCCACCCACCGGTCACTAGCTGGGTGCCTACGGGCACGTTGTGGGGCGAGACGTGGAACCAGGGGCCGGTCACGGCCTCCTCACACCTATTCCGCGGTCTTCCGTCGTTCCCCGCGCCAAGGCTCCCGGCCCACCCAGCACCGGTTCTTGCGCGACATAGACCCGATCCAGAACATGACCGCGCCGCATCGTGGGCACTGCCAGTGGGGATGCTTAACGGTCACGATCCCCTCGCTCTCCGGCCACCCTTCACAATCTGGTCATGGAGAAATTGTGGTGTCTCCACGGTGCCCCCATACATGTCCTGGTCGTAAATGGCCGTTGGCTGCGCGGCAGCCTGCCAATTCCGGTGCCGCGAACGGGGCACTGTGGCGCGCACCACCTGGGTCAAAGGACCCTATTTGGGGATCAGGCGGAAGCGGAACCTGAATGCGTACCGCCCAGATCGATTGGCCTGCGAGGGAGATGTCATGGAGACGCCGACGCGCCGAACCGTGACCATCCACGGCCACGAGCTCTCCTACCTGGACAGCGGCACGGGCTCAGTGGTGCTGTTCATCCACGGGATTCTCGGTTCGCAACGCCAGTGGACCCACCTCATCGACCGCCTGCATGACGACCACCGGGTGATCGTGCCGGACCTCTTCGGGCACGGCGAGTCGGACAAGCCGGTGGGAGACTATTCACTCGGCGCGCACGCGGCAACGCTGCGCGACCTGCTGGACCGCCTCGGCATTGAGCGGGTCACGCTCGTCGGGCACTCCCTCGGCGGGGGAATCGCGATGGAGTTCTACTACCTGTTCCCGGAGCGTGTCGAGCGGCTGGTGCTTGTCGCGAGCGGTGGGTTGGGCCGGGAGGTCAACCCGATCCTGCGATCCGCGACGCTGCCCGGGGCCGCATGGGTCCTGCCCGTCCTCGCGTCGGGGTGGGTGCGTGCGCGCGCCGAGGGCGCCGGGCGGGCCCTGTCCAGGGCGGGCTGGAGGCCCAGCACGGACATCACCACGATCTGGCAGGGCTTCACCTCGCTCGTGGATGCGGCGAGCCGGCGCGCCTTCCTGGCCACGACCCGCGCTGTCATCGACCCCGGGGGCCAGACTGTCAGCGCTCACGACTACCTGCCCGACGCCGCGCCGATCCCGACACTCATCATCTGGGGCTCCCGGGACCGGATGATCCCGGCCTGGCACGCGATCAATGCGCAGAGGTCGATCCCGGGGTGTCGCGTCGAGCTGTTCGAGGGAGCCGGCCACTTCCCGCACCTCGATGAACCGGACCGCTTCGCCGATCTGGTGCGTGACCTCATCGCGACGACCTGAGCCGCTGCCACCTCGAACAGGCCACGGCAGCGGGCCTGGTGAGGCCACTCCGAGATTGACGCGTTATGGTTCATGCCCACCGACCTGATCGCGTCGGCGTATATCCACCTGGCCTTAACCCGCGTCTTGCGCGGCGATCTCACCCGCGCCAAGGCCGAGCTGGCCCAGGCGGCGCGCCGGGTCGAACAGAACTACTGCACGGGGCGGGGACCCAGACTTGGCCACCAGCGGGGACCGCAACTTGGCCGTTGACAGCGGCGATCGACCTGCGCGGCCATCACCGCGACCGCGCCAGCGATCGGCTCGAAGCCCGGGGCGGGTCTCAGGTAGGTCCACGCGGCTTTCGGCGCGACCCGTGTGTCGGTCACCAGGTCGTAATAGGTCGCCTGGCCCTTCCTTTCACAGCACGGGCCGGAGCGTAAATCCGCGTTGCAACCCGGGAGTTATACGCGTTTCCGCTGATGTTTTGCCCCATGTGGCGGCTGGATGCTGGCTAGCATGAGGGAGATCGATCCCCGCGCGGACACGGCGCCGATGAACCGGAACGATCGTGACGTGAGCGAGCTTCTTCCGACAGGAAAGTGAGGCGTCCGTGGCGGAACGCGGGGCAATCGACCAACCCGTCGCGATGGCGGCGGGTGGGCGATGAGGAGCCTCGGCGAGATCCGTGCCGCCCTCGAGGGGTGCTACTTCTCGATGGAAGCCCTCTGCGCCGACCTGGGCGACGCCGAGTGGCAGGTCCAATCCTTCTGCCCGGACTGGAAGGTCCGTGACGTGGTCAACCACGTCACCAGCATGGAAGCGGTCATGGCCGGCTGGCTGCCAGAGGACGCTCGGACGCCGCCGCCCTTCGAGCGGGCCGGAGACTTCCTGCGCGAGACCGCCGGTCTCGACAGCGCGGCCTTCGTCGAACGGGTCCGCGCGACCTACGACCGCCGGCGGCAGGATCTGGCCTCGCTCTCGAGTGGGGATCTCGAGCGCCCCTCGTGGATGCCGACGGGCCCCGGCACCTACGGGCGATTCCTGGCAATCCGGGTCTTCGACTTCTGGGTCCACGAGCGCGACATCACGACCCCGCTCGCCCGGGTGACCGACGACACGGGCGTCGCCGCTGAGATCGCGCTGGGCGAGGTGGAGAGTTCGCTGGGCTACATCGTCGGCAAGAAGGTGGGCCTGCCCGACGGGAAGAGCATCGCCTTCCACCTCACGGGACCGATCGTTCGCGAGCTCGACGTCCTCGTCGACGGCCGGGCCAGGCAGGTCGACCGCCTAAAGAGCCCCGACGTCGAGATCATGACCGACTCGACGACGTTCATCCAGCTCGCCTGCGGGCGCATCGATCCCCAGGTCGCGATCGACTCCGGCGCGATCAAGTGGAACGGCGACGCTCAGCTCGGCGAGCGGGCCGCCCGCAACCTCAGGTTCACGATGTGACCAGTCGCCCCGAGTCCGTCGACTTCCACTTCGACGTCATGTGCCCCTACGCCTACCAGACGTCGCTGTGGATCCGCGAGGTGCGAGACCTGACCGGGCTCACGGTGAACTGGCGCTTCTTCAGCCTCGAGGAGATCAACCGCCAGGAGGGCAAGAAGCACCCGTGGGAGCGGGAGTGGTCCTACGGCTGGTCGATGATGCGCATCGGGGCCCTGCTGCGCCGAAAGTCGATGGCCGACCTCGACGCATGGTACGGCCGGGCCGGGCGGGCTCTGCACGTCGAGGGACACAAGCCGCATGAGAAATCCGTCGCCCAGCACCTCCTCGACGAACTGGGGTTCGACCCGGGGCTCGTCGACCAGGCGATAGCCGATCCCACCACCAGCGACGAGGTGATGGCCGAGCACCAGCGGGTGGTCGACGCCGGCGGCTACGGGGTGCCAACGATGTTCTTTCCCGACGGGCAGTGCCTGTTCGGGCCAGTACTCATTGATCCGCCCACCGGGCAGGCGGCCCGTCGGCTCTGGGACGCCGTTGTCGCCTGGACGGAGTTCCCCCACCTCTACGAGCTTCAACGGCCCAAGACCCGTGACGACGAGCAGCTGATCGCCGAGACCTTCCGCCCTTACCTAGAGGCTCGCGACTGGGTATCGATCAACCGCGGCGAAGTCATCAGCTTCGGCGCCCCGGGGGCCTCATCGACGGGAAAGGCGCCCGATACGAAGCACTAACGTGGCAGCCCCCGGGACAACCTCCGATACGTTGTCCGGAATGAGTGACAAGTGCCTTGCATACGAGCGCCGCGGCGCGGTCGCGATCGTGACTATCGATGACGCTCCGCACAACCGCATGACCCTCGCGTTCATGGACGCGCTCGAGTCGCTCGTCGCCGAGATTGCCTCCGACGCCTCGATTGGCGTGATGCATCTTCGTCAGAATCGCGACACGTCCATGCTCCAGGCCCTCGATGAACCACATCTCCCAGAGCGGCCTGTCCCGGTCGAGTGGGTAGGACATGAGACGGCCGGCCAGATCCTCGAGTTCCCGACGTCCTCCGGGCTCGGGCACCGCGACCTGCCGGATGTGATAGTCGATGTCGAGCTCGCAGTCCTCGACGAACCATGGCCTGTCGAGCCCCAGCGGCGCCCCCGCCACTCGATAGCGCAGCTCCGGCATCTCCGGAAGGCGAGAAGCGACAAGGTCTTTGACCGCATGGAAGCAGAAACCTGGCGCGTCGGCAGATCGTCAGTCCGGCGCCATGCATGTGCCAGGCGTGCGTCTCGGCGAACCAGAACGCAGCATCTACACTGGACAGCCGCCTCATGCCGACAGGGTAGAGCTCCACTGAGATAGCTACTAATTTCTGGCCTGCTTTTCTTTCCATCAACATCCCATCTCACTGCAAGTACCACTCCGACATGTATGGGTCACCGACAGTCCAGTAGCTCGAAAGACCGTTGCCAACGACCATCGCAATGTGGCCGTCCCAGACCGCGAGGTCGCCGGAAAGCTGCACGCTCGTGAGTAATTCGGCGAAGATGCGCGGGAATCATCGCCCGCCTCCTGTTCCCACATTTTGCCCACAGTTACAGCCAGACATCGGACAGCTGAGTCGAACCAAATCGGCTACACGTCAAGCGTCATAGCTGTCGCTCGCATGTGCCAGCATGCAGTCGCCGAGACGGTCGCCGAACTAACCGACAGTCTGACTGCTCACGCGCTCCGAATGCTGGCTTGCTCGCAAGCTTGGACTCCGGCTGATGGGCACTATGGCGCACACACCTGGGTCAAACGGCTCTATCGGGGGATGAAGGTGAGGCGGAACCTGACGCCTACCGCCCAGCTCACGAGCCCGAAGCCAGGCGACCGGCTTCACGGAACTAGGAGTCATGACCACTGAGATTCCCCAACCAAGTCGTGGGCCAGGATCGGTTTGGCGCACCAGATCGGTGGACCAACGGCGGTGTCGGCCGTCATGATCCCGGAAGTACTGGGGATCGACGATGAATAGACGGAGGGACCACTGGACTCCGGGAGTGCCGGTGTTCAGCGGGGACGTCTCGGAAACGCTGCGAGGCGTCGGGGGCTTGTTCGTGATGTCGGTCGACGCGGTGAGGTTCCTCTTTCGCCGGCCCTTTCAAGCACGAGAGTTTCTGGAGCAGTCCTGGTTTGTCGCGCGCGTCGCACTCTTGCCCACGCTGTTAGTGGCCATCCCGTTCACGGTTCTGGTCAGCTTCACCCTCAACATCCTGCTGCGCGAACTTGGCGCAGCCGACTTGAGTGGTGCAGGTGCGGCCTTCGGCGCGGTGACGCAGATCGGCCCGCTCGTGACCGTGTTGATCGTGGCTGGAGCCGGCGCCACATCGATGTGCGCAGATCTGGGTTCGCGCACTATTCGTGACGAGATCGACGCACTGGAGGTCATGGGCGTCAACCCCATTCAGCGGTTGGTTACGCCGCGCATGCTCGCGTCGGGGTTGGTCGCCCTGCTACTGAACAGCCTTGTCTGCATAATCGGCATTCTGGGCGGCTACGTCTTCTCGGTGTTTGTCCAGCAGGTCAACCCCGGTTCGTTCGCCGCCGGCATCACGGTGCTCACCGGAATCCCAGAGTTGCTCATTTCGGGGGTCAAGGCGGCCCTGTTCGGCCTGATCGCCGGCCTGGTTGCGTGTTATCGGGGACTGACGATCACCGGACGCGGCGCACAGGCCGTGGGTAACGCCGTCAACGAGACGGTCGTCTTCGCCTTCATGTCGCTGTTCGTTGTCAACGTAGTCGTCACCGCAATAGGCATCAAAATGACGGCCAAGTGACGGAAGGACTGCCGTGACGCTGCGAGCCCGCAATCCTCGGGTAATCCGTGAACTCGAACGGCCAATCACCACCTTAGGCCGAATCGGTGACCAAACAATGTTTTACGGCAAGGCGCTCGCCGGCACGCCGTACGCGGTGAGGCACTACACACGTGACATCGTTCGCCTCACCGCCGAGATCAGCATGGGCGCTGGTACCTTGGCGATGATCGGTGGAACGCTGGTAATCATCGGGTTCTTGACCCTGGCTACGGGCGGCACGCTGGCGGTCCAAGGCTACAGTTCCCTAGGCAATATCGGCATCGAGGCCTTGACAGGATTCTTGGCGGCTTTCATCAACGTTCGCATCACTGCTCCGGTCGTCGCCGGGGTCGGCTTGGCGGCCACGTTCGGCGCCGGCGTGATGGCGCAGCTGGGCGCCATGCGAATCAACCAAGAGATTGATGCGCTGGAAGCCATGGCCATTCGGCCGATTTCGTTCTTGGTCAGCACCAGGATCGTCGCCGGGATGATCGCGATCACGCCGTTGTACTCCATCGCCATCATCCTTTCGTTTCTCGCGAGTCGCTTCACTACCGTGTTCCTTCTAGGCCAGTCACCAGGGCTATACGACCACTACTTTTCGACGTTCCTGAGCCCAACCGACTTGTTGTCGTCGTTTCTTCAGGCCATCTTGATGGCTCTCGC
>NZ_JBKQTQ010000108.1:0-109940 GCF_052143115.1 Mycobacterium sp.
CGACACGCGTCGATACGACACGCTCGACATCCCAACGGACTCATCTGGTCACGAAGCGGCGGCCACAGCGACGGTTGCGGCCGCCGCTTCACCCTGCCCACTTGACAGAATGCTCCCCATATCAGAACGACGCTGGATCGGGCAGTACGGCGCCGGGCGCGTACGGCACCGCAGGAGTCTGCCCGGGCAACACTGTGTTCGGGTAGCCGGGAGACAGGGGGTATGTACTGGAACCGCTGCCGGGAAACAAGGCATTCAACAGAGGACCGAGCTTGCCGAAGATCGTGTTGGCGATATTCACAGCCGTGGTCGGGTTAGGCCCGGCAGGGGCGGGAACGGGCACGGGATCGTCGACAAGCAAAGGTTGCTGCGGAGCCGCCTCAGCGATCCCGCTGCCAAACCCAATTGCGCCAATTGCGGCCAGCGCGAGCGCCATACCCAGCGTCGCTCGGGTCAGTGGCCCGCGAGCATTCGAAATCGCAAACATGTTCCGGAACAAGGGGATAGCTCCTCAAACTCCGCTGAAGCACCAAGTGCTTCAGACACTCAAGTCACTCCGGTAACAATGCTGGTCAAGAATCACAATTGAAACACGACACGATCACAGATCGAACTCTATAGATTTGCTTACTAACCTTGGAATTTGCTTACTCTATGGGATGCCCGCTCCGCTGAGCTGCTGAACGAAGCCGGGATCGGCGGGATCGGCGTAACTGGTGGGTGCAGCAGCGACGGCCAGGATTGCGAGCATCAGTGCAGTGAGTTTGCCCCTCATGGGAACGGGAGCTTGCTGACAAGGGAGCGCGCATCACCCCGTTTTCACGAGGCTATGAAGCTGGCCGGCGGCGAGCGCCGGGCCGAGGGGCGCCGACCCTGCCGCCGCGCCTAGCTAAATGTATTTCATCGCGTTACGTAATGGCCCCAGGAGCGACGAACGCGGGCGGGCCGATGTGATGGGATGGGCCCGCGTTGCTGGGCGTTCTCAGGCGGCCAGCGGGCCGAGGGGCGGGGAGCACACGTCAAGGCCCGCTGATTCGGGGAGCACACGTAGAGCACACGCCCGCCCGCAGCGCCGCCTAGAAAATGGCCCCTGACGTGCGCGGGCCGTTGGTGCGCAGTACTGGGATTGAATCAGTCACGGCTTGCCAAACGGCGAGGACGCTTTCGCCTAATCTGCTATCTCCGAACCTTTGTGGTCGCCTGGACGCAGGCAGACGTCGCCGCCGGGCATCAGCCTGGATCGTGGTTGGAGCGATACCGGTTAAGCGGCCCGCGCCCAGCGGCCAGGCCATCATTCGGTCGTCGCTCTTTTGGAGAGTTCAACAAGGGTGTAGGACTCGAACGTTCTTCGGTACTGGCGTTGCACCGCGATAGAGAACAGTCACTGCAAGATATTTGGCATCCGTCATTTCGTTACATCGCCGCTGGCGGGTAGTCGCCGTAGGTGCCGCGGTCATCGCCGGCGAGCACCCGTGCGTGCTGCTGGTCGGCCCGGGCGGCGACGGCTGCCAGCGCGGCCGCGCGGGCGGCTCGCGTCGCATCGCGCGTTGTCAGCCGGCGATCCAGCCATCCCGCGAACCACAGCAGCCACAGCAGCGCGACGGCGGCCACGACAGCCAGAATCAGCCACGCATAGCGGATGACACCGCCGACGATGGCTACGCTGCCCGACGCGACCGCGACGAGCGCCAAGACGCGGATCAGAGAAACCATCATTTACCTCCCCTGTCTCATTGAGGGTGTCACGACGTTGTCACAACTCGTGCGAAACTCACCGCGCGGACATCCTCGGATTGCAAAATACTCGCATGGACTGACACGCACGAATCTGCTTGCAGCACCTTCGATTTCAAACTCTCGGAGCCGACCCCCGCATACGCCGACAGGCGCCAGCAATCGGGTCGAATCTGCCTCTTAATCAGCGGGTCCGGGGTTCGAAACCCTGACGGCGCACTTCAAAGTCTATTTCCGGGGACGTACCGGCATCGAGGAGTACAGGACGACGGCCGTCATGGCATTGCCTCGGCCCAGGCGATATGCCCCTCGAAGCCAAGCGTTCTCGCCATGTCGCGGTAGCGATCCCGGAAGTGCGCGTAAGCCGCGGCATCGCCGTGAGCCCGCGCCAGGAGAGCCCGCAGCCGCAACAGCCAGATCTCGCGCACAGGTGAACCGTCGTCGGTCGGCGCCGCTAACCGCTCGATCGCGGCCTCCGCTAGCCGCTCGATCGCGGCCTCGGCTTCGACCAAGTCACTCTCGGCCCCCCGATCGAGCAGTGTCTCTACCAGAACACCCGTCGCAGGAATGCCCCACCCCAGCAGCAGCCCCTCGCGGAACAGATGCTCGACAGCGGCGCGCATGAGCGGTATGGCGCCATCGCGATCTCCGCACTGAGCCTTCTCACGAGCCAAGCAGACCTCGACGATAGGTAAATCGGCCAGGAAGAACCCCCGGCGCAGGAACACTTCACTGACCTCCGCCAGGACCTGCTGTCCCCGGTCGCGCTCCGTGTTCGTCCGGCGGTGCACCAGCGCAATGCCCAGCGTCATCCGGGCGAGGGCGAACGCGACATCATCACCGGATTGTTCGGCAATTCGCAGGGCATCCTCGATCTCGCGCATCGCGCGATCGTCGGGCGTCAGCACGCCAGGCGGTATTCCCCCGGTGTAAGCGTAGGCGACAACGGTGGCGTAGGACATGGGGTCGGTGCTGCGGGCCATGGCCAGGCCGTGCCGCAGGTCGTCGCGCCATCCGGGACGTCCCAGGTAATAACGGGCCGTAGCCCGCGTCGTAAAGGCGAGCGCTAACGGAGACCCGATGATGAAGTTGCCTTTTGAGGGATCACCGTCGGCGAGGTCGATAACCATCTCTGACCACCGCAGCGGGTCAGACCACTCGGCGCACTCACCTCTGGCGTAGATCGGTGCGAGGGACAGGCCCACCGTCAAGGTCGGATCGCCGAGCGACTCGATGAGGGCCATCGCTTCCGATGCCAGCTGCGACGCCTCGCGCAGCCGGGCCTTATGCAAGTGATCCATCACCAGCCCCACCATTGCGATGGCCAGTGACGCTTTGTCCCCTGCGACGGCGCACAACTCCCGCAATTCCTCGAAGCGGGTGCCTGCCGCATGTTCATGGACTCGCCAGGCGATCCCGCACAACATGGTGCGCGGAGCAATGCGCATGGATGCTCGGTCGGGGTCATCGGCGGGTAGGGCGTCGGCGATCGTCCGGGCACGCTCCCAACTCCGCCATGCCGCGGCGATGTCGCGGTTGGTCGCCCAGGCTGCGGCCCGCATTTGCCAGCCGTAAGCGGCGTGCCCATCGCCGGCCGCGTCCAGATGCTCGGCGATCAAGGCGGCATTTTCATCGCCCGCTAGCGGGTCACGTGATTCGATGGCGGCCGCGACGCGCCGATGCAGCTCGGCACGATCCGATTCGTGCTGGAGTTCGTAGGCGACCGTGCGGATCGACGGATGGTGAAACACGTACTCCGGTTGCCGGGTGAAGCGGACCTGGTCGATGAGCTGAGCGGCCACCAGATCATCAACGACCGCTTCAACTCCCAGCGCGGCCAGCAGGTCCATGTCAAACCGCGCGCCGAGCACTGCCGCTGCGCTCAGCGTGCGCTTTGCCATTGGGTCGAGTCGGTCGATGCGAGCGGCGATGGTTGCCTGCAGCGTGAGCGGCACGCTCACGTCGCCAACCCCTTCCGCCGAGAGGTACGCGCCCGGCTCGCCGCGCAGCACGCGGCGCTCGGCCAGTTCGCGCACGACCTCCTCGGCGAAGAACGGATTGCCGGCGGCCCTCTTGGCGATCCTGCGGCCCAGCGCGTCATTCGAGGGATCCGGCCCGAGCAACTCCGAGACCAGTCCCGTGGTTTCTGAATCACTCAGCGGCGCAAGGGCAAGAGTTTGGGCACCTGCCACTCGGGTCAACGCGCCCCGATATTCGGGTCGGTAGGTGACCAGCACCAGCGAGGGCGTCTGCGTCATGACCGTGAAGAAATCGGCCAACAGCGATTCGCTGACCTCGTCGATCCAATGGGCGTCCTCGATGACAAAGACCGCCGGGGCCTGGCGGGCCAGCGAGGCCGCATTGACCAGCATGGTCAACCGCCGCCGACGAGCATCCGGATCGATCTTCGGCAGCTCCACATCGGGATCGGCGATGCCCAGCAGGTCGTCAAAGAGCAACAAGTCCTCAGGCGCCGCGTCGGGAGCCTGAGCCCGGATCTGCGCCCGCGCGGCAGGTGGGTCAAGACTCTCGACGCCGGTGGCTGCGCGCAACAGGCGCGCCACGGCATGGAAAGGGACCTGGCTGGTGTGCGATTCGCAGAAGGCAGTGAACACGTCGACATCACGGGCATCTGCCATCGCCGAAACTTCACGCACAAGACGGCTTTTTCCTAGGCCAGGCGAGCCGACCACGCCGACCACCGTGCCGTGGCCATTAATTGCACGCTTCAGCAAGCCCGCAACGGCGGACATTTCCCACTGTCGACCGACCAGATCCGGCTGCGGCGATGGCGGCCGAACTGCTATCGGGTCATCTTCATCGGTAATGTCGTCGAGGTCGAGCAGCGACAGCAGGGCGGGCATGTTGGAAAGCTCGGCTACCGCATCCCGACACGCCCGGCACTCTCCCAGGTGCGCATCGAATTCGCGCCTGTCCATCTCGGACAATGACCCCAGCACGTAGGCCGCGTCCCACTGTGCATACTTGTGGCCGTCTTGTCCGCGCGGTCCAGGGACGGGTGCACCGTGCCCCGGAAAGGCGGTCATTGTGCCACTCCCATCTCCTGCAGCGTCTGTTGCAGGGCTCGCAGCGCGTAATGCAGCCGCGATTTCACGGTGCCTTCGGCGATTCCCAGGTCGGCGCCGATTTGTGCGGTTGTCCAGCCGTGATAGTACGCGCGTCGAACAAGCGCGCGATGTTCGGCAGACAGCCGCGCAAACGCGTCAGCGACCAGTGTCCGGTTGGTTTCCGGAATGTCCATCACCAACCTTCCAGTAGTAGCACGAGTGCGGCGCCGTTTTGGTTCAAGACCGGCGCTAGCCGATGGTCATCATGCGGGGCCGGTAGCCGTGCAATCAGGGAACCGCAGAATCGCAAAACCGTGCGCCCTCGCGCGGCTCAGTGCCACATGTGCGGCACGCAGTCGCTACGGTCATCCGACCCTCCGCCGCTTCCGGTCCCCCGAGTTTCCAGGGTTCTCCCAAGAATAGGGCGCGCCAGACGCCAGATTAGGCCGTTTCTCCGGTCGAGTCAGGGCACGCGCCGCTAGGCATCGAGTCTCCAGCTCGCTCGGACCAACATGTTCGGTCGGACTGGACTGCAGCAAATTCGCCAGCGCGGATAATGGCAGGTGTCGCTTATGCGGCGCAAATGACACGCAATCCACCGGAATCGGCCGCCTGCCAACAGGAAGCAATCAGGTATGCGAAGCACTGCCGCCCAACGGAACACGGCCCACATCCGGACACAGCGGGAAGCAACCAAAACCGCCTGCGCTTAATCAGCGGGTCCGGGGTTCGAAACCCTGACGGCGCACTTCAAAGCTTATTTTCGGGGGCCGCTACCTCATTTCTGATAACCATCATCGGAGGGGCCGTCGCGGGCTTACATTCGACACGTCGGTGAGCGGCGCCGAGGAGGCCCGATGGCGAACGCACTGAGCGGATTCCGGCAGAAGGTGAGTCGCGTCGCCGAGTTGGCGAACGCGGTGAAGCGATTACATGACACCGGCATCATCGACCTCGCGAACCTCAGCGTGACGCTGCAGACCGTGAAGAATTCGCGCGTCTACGGTCCGCAGGCGACGATGGCGATCCAGGGCGGTCGCAAATACCCGTCACTCCCTGCCGTCGTCGACGAGCGCGGGACCTTGACCTACCGGCAGGTAGACGACATGTCCACCGCTTTAGCGCGCGGGCTCAAGAGGCTCGGCGTCGACGAAGGCTCGGTCGTGGGCCTTCTCTGCCGTGATCATCGCGGCCTCATCATCGCGATGGCGTCGTGCGGCAAGCTCGGTGCCCGGCTGGTGCTGATGAACACGGGCTTCGCTAAACCACAGTTCGCGCAGGTCTGCGAGCGGGAGTGCGTGAAGGTGGTGCTTCACGACAGCGAGTTCTCGGGCCTGCTTGATGCGCTGCCCGCCGACCTGCCGCGCGTGCTTACCTGGGTGGACGACGACATGGACGTGCCCGCCGGTGTGCAGACGATCGACGACATCATCGCGGCGAACCCTTCTGAGCCGCTACCCCCGCCGACCAAGCCCGGCGGGGTCGTCATCCTCACCAGCGGCACGACCGGGTTACCGAAGGGCGCGCCGCGGGACAAGGTGTCGCCGTATGCGACAGCGCAGGCGATCGACCGAGTCCCGTACCCTCGCAAGGGGACCATGGTCATCGTCTCGCCGATCTTCCACACCACCGGCCTGGGCACCTACCTCGTCGGAGCGGCCTTAGGCAATAAGGTGATCACCACCCGGCGGTTCAAGCCAGAGCGCACCCTCCAGCTGATCGCAGAAAACAAGGCCGACATGCTCGTCGCGGTCCCGACGATGCTGCACCGCTTGGTCGAACTCGCCCCCGACGTCATCGCCAAGTACGACACGTCGTCGCTGAAGGTGATCGCGATCTCCGGGTCGGCGCTGACCCCCGAGCTATCCACCCGCGTGCAGGACACTTTCGGCGATGTCCTCTACAACATGTATGGCTCCACCGAGTGCGCCGTAGCGACCATCGCCACCCCGGACGAGCTGCGAAGCGCTCCCGGAACGGCGGGCCGCTCGCCGGTGACTTGCGAAGTGGTGTTGTTCGACGAGCACGACCAGCGCATCGACGGCGCCAACAAGCGGGGCCGGATCTTCATCCGCAGCGGAGCCCCGTTCCAGGGATACAGCGACGGCCGACACAAGCAGATCATTGACGGCTATATGTCCAGCGGCGACATGGGCCATTTCGACGAGAACGGACTTCTGTTCGTCGACGGCCGCGACGACGACATGATCGTCTCGGGCGGTGAGAACGTTTTCCCGCAGGAGGTCGAGAACCTGCTTATCGAGCGTGAGGATGTCTCCGACGCGGCGGTGGTCGGTGTCGACGACTCTGAGTTCGGAAAGCGGTTGCGTGCCTTCATTGTTTCTCAGCCCGGCGCACCGCAGGACACTGAGGAGATCAAGCTTTACGTCAAGAACAACTTGGCGCGCCACAAGGTCCCTCGAGATGTGGTGTTCATCGACGAGCTGCCACGCAATGCCACGGGCAAGCTGCTGCGGCGGGTCTTGACCGAGATGGACGTAGACAGGTGAGGTGGGCCCCTACGAGCGTCATTTCAGCCGTGTCTAAGCCGATGTCATGCGGTCCCCCGAGCGGCGGACGCCGAGTCCGTCGCAACGTCGTCGATGCTGTCGAAGTTGTTGCTGGAATTGATATTCAGCTCGAGGTTGGTCAAGGTAGTGACGATCGACAGCTATGAGGTCGTCCAAAAGTATTGTGTATGAGTGCGATTGGATTGGTCGCTGATCAGGAGGGATGAGAGTTAAGCAGCCCACCGGCGCCTCAACGGGATCTCAAGTCTGACAGCGCGTCTGATTATCGCTGGCAATTTTCCGGCAGAAATACACTGACGACACCGCAGTGAGGTGCCGCAGCTCTACCATCCGGGCGAGTGCCGCTTACTATCCGACCGCACAGCGTTCAGCAGCACACAATTTGTGACAAGTGCGCACTCGGCGGACAATTGGGAATCACTCATCTAGAGAACAAGGCGTTTAGGTCGAGTTCGTCGAGGTCCTCAGCCAGTCCGCCAGTGACCAGGGCGGCGAACCCGCCTGCCATCGCTCCCATGTCTGAGGCCATCACCGTCACCGCGTACATGCGCTGCGTCGCCGAGCTGTTTTCGACCTGGTGCACTGATCCTGCGGGCAGCACTAGCACGTCGCCGGGTACTAAGTCGGTGGTGGTGTCGTCGCAGTGTGCTCGCCCCTGTCCGCTGAGGACGACGAACGTCTCGGCCGAGCACGGGTGGCTGTTGGGGGGCTGAGATGCGCCGGGCTCCCACACTTCAAAGAAGACGCTTGCGCTGCACCCGTAGTCGGGGCCCGCGAGGTAGATCTGCTTGACGTTGTCTTGGGCAGTGATCGCGTATTTCTTGAGATCGCCGAGGTGGCGCAATACCGGCGAGGTGCTCATTGAGTTTTCCTGTCTGTCGGGGGCAGTGGGCTCACAGAGGCAAGGGATGTCAGGATCGCTGAGATATCGCAGGTGAAGCCGAAGCACTGGCGCACGTTGTAGACGGTGGCCTCGGCGCAGTAGTCGGGGGAGGTCGTTGCGCTGGCATCGGTGATCAGCAAGCAGTCGTAGCCCGCGCAAGCCGCGTCGATCAACGTCGCATAGACGCACTGATCGACGTTGACCCCGCACAAGAAGAGGTGCCGCACACCGAGGTTGCGCAGCACCGAATCAAGCGCGGTGTCCCAGAAACCACTCATTCGGTGCTTGTCGAGATGGATGTCACGATCGGCCACATCCAACCCATCGATGATGGCTGCGCCCCGGCTGCCGGCGGTCAGCACCGCGTCGCTGAGGTCCGATACCGGCTCACCGATACCACCGCCAGCGCCATCGCTGTCGTAGACGTGAAGGACGTTGGGCGGCAGGTTCATTCGGTCGCGACGAGTGCCCCAGTTCAGCCAAATGACGGGGACGCCTGCTTGCCGCAGCCCCTCGAGCAACGGATTGATCCGGGTGACCAAGGCTGCGCCACCGCTGACGTCGACGTCCTTGCCGGCCAACCAACCTTGCTCATGACAGAAGTCGTTTTGCATGTCGACAACCACAATTGCCGCTGCGGCTAGATCCAGCGTGACGTGCTGTGGCTGCGCGGCGAGTCGGACGCGGCGCGGCGCGATGCGCGCTGACGCATCGAGATCGACGTGCTCGGCGGTACACGCCCAGCGGTTCGGCGCTGAGGACGGTTTACTCATCGCACGGTCACCGCATCACCGCCGCCGTGTTATGCCCGCTACCGGAGCGAATATCCTCGTCGGGTTCCACCAGCATGACTTCAGTCTGCACCCCGAACACCGCGACTTAGCTTAAGGTTCAAGCCGCTATGGGAGGCGTTCGATTGCCCTTAGTCTGATCCGGTGCTTAGCGAGGACGTCCGTCGCGGCCTGAACACCGCGTTGAATGAAAGTCGACTTCTGTCCGTCCAGGTCGATCGCGTCGCTCACACCGCCACGGTGTGGTCGATGCGTTGACTTTGCCCAAGGAGGGCCCCGCGAGCGCCAACACCGTCATCGCCCTTGCCCTTGGTAGCGTGACACGGCTCGCGGTGTCCTTGCGTGAGGGGCGTTGGGACGATCAACATGCCGCGGTCACGCCGGTCACGCTCGACCGCCTCGACGCGGTCGTTCGGGCGTTCGGCGGACAACCGATCTACGGCGGGGAATTCATCGATCCGACCGAAGAATTGTGGGAACACTGGCGCGAGCGGTTGAGCCTTGACGATGTGTTGTCCCCAGAGCCATCCCACCACGTGGTGCAGCTGTTCAGGAGGGCTCTGACGCTGACCGAATCCTGGATTTGCGATTGTGGTTCACCGAGTCGGGCGTCGTGGATCGCGATGGCCGGCACATTGAGCTCGAGCAGTTCGTGGCCGGCGGGAGGCGGTGGTGGGACGCGCTTTCCGCAGGCGATCCGCGCACCGCTGGCCACGGCATCTTGACTCGCTCATTGACCACTGACAGAGGATTCGCCGCAGCGACTTTCGATAATCCGCCCCTAGGCGGGTTGGCGGCGAGGTGGCAGGCGAGCTGTCATGGGCGGCATTGCAGAATTCGTCTGATCTGTTTTCGTGGTTCCGCCTCAACCCAGCACCTCTGCGGAAAGACGATGCAGAGCTGAGATGGGTGAGCGTTCAACCCGCCAGGTTTCGTGAATTCGTCGATCTGAGATTCGGCGTCGATGCGCGGGAGAACGCCGCCTGGGTCAACGCCATGATGGGCGCCTCGCACATGGCGGCCGGTGACGTGCTACAGAAGATGGTCGACGACTCCGCATCAGTGTCGCGCCCAGACGAAATGATCGCCAACGCGACACACTAAGCAGTTATCACTGCCGCCGAGCGGCGGCTGATCACCTATTCCGGATTTTGCGGACCGCCAGGGCAGCGGCCAGCGCCGCGATACCTGCCAGGGAAATCGCAACCGCGGGCTTCTTTACAAACCCGATGGCTCGGGCTTTGGCGTCGTCGGCGAGTCGGCGGGGATTAGCCCGCTCCGCCAGTGAATCGACGGTCGACGCGAGCTGGTCGCGAGCCTGGTCGATCTCCTGCTTGATGGTGTCAGGATCCCGCTCAGCCACTCTCGTCCTCCCTGTCGTCGGCGCACCAAGGCCGGACTCGGTCCAGGTTGGTGCCTGCCGACCTACCCTAGATCAGCCGGCGGCGATCCCAACGTGCCGGTGAACAGAAAGGGACCTTCCTTGACCGACACCGCACGCCTGGCGCCCGGCGACAAAGCGCCCACCTTCACCCTGCCCGACGCCGACGGGAAGAAGGTGTCGCTGGCCGACTACAAGGGCCGGCGCGTCATCGTGTACTTCTACCCGGCGGCATCGACCCCCGGCTGCACCAAGCAGGCCTGCGACTTCCGCGACAGTCTGGCCGAACTCAACGGCGCCGGTCTTGACGTCGTCGGCATCTCCCCCGACAAGCCGGAAAAGCTGGCCAAATTCCGTGACGCCGAAGGCCTGACGTTTCCGCTGCTGTCCGACCCCGACCGCAAAGTGTTGACCGCCTGGGGCGCCTACGGCGAAAAACAGATGTACGGCAAGACCGTCATAGGCGTCATCCGCTCGACGTTCGTCGTCGACGAGAAGGGCAAGATCGCCGTGGCGCAGTACAACGTCAAGGCCGCACATACGACAACAAATATCCAGAAGATCATCAAGCAGGTTGGATAGGTAGTAGCAACGTGCACGGAGCACCCCCGGTCGTCGCCGGGGCGGTGTTTCGGTCTTTACGCCCGTCAGTGGTGCGTCAACCCAAGAGGGCGGGTCGTGCCAGCGCGTCGTAACCGATCGCCCCGAGAGCGAGAGCGACCAGCCGCCATCTCTTTCCCCACCTCCACGCCGAGGGTTAATCCCTATACAACCCGTCCCATGAGTGGCCCTTTATGCTCGACGCCGCGGGCCGGCCAAGGGCACAGCATGGGCACCCGTCCTTGGTACTCGCGGTACTGATCGCCCAACGCTGCCGTCAGATCGCGTTCCTCCAACCGCAGGGTGATGAGGATGTAGCCCGTGGTCGCTGTTGCGAATAGCAGGTGGCCTGCGGTCATCCTTGGGCTGGCCCAGAACGCGACAATGAATCCCAGCATGAGGGGATGACGCACAAGCCGATACAACAGTGGCGAACAAAATGGGAGTTCGGTGTAGGGCTGGCCACGCCAGGCCAGGTACACCTGCCTTAGGCCGAAGAGATCGAAGTGATTGATCATGAACGTCGACGCCAAGGCGATTGCCCAGCCCAGCCAGAACAGCAGTTGCAGAACCAGCCGGCCCGGCCGCCAATCCATATCCCAGACGATCGCTGGCATTGTCCGCCATTGCCAGAACAGCAGAAACAGCACCAAACCCGTCACCCCGACATAGGTGCTGCGCTCGATGGGCTGGGGCACAACTCGCGTCCACAAACGTTTGAACGCTGGTCGCGCCATTACGCTGTGCTGCGCACCAAATATGCCAAGCAGCAGCACATTGACCGCGACTGCTTCCCCAATGGGTGCCGCGACACCGCGGTCGATGCTGCGCGGAACCGCGATGTTGCCTACAAAACAGATCGCATAAACAAAAGCGGCAAAGCCGACGAGATAACTGGCTGCGCCGTAGGTGATGGCGAGAAGGCGTTTCATCGTGACCTCCGAAATTCTTATCGGGCTGGAAGCGAGGCGGCGCAGCTCTGAGCTAGGCGAGGTTACTTCCGCGCGTTCTGAGTGCCGTTCTTGCGCTGCGTGATTCGGCCCGGTGCTATCCGGCCGGCTGGATGTTCTGGTTGATGCGGAACACGTTGCTCGGATCGTATTGCGCCTTGATCTCGCTGAGGCGCTGGTAATTCGGACCGTAAGTCGCCCGGACTCGGTCTTGGCCCTCGTCCATCATGAAGTTGACGTAAGCGCCGCCGGCCGAGTAGGGGTGAATGGCTTCCCAGTACTCCTTCGTCCAGCGCTTCAACACTTCCGCGTTCGCCGGGTCGGGATCGACCCCGGCGATGACTTGTGAGAAGTTGACGTCCCGATACGCCCAAGCGGTTTCGGTTTGCCCAACACCATGGACCGCGCCGTCGATCGGGTACAGGTGCATTGTGGAGTGCATGGTCGGCAGCTCCTCGGTGAAATGGGCATGGGCTTCAACCGCGCCGTCGGGCACCGTCCGGATGAAGTCGCCACGCCAATACCACTGCAGCCCTTTGGGATACAGGCCATCAAAGGTGGACTGCAGCGCGGGGAAGGGGGCCGCACCGATACCATCGAAGGCCGGCTCCATCTGTCGGATCGGCGCGAAAACCTCATCGGCCCGTGCGGGATCGCCCGTGTAGCACCAGACCACCGCACACGCCTTATGCAGGTGGAAGGCTTCAGGGAACGGTGCCACCGGTGGGACGGTCATGCTTGCGAAGAACCCGTAGAGGTCCTCGTCTTGAGCGGGGAGGAAGTCCCGGTACCACCTAAGGATGTCGGCGGTGGCCGATGCGGGCCACGCCGTGGGACCGCAGATCACCGTATGCACCGGATGCAGGCGGAACGTAAACGAGGTGACCACGCCGAAGTTTCCGCCGCCGCCGCGCAGCGCCCAGAACAGTTCCGGGTGCTCGGATTCGGACGCCGTCACCACACGACCGTCGGCCAGCACGACCTCGGCCTCCAACAAGTTGTCGATGGTCAGACCGTGCTTGCGGGACAGGTACCCGTGGCCGCCGCCCAGGGTGAGGCCGCCGACCCCGGTGGTGGAGATGATGCCGGACGACGTCGCCAGGCCGTGCGCGTGCGTCGCGGCGTCCACTTGACCCCATGTCGCACCGCCTTGGACACGTACGATGCGCCGGTCGGCGTCCACGTCGATGCGGTTCATCGGTGACAGATCGATGACAAGGCCGCCCTCGACGCTGCCGAAACCCGGGCCGTTGTGGCCGCCCCCGCGGACGGCGACCGGCAGGTTCGAGGTCCGCGCGAACTCGAGAGCGCCAGCGATATCGGTGGCCGATCCGCAGCGTACGATCACCGCCGGCCGCTTGTCGATCATGGCGTTGTGGAGCGCCCGAGCCTCGTCGTATCCGGGGTCGTCGGGCAGGATTATCTCCGCGCCCAGCCTGGTGCGTAATGCGTCGGTTGCGGTTGTGAGGCTCATGGCCCTACCTCCTTGCTTCGCAGGTCTTGATGCCGCGACGCTACGAGGCGAGGAGGTCGTGCGTCATGACCATGACGAGGCATTTCCGAGGTATCCAACGATAGTCAGATCTGACTATCGACCAGCGAACACCCACGCGGTTACGTTGATTCCATGGCGCAGTGGGTGCCGCCACCGCTTCCCGCCGAGCTGATCGCGCGTCGCCGCGGCCCGCTCGTGGGCCGCGCCGGGGAACTCGCGACGTTCGAGCAGGCCTGGGAGCGGGTCGAGCGCGGCAATCGCCAGGCGGTGTTCATCGGCGGTGAGCCCGGGGCCGGTAAGACGCGCCTGGCCGCGGAGGTTGCCGGAACGCTGGCCGACCACGGCGTTGCGGTGCTCGTGGGCAGCTCGACGGCCGACGCGGACGTCCCGTACGCACCGTTCGCCGAGGCACTGGACCGGCTGCTGATCGCCGCTCCACCAGGTTCGATGGCGGACGCGCTGGCAGACGCGGGACCACAGCTGCGGCGGCTGACTATCCAGGTGGATCGGCATCTGCCCGATAGTGGACGGGCGGCGGACGTCGGCGCGGCCCGGCGTGCTCTTTTCGACGCGTTGACCGGCTTCCTGCGGCGCTTGGCGATCGATCGGCCGATCGCGTTGATACTGGACGACCTGCATTGGGCGCAGCTGCCCACCCTTGCGATGCTCGAACAGGTGCTGATCGGCTGTGCCGATATCCGCATGCTGCTGGTGGCCACATTCCGCACCACCGAACCGGACCGCTCCGACGAGCTCGTCACCCGGCTAGCCGAACTGCACAGATTCGACGGTGTCCGGCGCCTGGACCTCGCGGGTCTGGACACCGAGGCGATCGCCGAGTTTGTCTGCCAAACAGAGCAATTGACCCCTGCGTCGGCGCGCACGGCAGCGGCCCTGCTGCGCGACAAAACCGGCGGCAATCCGTTCTTCTTGACCGAACTCTGCAACGACCTGGAAATCCGGGGCGGGATAGCCACGTTGAGTTCGCAACAGAGGGTTCCGGCGTCGATCGGTGACGCCATCGGTCGCCGCCTTGGCGGACTAGGTGCCGGCGTTCGTGCGGTGATCGAGCAGGCAGCGGTCCTGGGTCAAACGTTCGATCTGCCCGCGCTCATCGCGAGCTGCGAGACCGATCTCCCCGCGACATTGGCAGCGATCGATTCGGCCGAAGGCATCGGACTGATCCGACCGGTTCGCGACTCCGATGGCGAATTCTCTTTCGTGCACGCGCTGACCCGGGAGGCTGTGGTCGATGGGATGGCGGCATCCCAGCTGCGGATCATGCACGCGCGGGCCGCCGAAGCCCTTGAGGGGCGTGCAGACCCATCGGTTGTTCCCCGCCTGGCCAACCACTACCTGCGGGCGCATGTGCTGGGCTACCACGAGCAGGCGTTGCGATACGCGCGTGAGGCGGCCCGGATGGCCGAACAGAGCCTGGCCTATGAGGACGCCGCGAAATGGTTCGAGCGTGCGGCATCGCTTCCCGAGCTGAGCCTCGCGGATCGGGCAAGGATGAACCTCGGTGCGGCCGCGAACCACGTGCGCGCAGGTGATTTCTCCCGCGCGCGGGCCATCTACGAACGCATTAGCGCGATGGACGACCCGCTCATCCGGCTGGAGGCAGCCGTCGGCTACGAGGACGCGAATTGGCGCCGCTGGGGCGCTGACTCGAAGGCGGCCGACCTGCTGGCATCGGCGCTGGAATCGTGCGGGTTGAACACCGACGACCCACGCTATGTGCAGGCTCTCGGCAGTTTTGGACGCGCGCTGGCGTTTGCCGGCGAGTCGGCACATGCTCGCGAAATCGGTAGCCGCGCCATCGAACGCGCGCGGGTCGCCGAGGATCCAGCGGTGACGTTGCACACTCTCACGACGAGCCTCTGGCACGGTCTCACCCCGGAGCTATGCGAGATCCAATTGCAGCGTTCGGCCGAGGCCTCGCGGATGGCGCTAGCGCGCCGCGACCACGAGACGCTCGGGTCGGCCTCACACTTCGGCGCGATGGTCAGCTATGTGGCCGGTCGGCCCGACGGGCTAGCCGCGTCGGCCGCCCACATGCAGCGAGCGGCCCAAGCCTGCGGGCAACCCTTCTTCGGCTTTGTCGGCGCATGCGTCGAGCAGGCGCTGGCCTATCTACGCGGCGACTTCGCCGGTGCCGAACGCTGGGCTGATATCGCATTGCGCGCGGGTCATTCGTTCGGCGGAGACGACACCGAGGGCTCACACGGGGTCCAGATGTTTCTGATCCACCGCGAAACCGGAGGCTTAAACAGGTTCAGCGGGTTTGTCGACGGCAGCGAAACGTTCGCCGGCCGCTGGCTGCCCGGCTTGCTTGCGCTGTATACCGCGCTCGACTGTGAGCGTGGCATGACCCGCGCGCTGAATCAGCTGCTCAACCGCAATCTCGGCGATCACACCGACGAGGCGCAGTGGCCGATGGAGCTGGTCTTCATGGTGGAGGCGGCCCTAGAGCTGGGCAACCGCGAAGCGGTTCACGCGCTACGCCCGTTCGTTGCCCGCTATACGGGCAAGAACCTGCTGGCCGGTCAGTTCGTGGCGCTGTTCGGCAGCGCCGACCGATACCTCGCTCGGATCGCGGCGCTCGGCGGTGACAACAGTGCGGCCGAGCATCATTTCGACGCGGCGCTTGAGATGGACCGTCGGATGGGCTCGGTGGTTCACATTGCGGAAACGCTGACCCGGCAAGCCTTGTTTGCGGCGTCATGTGGTCGTACCGAAGAAGCCCGGCGCCTGGCAGACGAGGCCCGCGCCGTCGCCGCGCCGATCGGCCAGACCCGGGTCGTCGACCTGGTGGATTCGTTGCTGGCAACGGGCCCGGACGGTCTGACGGGCCGGGAGGTCGAAGTGCTGAGGCTGCTTGCCGAGGGGCTGAGCAATCGGGCGATCGGCGAACGCCTCTACATCAGCACCAACACCGCGGCCAACCACGTTCGCAGCATCCTGATCAAGACCGGTGCCGCGAATCGTACGCAGGCAGCGATGTACGCCGCCGATCACCAGCTGCTCGCGTAAGGATCAGATGTCGGACAATGCGCCGTCCGGCAGGACGCGCTCGCTTACCTCGACGACGACGTCGGCGGGAAGACCGGCACGCGCGGCCGCGGTTCTGATGGCCTCCGGCGACGGTGCCTCATATAGGCAGTACGTCTTTCGTTTGTCCGCTGACAGAAACGAGTACAACCAGCGAACGCCCTCCTGGTCATTGATCCGATTGATTCCATCGGCGGCGTCCAGGCTGGGTTCTAGTTCCTCGGCGAAGTTGCGCTCGACCATGAATATGGGCACGGCGGACTCCTGTTCATTGTCTTGGAGTCGAACCTACGCCGTGAAGAATCGTCAAGACCTGGGATCAGGCGTGTTCGAGGTGGCTGGGTTCTGCCAACGGCACTGGGCATTCAGGAAGAGGTCACACGCCTCGTGGCCGAGGTTGAGTGTGGCGACGGCGTCGACCTGCAGCTGCGCCAACGGCTCAAAGCGTTGCCGTTCGTCTCAACGTCGGCGGCGCCGCTGTTGGTGCGGCAAACGCCAATACTGAAACACCGCCAACCGTGACATGCAGGTCAAAGCCCAATCTGCCTCCGGACTACCTTGAGGGTGTTTTGTTTGTCGTCGTCCAGGTGCGACACACGCGCTCCGATGACGGCTCGAAGTGCCTGCTTCGCCATGTTGTCAAGATCTCTGTCGCGCAATACAACGTCAAGGCCACCGGGCACGTGGCCAAGCTGCGCCGCGACCTGTCGGTCTAGGCCAGGTTAGCCAGCAGCAGCGCCTCAGCCGTCGCGGCCCGTTCCAGCACACCCAGGTCCAGGCTCTCGTTGATGCTGTGCGCCTGCGTCGCCGGGTCCTCCACGCCGGTGACCAGGATCGCCGCCTTCGGGAAAGCGGCGGCGAATTCGGCGATGAACGGGATCGAGCCGCCCATCCCCATGTCGATCGGCTCGGTGCCCCAGGCTTGCCGGAACGCCGTCCGGGCGGCGTCATAGACCGGGCCACTGGCATCGATGGCGTAGGGCTGACCGATGTCCCCGGGAGTAACCGTCACGTGTGCACCCCACGGAGCGTGCTGTTCCAGGTGGGCGCGCAACGCGTCCAAGTGCGCAGCCGCGTCGCCGCCCGGGGCTACCCGCATGCTGACCTTCGCGCGAGCGCGCGGGATCAGCGTGTTCGACGACGCCGCAATGGACGTGGTGTCGATGCCGATCACGGTGATCGCCGGCTTGGCCCACAGCCGCTGCGGCACCGAGCCGGAACCGATTTCGCTGACTCCATCCAGTAAGCCCGATTCCGCACGCACCCGTTCGGGCGGGTAATCGACTGCGGCGGCTGTGCTTTCGTGCAGACCGGCCACCGCGACGTTGCCGTCGTCGTCGTGCAAGCTGGCCAGCAGCCGCACCAGCACCATCAGCGCGTCCGGAACAACGCCTCCCCACAGGCCGGAGTGCAAGCCGTGATCGAGGGTGGCGACCTCCACCACACAGTCGGCCAGCCCGCGCAGCGACACCGTCAACGCGGGCACGTCGGTACTCCAGTTGTCCGAATCGGCGATGACGATCACGTCGGCGGCCAACACGTCACGGTGCGCAGCCAGCAGACGTCCCAGCGACGGCGAACCCGACTCCTCCTCACCTTCGACGAACACCGTCACCCCCACCGGAGGTTGGCCGCCGTGAGCCCGAAACGCCGCCAAATGCGTTGCGATACCGGCCTTGTCGTCGGCGCTGCCGCGCCCGTATAGCCGGCCATCGCGTTCGGTCGGCTGGAAAGGCGGTGAAGTCCACTGCCCGGGATCGCCTTCGGGCTGCACGTCGTGGTGGGCGTACAGCAGCACGGTCGGCGCTCCCGGCGGGGCCGGATGGCGGGCGATGACGGCGGGTGCACCGCCCTCGCTGACGATCTGCAGATCGTCAAAACCAGCCTGCGCCAGCAGATCCGCCGTGGCGTGGGCGCTGCGCTGCACCTCACCGCGGCGGGCCGGGTCGGCCCACACCGATTCGATGCATACCAGCGCCTCCAGGTCACGGCGAACCGATGGCAGTACCTCGCGGACGCGTTCGACGAGATCGCTCACGATCTCGAGGCTAGCGGTATTTCCGCAACGCCGAGATCGACGCCAGCGCGAAAAATGAGCAACAAAAGCGCACTAACGTCGATCTCGGTGGCCTTGCAGCGCCGCAACGCTACTCGGTTTCGAGGATGGCGACCGCGGCAGCGGTGTCGCCTTCATGGGTCAGCGACACATGGATCGTCACGTCGGCCAAATGCTTGGCGATGGCCCCGGTCAACCGCACCCGCGGCCGTCCCCACATGTCGGTGACCACCTCGATATCGCGATGGATGTCCTCGCGAAGCACCGGCCGCTGGGAGAAACGCGACCCGGACCAGGCCTTGATCACCGCCTCCTTGGCCGCCCAGCGCGCCGCCAGGTGGCGTGCCGCCGACGAACTCTTGTCGGAGGCATCGCGGCGCTCACCAGGAGTGAAGGTTTCGGCGAACACCGTTCCGGGCTGGTCGACCTGCTCGGCGAAATCCGTGATGGAAACAACGTCGATCCCCACTCCAACAATGCTCATTGGCGCCGCTCCTCCTCATCGCGTGCGCTCTGCATCATCGCCGGCGCAGCTCATGGGTTGCGAACCTATCGGATGCTCACCGGGGGTAGACGTCGCCGTCGCCCAACCGCGCCTCCGCGTCGAGCAACATCGCCGCTTCCTGTCGCTTTTCGGACACCTCGTGATCGAAACGACGGTCCGCGGGCCGCTCGTACATCGGGCGGCCGCCGGCGATCGCCGAGGCCAGCCGGCGCTGACCGGCCAGCAGACGCGCGTCGGCCCGTCGCTGGTAGTCGGCGCGCTGCTCGTCGTCCAGCGTGGCCAAGAAGGCCTGCGGGTGCACCAGCGCCACCAGGCCGGACACGTGGCCGAACCCGAGGCTGGTCACCAGCCCGGCCTTCAGCGGGAACTTGCCGTTCAGCTGCAGGGTGTCGCGTACCCACACGAAGTGGGCGGAGCCGGCCAATTCGTCGTCGACGCAATCCAGGCTGCGGTTGGGCGGGATTACCCCGTCTCGCAAGATCTGGCACAGCCCCATCATCTGGAAGACCGCCGCGCCGCCCTTGGCGTGCCCGGTGAGGCTCTTCTGCGACACGATGAACAACGGCGCGCCGGCGGAACGTCCGAGCGAGTCCGCCAGCCGCTCATGCAGCTCGGTCTCGTTGGGGTCGTTAGCCAACGTCGAAGTGTCGTGTTTGGAGATCACCGCGACGTCGTCGGCGGCGACACCCAGCTTGGCCAGCGAGCGGGCCAACGGGGAATCCTTGCCGCCGCGGCCGGCTCCCAGCGCGCCCAGTCCCGGGGCCGGGATCGAGGTATGCACGCCGTCGCCGAACGACTGCGCGAAGGCCACCACGGCCAACACCGGCAAGCCCATCTTGAACGCGAGGTCGCCGCGGGCCAGTAGGATGGTGCCGCCGCCCTGCGCTTCCAGAAATCCGAGCCGGCGCCGGTCGTTGGGCCGGGAGAACTTCGAGTCCGCGATGCCCCGGTCGCGCATCATGGCGGTGTCCGCGGTAGCGGCCATGTCACCGAAGCCCATGATGGCCTCGAGCGTCAGGTCGTCGAAGCCGCCGGTAACCACCAACTCGGCCTTGCCGAGGCGGATCTTGTCGACGCCCTCCTCGACTGAGACCGCCGCGGTGGCGCACGCGCCGACCGGGTGGATCATCGCGCCATAGCTGCCGATGTAGGACTGAACCACGTGTGCGGCAACGACGTTCGGCAGGACTTCCTGCAAGATGTCGTTCGGCTTGCTCCGGCCGAGCAGGTTGCCGTGATACATCGTCTGCATTGACGTCATGCCGCCCATACCGGTGCCCTGCGTGCTGGCCACCAAACCCGGGTGCACCCATCGCATCAGCTCGGTCGGCGTGAAACCCGACGACAAGAAGGCGTCGACGGTCGCGACGATGTTCCACAGCGCCACCCGGTCGATCGAGTTGGCCATGTCCTGGCTGATGCCCCACACGGTCGGGTCGAACCCGGTGGGGATCTGCGCGCCGACGGTCCGCGACAGTTTGGTCTTGCGCGGCACGCGGATCTCGGTGCCCGCCTTGCGGGTAACCTGCCAGTCGCTGGAATCGGGGATGGGCCGGACCACCGTGTGCTCCGGGTCGAACTGGGCGAACCCACGGGCGTCGGCCTCCGATGAGACGACGAACGTGAAGTCCTTTTCCAAAAACACGCTCACCAGCAGCGGCGAGGCGTGGTCGGGGTCGATCGCGCCGTCGTCGACGAACTCACGGATGCCGACGCGTTCCACCACGGCGTCGTGGTAACGCTCGACCAGCTCGGCCTCGTCGACCAATTCGCCCGATTCGGTTTCGTACCAACCGGGTTGAGGGTCGTCTTCCCAACGGATCAGCCCGGTGGTCCAGGCCAGCTCGAGCACACCGGCGGCGGACAGTTCGTTGTCGACCTCCATCTCGAAGCGGGTGCGCGACGAGCCGTACGGGCCGAGTTCGGCGCCGCCGACGATGACCACCAGATCGGCAGGGTCGACGTCGAGGTCGTCCCATTCCGGCGGCAGAGCCTGCGTGAAGCCGCGCGGCGGGGACGGCAGCGCGGCGATGGTGCCCTCGGCGTCGGTCTCTTCGGCGCCATCTTCTGCGGCGCTCGCCGCGTGATCCTCGCGCGCCTTGGCGGCGAGTTCGGCCATGTCCAGGTCGACGTCGCCGAGCCCGCCGGTCAGGTCCACCTTGATCGGCGCGTTAGCGGCAGCGACCTTCGATTCGATGTCGCAGAGCGCGAGCAGCATGCCGGCCATCTCGTCGGTGGAATACGTTGTCACACCGGCTTCTTCGACGGCGCTGACGATCGCGTCGTTGTGGCCCATCAGCCCGGTGCCGCGGGTCCAACCGATCAACGCGTGCGCCAAGCTGACCCGCTGCGCCCACGACGACTCGGCTTGCCACCGGGTCACCACGGCGTCGAGCGCCGACTTGGCTTCGCCGTAGGCGCCGTCGCCGCCGAACATGCCGCGGTTGGGCGAGCCGGGCAACACCACGTGCAGCCGCGAGGCGATGTCACGCTCGGCGCCGATTTTGGACAGACCGCCGATCAGCCGCTGCACCGCCCACAGCAACACCTTCATTTCCATCTCCGAGCGCGAACCGGCCTCGGACAGGTCGCCGGCGACACGGGGTGCCGCAAATGGGAACAGCAGTGTGGGAGTCTGCGCGTCCTTGATGTGAATCGACTGCGGGCCAAGACTTTCGGCCTGCTCGCTGCCGACCCATTCGACCAGCGCGTCGATGTCGGAGTAGGACGCCATGTTGGCCGCCACCACCCAGAGGGCGGCGCCGTAGCGGGCGTGATCGCGATACAGCGCCCGGTAGAAAGCCAGCCGCTCGTCGTCGAGCTTGGACGTGGTCGCGATAACGGTGCCGCCGCCGTCGAGTAGCTGTCCGACCACCGACGCGGCGATCGAACCCTTGGACGCGCCGGTCACCACCGCGATCTCGTCGTTGTAACGACCCTTGTCCGGGTTCTCCGCGCCGGCGGCGATCCGGCCGTACAGCGAGGCGTGGATCTGACGCCCGGCCGCGAGTGACTTGCCCTGCCACCAAGTCGCCTGGGTCGCCACGACGTGGCCGGCGCCCTCGAACCGTTCGGACCACCGCGCCCAGTCGGCGTTGGCCTCGTCGTCGTCGATCAGCCAGAGCTTGACCAGGTCCTCGCGGGCGCTGGCCCAGCGGTCGTCGAACACCACAGCTTTCTTGCCGTCGAACACCGGCGCCACCAACCGCGGCCAGTCCGCGCCAAGTTCGGTGGTGACCAGGTCGATCAGCTCGGCATCGCTGGCGGCCGGCGGCACGGTGACCTGATTGTCGAGCCCCAACTGACCCAGCACGAGGCGGGCCGCCGATGCGAGCACCCCGTCGCGGCCGGTGATCTGCTCGGTGAACTCACCCAGCGCCGCGGCGTCGACGGTCGCACCCCCGCCACCACCGGACGACGGCAGCGCCACCGCAATCCCGCGGCGTGCGGCCACCGCCGCGACCGCGGCGTCGACGGCCTTGTCGACGGCGGCGGTATCGGCCAAGGCACCCTCGTGCAGGTTCCCCATCGAGCCGCCACGAACGCTGGTGCCTTCCCGGGTCCCCAGCGCGACCTCGACCGTGACGTGCTTGACCCAGCCGTCGCCGAGTTCCCAGGTCTTCTTCACCCGCTCGGCGATGGCCGCGGGTCGCTTGCCGGACGGTCCCAGCACGGTCCGCAGCTGGTCATTGATCGCGTCGGAAAGTACTGGCCCGTAAGGCTTATACGTGCGTGCCAGTTTGGTCACCTGTGACCGCAGCCCGGCCAGGTCGGCCTCGGCGGCGCCGTCGATGGCACCGAGGTTCAGCTCGGAACCCAGGTCGACCAGCAATTGGTTCCGACGCGACGACGCGCCGTCGGTGATGGACTCGATGGAGTCCAACTCCTCGATCTGGTCGATGCGCATCTTGGCCGACAGCGCGATCAGAGCCAGGGTGGCGTCGGCCGCGTCGAACGGAATGTCATCGGGTCTTGGAGCGCCGGACGGAGCTGCGGCGGGAGCCGTGGCGACGACTGGTGCGACATCGGGGCTGGGCGCACCCTCCGCCGCGGCTGCGGCGGAATCCGAAGCCTCGTCGAGCTCTTCCTCAGGCTCGGGGTCGGTGTCGGTGGCGAACAGCACCGCGGCGTCGCGCTCAGCGTTGAGCACTTCGACTGTGCTGTGCGCATATTCGGGCAGCTTGAGGGTGTTGGTGGCGAGTCCGCTGACGGTCGGCGCCGACTTCACGCCGATCTCGACGAACCGCTCCACACCCAGACCACCCGCAGCCACTTCGGTGAACAGCAGATCTTGAGTCTCGATCCAGCGCACCGGGCTGGCGAACTGCCAGGCCAACAGCTCAATGACGACTGTTCGCGCCATCTCACGCGGCCGTTGGGTGCGCCAGGTGTCGTAGTCGGCGAGGATCTCGTCGAGGGGCTCGGCCGGCACCAGATCGCGAATCTCCTGGATGAAATCGCGGTCGAGAGTAAAGGGCCGCGGCACCAGGTTGGGGATGTAGCGCCCGATGATCAGATCGGGATCCTTGTCGCGCGGCATCACCCGCTCCAGCGAACGGCGGAAATCGGCCACACCGACTCGCAGCACCCGCGAGTGGAACGGCACGTCGATGCCCGGCACCAGGATGAACGAGCGTCGACCACCGGAGAGCTCACGGCGCCGCTCCACCTCGGCTTCCAGCGCCTCCAGCCCTAGCACCGTGCCGGCGATCGCGTACTGCGAGCCGCGCAGGTTGAAGTTCACGATCTCCAGGAACTCTCCGGTACGCGCTGAAATGTCCTGGACAAACCCCGGCACGTCGGCGTCGTCGAGATCGATCTGCGACGGGCGGATCGCCGCCAGCCGGTAGTTCGAGCGCCCCAGCTCGTCGCGCGGCACGATGTCATGCATTTTGGAGCCGCGGTGAAACACCGTCTCCAGCAACGCTTCCAGCTCGTAAATGCCGGTCACGCAGGCCAGCGCGGTGTACTCGCCGACGGAATGGCCGCACGCGATCGCGCCTTCCGCGAACGCGCCCTGCTCGCGCATCTCGGCGACTTGAGCTGCCGCCACCGTCGCCATCGCGACCTGGGTGAACTGGGTCAGGTAGAGCACGCCCTCGGGGTGGTGGTAGTGCACGCCGCTGGCGATGATGCTGGTCGGGTTGTCGCGCACCACGTGCAGCACGGAGAAGCCCAGCGTGTCGCGGGTGAACTTATCCGCCTTGTCCCACACCTTGCGGGCAGCCTTCGAGCGGGCCCGAACTTCCATGCCCATGCCCTTGTGCTGGATGCCCTGACCGGGAAACGCGTAGACGGTCTTGGGCGCAGCCAGCCGCGCCGTCGCCGACATCACCAAGTCGGATCCGATGCGTGCCGCGATTTCCAAAACTTCTGCACCCTGGTCGATTCCGACGCGGTCAACCCGGAAGTCCACCTCGTCGCCGGGGCGCACCATACCCAGGAAGCGAGCTGTCCAGCCGACCAGTCGAGCAGGAGGACGGGCCTGGCCGTCGGTGGCGGTCACCACATGTTGTGCCGCCGCGGACAACCACATTCCGTGCACGATCGGCGATTCCAGACCGGCCAGCAGTGCGGCAGACCGATCGGTGTGAATCGGGTTGTGATCGCCCGAAACCACCGCGAACGGGCGCATGTCAACCGGGGCGGGGAGCGTGACGTCCCGCCGGCGGCGCCGAGGCGTGTCGGTGGCGTTCTCGGATACCGCGCCACCGGCCCGCAGCGGGTCCGTCAGTTCGGCAGCGCCGGTGCGGCCACGGATTGCGAACCGCTCCTCGAGGGTGGCAAGCACTGTGCGGTCTGCTCCGGCAACCGTCACCGAGATCGGGACCACTCGACCGACTTCGGTATCGGTGGCCACCGAAGCGGTTGCGGTAACGGTTAATTCAGCTGCCATCTTGGGCAGCGTGCCAACCAGGTGCGCGGAATGGTCCAGATGCACCAGGCTCAGCAGGCCCTCCACGACGGGGACACCGGAAGCGGTGACCGCGGAGCCGATGGCCGCGAAGACCGCGGGCCAGCATCGACCGACCAAAGCGTCGGGCACGGTGGTGAGGGTGGGTGCCAGCGGCTCCCCGAAGATGGCGGTGACCCCGGTGTGGTCGGCCACCTGCTCGGGGTCCCATGGCACGGTCACGGTGGTCGTCCCGTTGTGCACCCGGGGCAGCGCGTCCGGACCGTCGACTCCGGCGGCGATGGCGAGCACCGAGCGCATGGCTTCAATGGCGTCTTTGGTGCGGACAACCGGAATGCCGCCGTCAATCGTGTTGGCGGGCAAGCTGAATCGGATATCGATCCACGTTCCGGCGATCGGCACGCTCAGCACCACCTGGTCACCGTCGGTCAGTAGCCGAGCGCCGGTGGATGAATGAGTCGCTCGTGGCTCTTCCGGTCCGTCGTGCACCTGCCATTCGGCGGGATCGGCGATGCGGTGCACCGGGTTGGTGGCAACGCGGCCGGCCCACAGCACATCCGGGGCGTCGAGCACGATGGCCAGCGGCCCACGCAGGTCGACGCGACCCTGCCGACGCGCGGTCACGCGCGTCGGCTGCACGCCGGTCGACAGCACCTCGTCGATCGCGGCTTCCTCGAAGCGGTCCAACAATGCGCCGACCGGTTCGTCCATCCGGGTGATGCCGGCGACCGCGGCGGTGCCGGGGATGATGCACACCTGGTCGGCGTCGTAGCGGGCGTCGTGCGCCTGCCACAGCGAGTCGCTGCGCCACCAGCGCCGGACGTCTTTGTCGACGACCGGGACGAAGTTGACCGGCTTGCCCAGCGTCTTGCACAGCGTGACGAAGAACGACACATCGGCCGGGTGCAGTTGCACCGTCTCGGCGTCTGGATAGTGCGCAAGCAGTGCGGCGATGGCCTCGTCGGGGTTCTCCAGCAGCCGCACACCTGTTTCGTCCGAACTGGCGAACAGGGTATCGATCGGGCCGTGGTCCTGCGGGTGCAGCCGCGCCTCGGCTCGTTGCAGCATCTGTTCGAACCGGTCGCGCCAGGTGTCGGCCACCCACGGGCTGCCCGGTGCGGCAGTGTCAGCCGTGCTGTCGCCGTCGCCGATGGTCAGTTCGACATAACGCTGCAGCCACTGCAGGTAAGTCATCTCCCCGACGTCGCCGAAGTACGGCTTGGCGGTGTTGGCCATCGCAGCGATGATCTCGTTGCGGCGCTCCGCGACCGCTTCCACGTCTCCGGCGACCTCGTCGAGCAGCCGTCCACAACGCGAAGCGGAGTTGTCGATCTCGTGGATGTCGGCGCCGAGCTGGCTGCGGCTGGATGCCATGCCGCCCTGGGCTTTTCCGGCGCTGATCCAATGATCGGTGCCCTGCGTCTCGACTAGCATCCGCTTGACCGACGGCGACGTCGTGGACTCCTTGGTTGCCATCGCCGCGGTGCCGACCAGGATGCCGTCGACCGGCATCAACGGGAAGCCGTAGGACTCGGCCCAGCGCCCGGACAGGTATTCGGCCGCCCGCTCGGGGGTGCCGATGCCGCCGCCGACGCAGACGGTGATGTTGGGCCGCGACCGCAATTCCGAATAGGTGGCTAGCAGCAGATCGTCCAGGTCTTCCCAGGAGTGGTGGCCGCCCGCACGGCCGCCCTCGATGTGCACGATGACCGGCTTGGTCGGCACCTCGGTGGCGATGCGGATGACCGAGCGGATCTGCTCGATGGTGCCCGGTTTGAACACCACGTGGCTGATCCCGATCTCGTTGAGCTCGTCGATCAGCTCGACAGCCTCTTCCAGCTCGGGGATGCCCGCACTGACGATCAGGCCGTCGATCGGTGCGCCGGACTGGCGGGCCTTTTGTACCAACCGTTTTCCGCCGACCTGCAGCTTCCACAGATACGGGTCGAGGAACAGCGCGTTGAACTGGTAAGTCCGACCGGGGTCAAGCAGCCGGGACATTTCGTCGATGCGGTCGTTGAAGACCGGTTCGGTGACCTGCCCCCCGCCGGCGAGCTCGGCCCAGTGGCCGGCGTTGGCCGCGGCGGCGACGATCTTGGCGTCGACGGTGGTCGGGGTCATGCCGGCCAGCAGGATCGGCGACCGGCCGGTCAGCCGGGTGAACTTCGTCGAGAGTTTGACCCTGCCGTCGGGCAGGGTGACGACCGACGGGGCGTAGCTGGACCAGGGACGGGCCACCTCGGGGACGGCGCCGATCGTGAAGAGGTTGCGCTGACCGCCGCGGGTCGCGGCCGGCACGATGCCGATGCCGAGACCACGGATCACCGGCGCGGTCAGCCGGGTCAGGATGTCGCCGGGCCCCAGGTCAAGAATCCACCGAGCGCCTGCCTCGTGGACCCTGACGACCTCGTCGACCCAGTCGACCGGCTGCGTCAGGATGTACTCAGCCATCGCGCGGGCCAATCCGACATCGAGGCCGACCTTCTCCGCCCAGTCGCCGACGATGTCGATGCTGTCGGCCAGGCGTGGCGTGTGGAAGCCCACCTCGACCTGAACCGGATCGAAGACCGGCGCGAAGACGTCGCCGCCGCGGATCTTGTTCTTGCGGTCGGCTTCCTCCTTCTCCGAGATCTGCTTGCAGTAGAGCTCGAAGCGGGACAGCTGCTCGGGGGTGCCGGTGATGACGACCGAACGCCGGCCGTTGCGGATCGACAAAACCGGCGGCAGCACGGTCCGGACGTCTTGGGAGAACTCGTCGAGCAGCCGGTAGATGCGCTCGGGGTCAGCGTTGCTGACCGACACCATCGGTGAGCGATCACCGAGGACCGAGATTCCACGGCGGCGGGCCACCAGCGTGCCGGCGGCACCGATCAGCTGCGCCAGGGCCAGCAGCTCCGTGTCGCGTGCTCCGCCCGCTTTCAGGGCCTCCACGGCCAAAATGCCCTGCGAGTGTCCGACGACGGCCACCGGCGGGGTGGCTTGCAAGTCCATGCCCTGCCGCGCAAGGGTGCGGATAGCGGCGATCTGGGTCAGCAGCACGCCGGGCAACGACACCGCGGCCGACGTGAGTTGCCTGGCGGATGGCACCGGGTCCTCGGCAGCCAGCGCGCGTACCCAATTCATCGGCTCGAAGCCGATGGGACGGACCACGACGAGCTCCTTGGCGACCGGCTCGAGCAGCAGGTCCACCTCGCCGACCAGCGTCGCCAACTCCGATTCGATGCCCGCCGAAGACACCAGCTCTTCCAGCGTCTCCAGCCACGCGCCGCCCTGCCCGCCGAACGCAACGGCATAGGGCTCGCCGGCGGTCAGACGATCGACCAGAGCATGAGTGCCCTGCGTGGCCTCCGCGGTCATCCCGTCGTGGTCAGCGGACACTCGGTGGTGCTCGTAGATCGTCACGTGCGTATCTCCCTATAGAGCGCTTATCGCCTTGCGTTTCAGAGCCGCGCTGCCCTGCGGATGTCGTCCAAATCCGACCGAGCCCCCGTCCAGCCAACCGCGTGTCGACTGACCCGGCTTCGGCGGGCCGACCGAGGGGGCGTCATCGGCTGCCATAAGAGTGTCATAAGAACCAGTGGGAGTTTCCTGCGCGAATCGGTTACTGGTGAGTTCTACGCGCGGGTAACAGTGCCCTAGGTAACAGTCCGCTCAACCACGGCTGAGGGCCTGCAGAACAAACCTGCTGCATGCAGGTGGTTACGGTCGAGTAGCAATAACAGCGCAGATCAAGGCAGTATTGTTATGCAATCGTTATCTTATAAATCTGTGCTCCGCCGGGCGTGCCGGTCAACGCCTGACGACGTGCCGCGCAGTGATCGACGAGAATCGGGCCGCCATACCGGGCGGCGGAAGTTTGCTGGAAACTTACCCGCGGGTCAGCTCAGCTCAGGCCCACTGACCGAACTGGGGCTTGCAGATGTTGTTGATGTCGACCCCGACGCCGCCGACGTTGCGCTTGTCGATCTCGACTTGGTGCAAATTGGCGGCCGGATGGGTGTATCCCCCCGGCGAGCCCCAGTTGTGCTGCCAGAAGTAGGAGCCCAAGCCGTCCTGCAGCGCCCAGTCGATCGTCTTGGAGTTGCCGTAGACGCCGGTCCGTTGGTGGCCGACGACCGACTCCCAGCCTCGCAGGTAAGGCGCGACCTGCTGCTTGTACTGCTCGTAGGACGGGTCATCGTCGATGGAGGCGTAGATGGGGGCGCCGGCCGGACCACCGGCGGCGGTGTGCAGCTCCCACCCCCGCCGGGCATGGGCGACGCCCGCGCTTTGACCACCCAGCCAGTCGGCAGAACTCTGCTTACCGTACTGATAGCAGGAGACGATCTTGAGACCGTTCTGGTTGAGGTCGCGGGCCTCGGAGATTTGCATCGGCTTGCCCAGCATCCAGGATCCGCCAGGCCGACGATCGGATACGTAGCGGATCGAGCCCGCGGCGCCGGCCGCCCTGATCTGGCTGGCGGGTATCACTCCGGCCGCGTAATCCAGCAAGACGCCCAGTCCATCCGCCGAGGCCGACGGGGCGCCCAGCGACCCCGCCGCAACACCGAGACCGATCAAGGCAGGTGTCGCTGCGGCGAATTTCAGCACGTCGCGCCGCGACATAAGCGTCACCTGTCACAGAGTACGACAAATGCATCAATTACCACATCAACGCCACTGGTTACATCTGCATCAGGATCGACCGGCGTGTCTGGCCATCATGTCCCCCAGCTGGCGATGCCCGAACAACTCGAAACTCGCCACGATCGCCGCCGGCGCCGCCATCACCACCAGCAGACACACCGTCGTCGAAATTCCGGCGGCCGCCAGCCCTACCGCCAGGCTCAACACCAACAGGCCTATCAGCACATCAAGCGCATAGAAGGCATCCCAGGTTCGCACCAGCAGCAGGTAGGTCCCGAACACCACAGCGATGTAGACGCCGACGGGCACCGCTACCGCCACGACCGTGGCGACCGAATCCAACTCCGAGCGATGCTGGATGTGGTACGCGGCCGAATGCAGCCCGGCTCCGGTGGCGACGATCGAACCGAACAGCACGATATGGGAGTAGCCATAGCCGAACGAGCGATCCCGATGAGCGTGCAGCAGATCGGCAGCAGGCACCACGAAATAGACCCACCACATGCCGAAGGTCAAACCTGTACCGGCTACCGCCACCAACACGGCATCGGTCGTCCAACCCTGCTCAGCGACCACCGCCGACAGTGAGGCAACCGTGCCCACCACCCCTTCGCCGAGCGCGATGATCGTCAGCAGCCCGTTTCGCTCGACAATGTGGTGTGCATGCCACGGCGTCCCGCCCATCCGCTTTTCGGCGAGCAGCGGACCCGTCAGCTCGATGGCAATCATCACGGCGATCAGGATGAAAGTGACTCTCTCGGAGTTGTCGGCGATGGCAACGGCTATCCACCCGACCTGCGCGACGGTGATGGCGGTCGCGTATGCGAGGCAGGCGGACCGCCGATCGGGGTCCTGCTTCGCGGCGCGTAGCCACTGGATCACCATGGCGATGCGCATCACCACATAACCGGCGACCAGGACCCGGTTGTCGACGTGCTGGCCGCCGGCGATCGAGGAGAACACCTGCGGGATCCCCAGGGCGAGCACCAGGACGCCCACCATCTGCAGCATCGTCGTCAGCCGGTACACCCAGTCATCGGTGTCATACGCGGAGGCGAACCAACTGAAGTTGATCCACGCCCAGCTGACGGAGAAGGTGGCAAATGAGAAACTGGCCAGCCCGGCACCGATGTGGCCAGTGACCAGCGTGTGCGCGAATTCCGATGCGGCTACCCCGAAGGCGATGACGAACGTCAGGTCGAACAGCAGCTCCAGCGGCGTCGCCACCCGATGCGGCTGGTGAGGGTCGCGGCCCGACATCCGGCGGAGCCGGTGCGCGAACGCCGCGCCGGTCTGGTGGCTTCCGGGTTCGCTCACCCGGACATTCTCATCACACTCGCGGGTCCGCACGCAGGTGGCCGCGCGTGTGCGCAGGTCCAAGCGCCAGCACTGAACCCTCGGCTTCACGCGTTAGCTTGTACGATCCTCCCCATGCCGCTGGTCAGTGGTGCGACGGCCGCCGACTTCCATGTTGTTCGGCTGCTTGGGCGCGGACAGATCGGTGAGCTCTATCTGGTTGAACACCCGAGGTTGCCGCGCCAGTACGCGCTCAAGATTCTGTCGGCCGACGTGTCAACCGACCCGGAGTACCGCTTCCGGTTCAGCCAGGAGTCCGCCCGGGCAGCTGCTCTGTGGCATCCGCACCTCGTCAGCCTCTACGACCGGGGTGAGTTCGAGGATCGGTTATGGCTTTCGATGGACTACGTCGACGGCACCGACGCGGCACAGCTGCTAACTGACACCTATCCCGACGGCATGCCGGCTGACATGGTGATCGAGATCGTCTCCGCGATCGCGGACGCGCTCGATTACGCGCACGAGCAAGGTCTGGTCCACGGTTATGTGAATCCGAGCAACATTCTGCTCACCAATTCGGAGTCCGCCAGACGACGAATTCTCCTGACGGGGTTCGGTATCTCCCGACGCGCCGACGAGATCAACAGTTTGACCCGGGCGAACCTGGGCATTGGCACCGTGAGCTATGCAGCGCCCGAGCAGCTGATCGACGACTCGATCGACGGCCGAGCTGACCAATATGGCTTGGCGGGCACCGCGTTTCATCTGTTGACCGGATCGCCACCGTTTCAGCACATGAACCCCACCGTGGTGATCAGCAAGAGCCTCAACGAACCACCACCACGGCCAAGTAATGTCAAACCCGAGTTGATCTACTTCGACGCGCCCTTTGCCCGCGCACTGATGAAAGCACCCAACGAGAGATTCGAGCAGTGTCGAGACTTCGCCAAAGCGCTCGAGGCGAGGTGCAGCCTGAAGTTGTCCACCCGGAACGCTGGCGCCGCCGCGCTCGTCACGGTGCCGAAGACCGATAATGGAGCGCCGACCGAGCCGCCCTTATCCCCGCTACCAGCTCGGGCTGCGGCTGTACCCGCTCCGCCGGCTGCGGCCGTAGCCCCTCCGCCGGCAGCGGCTGTAGCCCCTCGGCCGGCTGCGACTGCACCCGCTCCCGCGGCTGCCGAAGTCGGCGAGGCCGTCGCCCCACCAGATGTCCTACCTGACACTGATGTCGACGATGCCATCACGTTCGCGGAAAATGACGCGTGGAGCGCTGCGACCGACGACAGTTCGATGGCGTCGCGCCGTCGCCGGCGACTGCACATGGCAGGGCTCGTCGTCACCATCATGGCGGTGGCGGTGGGTGGGTTAGTGGGCGTCATGGCATTGCGTTCGGCCTCTGAGTCCGATGACACGTCACCTAGTGTCGAAACCTCGTCCTCGGTGACCAAAGTCCCGCCGCCACGAACCGCACCAGCGACGGCCATCCCGCCGCCCATGGTCACCGCTCCGGCTCCCGTGATCACCACGCCCCCAAAACCCACACCTTCGTTAGCAGCGACGACCGCTCCGCCGGCGACCTCGTCTGCGCCGCCGGCGACGACCGTGGCGACGACAACCAAACCGCATTCGCCGCCAGCGACGACCGTGGCGACCACAACCAAACCGCATTCGCCGCCACCGACGACTTCGACCACCCCAGCCGACCTGGATACCCGGCCTGCCGTCGGCATGCCCTGCGGCCCCGAGGGCACGACAGCCACGTCGAACTCGGGCGCACCTGTCGTCTGCCTGAACACACCCGGCGGATCCGCCTGGGGACCCCTCGGAGGGTGACCCAAACGCATCGCGATACTTCAGCACGCTGATTACTTCTTTTACTTGGCCATCATTTTCGTCTGAGTCGCGTTGCGGGTCGGAGCGTTATAGTTCCAAGGTCGTTGCGGACGCTGAGGAGAAAACGATGGTCCCGGACCGTCTGAGCAGTTTCGTCGGTTTGTGCGCCGCGTCGCTCGCAATCGCCCTGTCGCTTCCCCCAACTGCCTCCGCCGACCCTCCGTCCTGGAACGGCGAATACGCGATCACGTTCATCGTTGGTCCCAAGGATGGGACTAGCGTGGCGGCCAGTCAGGCTGAGGTGCAGTACACCGATACCTACGGATTCCGGTCGAGCTGTACGAGCGGAAAGTGCATCGCCACGATCATTAGCGGCCCTCCGCCAAGGAACCCGACGGTTCCGCAACCGGTTCAATTCACCTGGGATGGGTCGTCCTGGACGCAAGCCAGCGAATTCCAATGGGACTGCATGATGCCCGACACTACGATCGAATGGGATCCGGCCCGAGCCCACGTGCGCTACACACCTCAACCCGACGGGACGCTTTCCGGGACCATGCACACCGACATCTTGAGCGGCGCGTGCCAGGGGACACTTGAAATGAACATGACGGCCGAGCGCGCATAACGCTGTAGTTGCTAAGTATTCCGCAGATAAACCATACGCTACCAGCGGAAACAGCAGGTAGCGCATGGGTTATGACGTTACCTATACGCTTCAATATGTGTAAGTTAGCGGTACAGGTACCGCTTCCTGGTATCTAGCAGCGCGCTGGTAGAAAAACACCCTCTGACCAGCGAAAACGGGGGTTGTGATACCCCGAGACCCCCCGTACCCTGGTATGTAGCCGGGGTTACTGCAACCCCGTCCGGGTGGCTAGCACAGACCCCGTCAAAGAGATGGCAGGGCGCAACGACGCGCCCAACACGGTGGGCAACCGCCCGCCGTGCGCCGTTTCGTTTGACGGAGGCAGCGTGGCGAGAACCCCCGAACAGCACAGCGAAGACAGCCGTTACGCCGCCTACATCGGGTGGAGCGGCGTAGCCGACCGCAATGAACGGCTGCGCAACGCGCACCTCAACAACTTCACCAGCGACCTCTGGCACCTTCGCCGGCTCTACGGCGCTGACGTGGACCCGGACACGGCGACGCCCCAGCAGTGGGAACGGGCGCACGCCGCGCGGATTGCATACAGCAAGGCCAACTCGATCAAGGGCGTCAGGGCACGCAAGCGCGCGGTGGATGAGCGGCGCGCGGCGCGCGATGCGGAACTCGACGCGGCCGAGGCCGAGGTGAACGCCGAGCTGGCACGCATCGAGGCCGAGGTGCAGGCCGGTGATGGCCCATGAAAGCCGAATGGCCCCGGCGGGAACCAGGGGCCACATCATCCGGCACAGGATGCAGACATCGTAACGCCCCCCGCCGACAAGGGGGCCGGCGATGAGTGGCCGGAATCCGATCCACCGCATCGGCAGCGCACCAGGCCGGGACTACACCAAGGTCGCCAATGGGCTGATCCGCCACGGCGCAGCTCAACTGGGACCCGACGCCTTCACCGTCCTGCTGCTGCTGCTGTCACACACAGACGGGTGGGAGACGTCGGCGGTCGAGATCAGCAGGCAACTGCTCTGGGGCAAGAACCAGCGGCGCGCCCGCGCGGCGCTCGCCAGCCTGGTGATCCACTCCCGGCTGGTGATCCGCGAGTACCAGCGCGACGGCGGTGGGGTTGTGAAACGCGAGTACGTCTTCTTTGCCGACGGGCGGCAGTTCACCGCCGAGGAGGTCGAGAAGTACTCGCAGCCGATCATCGTGGCGGGCCGGGGGGTCAACCAAAATGGTTGAGGTTCGGGCATGGGAGCCTCAACCAAAACGGTTGAGGGGGGTCAACCACAAGGGGTTGAGGGTAAGGCCGTTTGACCCTCAACCAAATTGGTTGGGGCACCCTCAACCACCGTGGGTTGAGCAAAGAAGACTAAGTAAGAACACCGTAGGTAGTTACCTACCGGGGCACCCCACGGTTACAGAAGCGCCGTACGAAACTCGCTGGCGCGAGTTCCGCACGGTCGTACTGATGCTGGTTGCGAAATCGGACTGTTTACCCACTCACTGCCATCTGCTCAGCCGGTGCTGTTGGCCGGGGACGTTACTAGGGCGGTGGTCCGCGTGAGCCGCTGCGAGCTGTGCGACTGCATCCTGGCTCCGGCGACCACGAGCAACTGCTGCCGCGAATGCACCCTGCTCATCCGCAACGGCGCAATCGACGCGGTGCTGTGGGTTCCGGTCGTCGGCTTCGAGGGCCGCTTCGAAGTCAGCTCCGAGGCGCAGGTGCGTGACGCCAGGACCCTGCGCCTGGTGCCCATCGACCACAGCGGTCGCTACGACCGCGTGACCCTCGGCGGTCGCCGGCGGTATCTGCACGACGTGGTGATGGGTTCCTTCGTCGGTGCCAAGCCGATCGGCCAACTTGTCCTGCACCGCGATGACGACGGACACAATCCGCGGCTGCCCAATTTGAGCTTCGGCACCTACGCCGAGAACCACGCCGACTGGCGTCGGAACCAACGAAAGGAAACCGGATGAACGCATACGACACCGCAGCCGAGGCATATGAGGCTGCGCTCGAAGTAGCGAAGGAGATCGCCGACGAGGCCGCGAAGGAGGCAGCGAAGGAGGTCTATGACGAGACGTACGCCGAGACCTACGACCGCGTGTACGCCGAGGAGCTAGAGAAGCTCGACGAGGAGGTCCGGCGATGAGCAAGCGCCGCCACAAGACCCCGCCCGCCGTTCAGGTCCGCATCGTCCCGCACCCCCGCAAGATCACGCCGGCCCTGCCCGCGGCGGTGCCTCGCGTCCGCGCCAAGAAGGGTAAGCGTTGACGAAAGTCGTTGGGGCGCAAGAACTTTCACAGGATTAACTGGTAAAATGGCTGGTAGTGGCGGCAAACTGTCGCCGCACTTTGTAGGAAAGGAACAAAAATGACAACGAGTAGCGGCGACCTACGCCGCGCCAGGGGCTGGGTGAGAACAGCGCAGACCAAGTACCGCCGCGCCGCCAGCGAGCTGGAAGTCGTCGACACCCTGGCCGCTGCGCGATACGTGCGCAGCCGTCTGCGCGGTGCGCGGACCTTCGCGCAGAAGGCGGCGCTGGCGCTGGGCTCCGCTGAGAACCCCGGCACGGCGGTGCGCGATCTACACCAGGCCGTTGGTGCCCTGGTGCTGCACATCGAGGACGTGCTGGCCGCACTCGACGACGACATCCGCGAATGGCAGGAGGACGCATGACCGACGTTCACGACCTGGAAGATGACCGCGCTCGCTACCTTGCCGAGGCGCTGAAGATCGCCGGTCATGACTGGGTCGAACTCGACACCCTGGCTGATAACTACACGCTGCCGAAACCCAACAACCTGGCCGAGCTGCGCGAGGACATCAAGGATGAACTCGGCCAGACTAGCGGGAAGCTCGATGAGCATGACGCCAAGAGGTGGCTGATCCGGCGGGCGGTCGTGGACATCAACGCCGACAACCCCGGTGCCATCGAGATCGGGACCACGGGCGATTTCTTCTATGACGGAACCAGACCGTTCCGGCTGGCCGAGGGTGTCGATGTGGACACCCTGAAGGTCCGTGGTGAGCTTCTGATCCAGCCGCCGAAGCTGCCCGACCTGTTCAACCCGGAGACCGGGAAGTGGCGTGAGAACGTCCGCAGCTACACCGCCGAGGGCTTCAAGGAGCTGCGCGAGTCGATGCGTCAGCTCGGCTGGCTGCGTCAACTCCCCGCCATCCAGGACGAGAACGGGGTGATCATCGTCGGGCACCGCCGCCTCGACGTCGCCGAGGAACTGGGCATCGAGCCGGTTATCGAAACCGTCCGCTTCGGTGAGGGCGTCGCGGGGGATGCCGCCCGTGCCGCGCTGGCGATCGCTTCCAACGTCGGCGCTGAGAAGATCAGCCCGGCCGACCGCAGGAAGATCGCCGCCGACCTGTACGGCTCCGGCTGGTCGATGGCCAAGATCGGAGACTTGCTAAAGGTGGCGACGATGACCGTCTCCCGCGACCTCAGAGGTTTAACACATGTTAAACCTGTTGTCCCGCAACGGAATCGGGGAGGACGGCCCCGCAAGGAGCCCGCGCCCGAAAAGCAGTCCGAAAAGGTGACGGAGGGGCCGAGCGGCTGGGCGGTCGGCATTAGGACGGTCTGCGCCGGCGAGCGTGATGGTCAGCCCGTTTACGACGTGATGAAGGATGACCAGCTCATCAAGGCTGCTCTCACCTCCGATGAGATTCGCACCCTGACCGCGGGCCCGGAGCCACAGCCCGAGCCGGTCGAACTGGACGGGCCGGTCGAACTGGACGAGCCGGAAACCGCAGGTGACGAGCCGACGCCGGAGCCGCCTCCGAAGCCAGACGTACCGAAGCCGCCGCCGGTCGAGGCCGAACCGGCACCCCCGCGCCCCATCGACACCCTGATCGCCGAACTGGTCGATGTCGTGGCCGAGCTGGAGCGCCACTGCGAGGCCATGACGTTCTTGCACGGACCCGACCGCTGGGGGGATCAGACCGGAGAGATCGATCCGCGCGAGGTGCGGCACCACCCGTTCACGGATGGGGCGTACAAGATCCTCAGCGAGCTGCATGATGACCTCCACCCGGACGAGGGCGTGGTGCGCGACCTGAGCGACGCGGAGGAGCTGCGCGCCATCTGGCCCACCATGACCGCCAGCCAGAAGCGCCACTACGTCCGGGAGATGGAGGACGACCTGGACCACATCGAGTCCGGCTACGTCAGGCTGGCGCAGTTGCGCATCGACAAGCAGACCCGCCGCGAACTCCGGGCGAAGGTCAACGCGCGGGTGGACGGAAGGAACTACAACACGGGCTACGGCGGCAGGGACTTCGACCTGGAGCAGCTGCAGAAGCTGGACGAGCAGGCCGAACGCGAAGGCTGGGACGAATCATGACCACCTACCTGATTTCCCTGTCCACCGGCCGCACCGTTCAGGCCGAAGGCGACGACGTCGCCACGCGCGCCGATGGTTCGCTGTGGGTGCTGCGCGCCCCGCCCAAACCGCTGCCCATGACGCCGGTGGCGATCTTCGCCGCTCGAACCTGGACGAGCTGCTTTACCGGCGACGCTTCGGTCACGTTCACCGGAGCGTCGCCGCAGCCGGCGACCAACGCCGACGCCGACACCGAGATTCGCGTGATGAGCGATGATGTCGGTTTATGGCCCGCGCAGCCATCGTCTGCCTTCGCGACGCGCTGTGCCGCGATCCCGTCGAGATGACGCTGTGGGCCGACAAGGCCGAGGCGGTGGAGGCGATCCGCGTGCTGTGCGATCCGCGCTGCGGCCCGCGCTGCGAGGGCGTTCACGTCCTGGCGTACACGAACGGCGATGGCGGCGTGCACGTGGCTACCGAGTCCGCGCCGCCGCCCTCACGCGACGAGCTCTCGGCGCTGTACCCGCGTCGGTGGGGTGACCTGAAGCCGGAGATGTGGCCGATGCCCGCGGAATTCAACCCGCCCCTTCACTTCCGACACGGCCCCGCCAACATCACCGGCCAGCGGATGCGGCGAGGGGAAGCGCTGGCGCTGGCGCAGAAGCTGTAAAAGGGCCGCCTAATTCAAACGCTAAGCGACTAGCGGAGGTTGGCTGGGGTGGGTTGTACCGGGGGTAATTACGCGAAGGAGATTCGGCGCATGTGCGATGACTGGCTTGCCGCTGAGCGGGAGCGCCACGGTCCGGTGACCGAAGAGGAGATCCACGCGGGCTATGACGCGGTGCTGGATGCCCGTGAGGCGTGGCGACGCGCGGAGGAAGACCGCTTGTTGGGCGACGCGCTGCAGTCGTAGCATTTACGGCACCACGACGTGTTTCGGCGTCCACGCCTGATCCGGCTTCGGCCCAGCGCAGGCTCGGCGCTCACCACGTCCCCACGTTCGATCCGGCTGCACGCCTAGCGCGAACTCGGCATTCGGTGGTTCCTTCGTCGCGTCATCGAATCGGAGCATTCGGCCATGCCCGGCACCGCCAATCGTCAATTCCTGTCCAAGCTCGAAGCGCGCCGCGAGCAGGTTCGCGCGGCCACCGAAGGCATGCTCCTGGAGGCCCGCGACCAGGGCCGCCAGACGCTCAGCGAGGGCGAGGACCGCCGCTACCGCCAGGCGCGGTCCGACCTGACCGCCCTCGATGCGCAGATCGCCGAATACCGCGAGGACCTTGCCCGATCCCAGATGCCGGCGCACCTGTCGCGGCTGAGCCCAACGAACCCACAGACCACTTCAAGGAACACCACCATGAACCATGCTGACGCCCGCGACCTCATCTACCGGCGCGGCGACCCCCACCAATCCTGGTGCCGCGATTTGATCCGGCTGTCGTTGAATTTGGACAGCGACGGTGAGTCCCGCGCCCGGCTGGGCTCCCACGCCCAGCAGGTCGTCGATCATCCCGCCTTCCAAGAGCACCGCGATCTGTCCCGTGTGGATGGCTCCGGTGGATACGCGGTGCCACCGGCCTGGTTGATGAACCAGTACGTCGAGCTGGCGCGTCCGGGGCGGGCGTTCGCCAATCTCGTTCAGCGCCAGCCGCTTCCGGGCGGCACGGACTCGATCAACATCCCCAAGGTGTTGACCGGGACCGCCACAGCGGTCCAGACCGCCGACAACACACCGGTGCAGGACGTGGACCTGACGGACACCTTCATCAACGCGCCGGTTCGGACGATCAGCGGCCAGCAAGGTGTTGCGATCCAACTTCTCGACCAAAGCCCAATTGCGTTCGACGACTTGGTGTTCAGGGATTTGATTGCCGACTACGCCAGCCAGCTCGACACGCAGTGCCTGTCCGGCAGCGGCACCAACGGCCAAGTCCTCGGCGTGAACAACACGCCGAACATCGGCAGCATCGCCGTATCCACCGTCGACATCCAGGGTGTCTACAGCGCCATCGCGAACGCGATCCAGACGATTCACACGACCCGCTTCCAGCCGCCCGAGGTTGTCGTCATGCACCCCCGGCGTTGGGGCTGGTTCCTGGCCCTGCTCGACACCCAGCAGCGGCCACTGTTTCTGCCCGACGCCAACCGGCCGTACAACGCCGCGGGGATCCTGGAGGAGGTCGCCAGCCAGCAGGTAGTCGGCAGTATCCAAGGCCTGCCGGTGGTGACCGACCCCAATATCGAGACCAACCTGGGCACGGGCGGCGATGAGGACCCGGTGTATGTGCTGCGCGCATCCGACGTTGTGTTGTGGGAGTCCGGGATCAGGGCAAGGGTATTACCGGAGACCAAGGCGCAGAACCTCACGGTGCTGTTGCAGCTTTACGGTTATTTGGCTTTTTCGGCAGCTCGCTACCCGGCAAGCATCGTCGAGATCTCGGGGTTGTCGGCGCCGACGTGGTGAGGAGATCCACGGCCTCTTCCTCCCGAACGAAGGCGGACAGGGAATATGGCTGACGTCTTGTCGTCGAAACAACTGCGGACTGACTGCGGATTAGCGGACTTGCTTGGCGGGACCGGCTCGATGGGTATCGCCGTTGGCCAGTCGGGACGGCGGGGCCGTTGCCATCTGGACATTGCCTAGTGACTGGCGAGGATGGTTGGCCTTAGTTATCTGGTCTGCTGTCGTGCTGCTGCTAACAAGCCGCTGGCCCGGCGCAGGGTGGGTCGAGGAGCTCAGGGCTGGCGACGATTGACGGAGTGAGCGCCCCACATGAACAGCAGCCGAACGGTCGTTGCCCACGAAGTTGGCGTCGGTGAAAGAGGGTTTATAGACCCAGATGGGGGGCGTAGCGTCGCGCGCATCGGAGCGAGCGGACGGAGAAAGAAGATGCCGACGACAGATCATGACTGGAGCAAACCTGCCGCGATGGCCATCCCGAAGGAAGGGTACTTCGAACTCGAGCAGGGCCGCTACGGCCCGGTCTTTCCAAGGACGCCCGCCTGTTACGGCTTTTCTTTCATCGCCAAAGTCAAAGAGGGGCGTGAAGAGGCCGTCCGCGCCCACGGCAAAAAGATCGAGGAGGCTGTTGCGGGCAGCCCCCATGTGCTTGCGCCGCTGCGGCTGCATTACCTGCGCTGGGTGCTCTTCGATATCGGCGATGGCTTGACCTTTCAGTACCAGGGCATCTTTGACACCGATTTCGACAAGTACACCGAGGATGCGATCCAGATCTTCACCGCGACCGGTATCGACACCGTCTTCACCAACCTGGAGGGCTTCCCAGAAGACTGGAAAGAGAACCCACCGGCGTTTATCAAATACGTGCGCGAACACCAGTACCCCAGCTTCCTGGAGTACGGCGAGTACCCGTACGTTACGGCGGACGAGGTCAAGAAGGCGCTTCGGCTTAAGGCGGCGTTCTCCGACATGCTGGACCAAATGCAGTGATGATCGCTGCGGGCAATCGCTGTGCTTGAACTCGACGACATTCAACACATCCTGCTGACTCGCACACCGGCGCTGACGGGCCGGTATGAGTTTTTGACCTTCGACAGTCCTGCTGGTGGCAGGGCGTGGCTCACCGAACTGCTGGACCGGGTGTCATCGGCTGCCGACGCGGTGGCCACCATGGACACTTCCCGGCGGTGGGTGACGCTGGCGTTCACCTGCAACGGTCTACGGGCGCTGGGTGTGTCCGAGGATGCGCTGGCCACCTTTCCCGACGAGTTCCGGAAAGGGATGGTGGCGAGGGCCGCTGTTCTCGGTGATACCGGACGCAACCATCCGGACAACTGGGTGGGCCGGCTGGCTGGTGATGACCTGCACGCCATCGCGATCCTGTTCGCCCGCGATGAGGAGCAGCGTCAGCGGTCGGTGCAGGATCATGCCAAGCTGGTGGCCCGCTGCGACGGCGTGCGGGTGTTGTCGTACCTGGACATCAACGCCACGCCCCCGTTCAACTACGCACACGACCATTTCGGGTTCCGTGATCGGTTATCGCAGCCGGTGATCGAGGGATCGGGCGAGGAGCCCACACCGGGTTCGGGTGCTCCCTTGAAGCCCGGCGAGTTCGTCTTGGGTTACCCCGATGAGACCGGCCTCACGCCTGCGTTGCCGCAGCCCGAGGTGTTATCGCGCAACGGCAGTTTCATGGCCTACCGGCGGATGCAACAACATGTGGGACTGTGGCGCGACTACCTACGTGAGCATGCCGACACTCCCGACGGGCAGGAGTTGTTGGCTGCGAAGTTCATGGGCCGCTGGAAAAGCGGTGCCCCGCTGGTCCTCGCCCCGGAACGAGACGATCCGGAGTTGGGGGCAGACCCCTTGCGGAACAACGACTTCAACTACGGGGAGATGGACCCGCACGGGTACGCCACCCCGCTGGGGTCGCACGTTCGTCGGCTCAACCCGCGCGATACGGCGGCCAGCATGAACCGCCATCGGATGATCCGTCGGGGTGCCACCTACGGGCCGGCGCTGCCCGTGGATGCGCCCGATGATGGTGTGGAGCGTGGTATCGCCGCATTCATCATTTGCGCGAGCCTTGTTCGTCAGTTCGAGTTCGCTCAGAACGTATGGATCAATGACAAGTCGTTCCACGAGCTTGGTAATGAACGCGACCCCATCGTTGGTAGCCAGGACGGCACACTCGACTACACGATTCCGGATCGGCCCATCCGGAAGGTTCTTAAAGGGCTGCCCGCTTTCACCACGACCACAGGCGGAGCCTACTTCTTCTTGCCCGGCCTCAATGCCTTGCGGTACCTCACAACACTGGCAAGCTGAGGAGCAACCATCATGAGCGTCCTAGAGTCACCCGTCACCTACAACCAGGTCCACACGCCGCGCAAAGCAACACCGGGGCAACGGCGGATCAGCATTTATTGGGCGTGGAGCTATCCGTGGGAAGCCGGGCGCGACCCGGCTGACATCGAGAACCGATTCTCCACGATGACCGAGGTGCGCATCGTCGCGTGGCCCGCCTATGAAACACCGGACTACGACCCCGCCCACTTCATGCAAGGCATCGCGGGCACGCTCGAACTTTTTCACCGCTCCACCATGCCTTTCCAGATCGTTGCCGGTGAAGCGACTGGGCACCCTGTGGCGGTGTTCCAGCGGATAGATCAAGCCGGTCGCCAGCTTCCCATCGACGAGCGGGTCCTCGCCGACACCGACACCCTGCTGATCTTCGGTCTTGACCATGTTCTCGGCCAGCAGGAAGTCGCGCCCGAGGAAATCGAGGCTATCCGGCAGTGGTTGCAACGCGAAGGCACCTGTTTACTGTTGGCTCCACACCACGACGTCGGCGCGACGGACGATTACCAACAACGCCAAGTCGAATTCGAACATCACGGCGACCCCCTGGTGCCACGCCAGCAGCGGTTCAGCCAATACACGCGCTCACTCATGAAAGCCCTCGACGTACCGGTGATCAACAAGTGGGGGCTTCGCCCAGCCATCGACCCCGCCACCAAAGACATCGCCCCCCTGACCGCCTTCCGCGATCTAGACACACTCCGGCTGCTCGACAACGTCAGCACCTTCAACCTGCACCCCCACCTGCCGCACTACGAACTCACCGACCCCGGTAACGCCTCCGTTCACGTGCTGGGACGCCAGCGCGTGGACACCACCCGACCCCATCCGTTCACCGAAGCGGGTAACACCGAGTTCAATGCCCTGCTGTGGATGCCGCCAACCGGCAAGCGGGCAGGTGACATCCTCTTGGTTGACTCCACGAACTTCATGACCCTCTTCGGCGGCACCGACAGCCTAAAAACTTTCTGGCACAACCTCGCCACCATGAAATAGCCGCATTAGTCCAGATGGCTCGAGTTCTGAGACACCGTTGATCCACTTACTGTTTCCTTGGAGACCGCCTGCCAATAGGAGGTGCGCTGTTGAACGGCAATTCTTGGCCATCCGGACGCGAGTATCGTCCCCTCCGCGGACGCATCAACCCGGATTTCGGTGCTGCGGAGCCGGCGGTTCCACCAGCCCGTGAAGGTGACTCGAGCAAGGAGCGGGATGTGCGCATCGTGGTTGATTTGAATCGGTGTCAGGGCTATGCGCAGTGCGTGCCGCTGGCTCCGGATGTCCTCAAACTGCTTGGTGAGGAGGCGCTGGCCTACGACCCCAATCCCGATGACTCGCAACGGCAGCGGGTGGTGCGGGCGGCGGCGTCCTGCCCGGTGCAGGCGATCCTGGTGGAGCTGGACCCGCCCGAGGAGGCGGCGGCGAAGTGACCCATGTATTTCTGGCCGACGACTTGGTGGCCACGTTCAGGGCAGAGGGCGAAATCGTGATCGTTGGGGCGTCGCTGGCCGGCCTGCGGGCGGCGGAAGCGCTGCGGGAGCAGGGTTTCCGCGGTTCCCTGACGTTGATTGGCGACGAGCCGCACGAGCCCTATGACCGTCCGCCGCTGTCCAAGCAGGTCCTGAAGGGCTGGGTGCCGGCTGATCACACCAAGCTGCCGCGGATGCGTGCCATCGACGCCCACTGGCGTCTGGGGGTGGCCGCGACGGGGCTGGACCGGGCCAACCGGCAGGTGTTGTTGGCGACCGGGGAGAAGGTTTTCTATAACCGGTTGTTGATCGCGACCGGGGTCCGCGCGCGGCCGTGGTTCAACCCCGAGGAGGCCGCTTTGAATGGGGTGTTCACGTTGCGCACGTGTGCTGACGCAGCGCGGTTGCAGGCGGCGCTGCAAGCCCATCCGCGGCGAGTGCTGATCGTCGGGGCGGGTTTTATCGGCTCGGAGATCGCCTCCGTCTGCTGCGACCTGGGCTTGCCGGTGACGGTCGCCGAGCGCGCCGACGCGCCGCTGGTCGGGGCCTTGGGCGGGGTGATCGGTGACATCGCCGCCAAGATGCAGCGTGACGCCGGGGTGGATCTGCGCACCGGGGTTTCGGTGCAGGCGTTGGAGGGTGACACCGACGGGCATGTTCGGCATGCCCGGCTCTCGGATGGGACGACGCTGGATGTCGATGTGGTGGTCGCCTCACTGGGGTCGATCCGCAATGTCGAGTGGCTGGAGGATGCCCAACTGGCCACCGGTTTTTGGGGGGTGGCCTGTGACGCCGGGTGTCGCGCCTTCGACATCAACGGGGTGGTGACCGATAACATTTTCGTCGCCGGCGACGTCGCGCGGGCTCCCCATGTGCTCTACGACTACCAGTTCTTGTCCCTGGAGCATTGGGACAACGCCGTGTTGGGCGCTGAGGTCGCGGCCACCAACATGATCAACCTGGAGACCGGACGCCGCCCGCACCTGCCGTTGCCGGCGTTTTGGTCCAGCCAGTTCGGCGTCAACATCAAGGGTGTAGGGGTGTGCTCGTTTGGCGATGAGATCGTCTTCACTCAGGGCTCGCCGGCGGATCACCGCTTCGCCGCCGCGTATGGCCGTCGGGGCCGCATCGTGGGTGCGGTCACCTTCAATCACGGTAAATGGTTGCAGTACTACGGGGCGATGATCGAGCGGTCAGCGCGGTTTCCGCCGCCGCCGCCCGGTTACGACGAGGCAGGGGATCTGACCCCGATGCCGGCCCGGTTCCCCGATCCGCGGGTGCCAACCGGGATTCCCGACGTGGTGTTGACCGGCCATGACCCCACGTCGCGGGGAGCCGAGTTCCGCCCGAAACCCTCGTGACACCGGCTCGAGACGCCGTGCTCCCGGAAAGGAGTGTTCATGACAGCAGCAGAAACTGCGTGGGCCGAGGCCATGAAATTCGCCAATCGCGCCGATCCGTACCCGTTTTTCAACGAGCTGCGCAAAACCCCGGTGGCCCGGGTGGCCGACGACACCTATGTCGTCACTGGCTATTGGGAACTGCTCGCGCTGGCCCACGATCCCCGGATCAGTTCCGACGTCAGTCGCAGCCCGCTGGGGGCCCACCGCGTAGGCGAGGCCGAGCCGGCTGTCGGCGCGGAGCATTTGCGGGCCTACGGCCCGGCGAAAACCATCCTCATGTCCGATCCCCCCGAACACGATCGGGCCCGCCGTCAGGTGATGCGCCATTTCGGGCCGCCGCATTCACCACATGTCATCCCCGACGTGGAGCCCTACATCGTGCGGCTGTGTAACGAACTGCTCGACAAGGCCAAAACCAGCGGCGCGACCCGGCTGGATGTTGTCGACAATTACGCCTACCCGGTGCCGGTGTCGGTGATTTGCAAGATCCTCGGCGTTCCGCTCGAGGCCGAACCTACCTTTCACGCCTGGATTTATGACTTTCTGGCGGGCCTGGATGTGGGGCCGGAGGCCGCCACCGAGGAGGGGCAGGCCCGCGCGCAGAAGGGCCGTGCCAGCCAGGCCGCGCTGGCGCACTACCTGGGCGAGCTGATCGAGCACTACCTCAGGCAGCCCGGCGACGGGCTGCTGTCGCAGCTGGTCAACGATGACGGACCAGACGGGCCGATGCCACCCGCCGAAGCCGTGGCCAATGCTCAGCTGCTCCTGGTCGCCGGCCATGACTCCACGGTCAACACCATCGCCAATTGCGTTATGACCATGCTGCGCAACCCCGGATCGCTGGATCTGGTGCGCCGCCGACCCGAACTGATCCCCCGCGCTATCGAGGAGGTGCAGCGGCTGCAATCGGCGGTGCAGCTCTTCCCCAGCCGCAGCGCCACCGCCGACATTGCGATCGGCGGGACCGTCATCCCGAAGGGTTCCGCGGTGCTCCTGGTCTATGCCGCCGCCAACCGCGACCCTAAACGGTTTGCCCACCCGAACCGATTCGACCCCCAGCGTCCCGACAATGAGCATTTCGGCTGGGGCAGCGGTATCCACACCTGCCTCGGTGGACCACTGGCCCGTCTGGAGGTCAACCTCGCGCTGGAAACATTCATCCGGCGTGTGCAAAACCCAACGCTGGTCGCCGACCCGCCGCCCTACCGGCACAGCCAGATCTTCCGCGGCCCCAGGCATCTATGGGTCAACATCGACCAGATCACCGCCTAGGGACACGCCATCAAGGCGTTCCAGATCGTCGAATGGCAGAAACCGGGCCACCTTCGACGAGGTGCCGGTGCCTGAGCCCGGGCCAAGTCAGGTTCTGGTTAAAGTCGGCGGCGTTGACAGCACGCCACAGTGTGGCGTTAGCCACAGTCATCCACAGCGTGGAATGGAAACTTGCCCGCTCCGCGTTGTCGAGGGCACAACCACAATTGAAAAAACGACCCGGCTGTCTCTTCCAGCCGGGTCGTTTCTGTTCGGCGCTTACCCGCGTAGCGCGCGGTGGATGCCCACCATCACGGCGCTCACCGCCAGCGTGACGCCGCCAAGTGCAAAGGCCATCGCGATCATCGCTTCGTCACCTCGTCCTCGACGGTCCCGTCCGGATGGCTCACGAAGGTTCCGTGACCGAACCGGCGACCCTGCGTGGCTGGCCGAGCTGGCGGTTGCCAGCGCGGCGCGGCCTCCTGCTGTGCGGCCATCTGCTCCGCGATCTGCCACGCCAGCCGGTCGGCTTCACGCTCGCCGTAGGCGCGGCCAACCCTGCGGCCGACGTAGCTGCCGACCAGAGCGCCCAGCAGTGGCGCGATCACGCGGCCACGCCCTTGTTGTGCGCCACGCACTTCTGCCACGCGGTCTTACCCGAAACGCCCTCGGCCTGCGCGGTGGTCTTGCCGCCTAACTTCACCGTCGCCTTGAAGGCGTCACCGTCGCGCATGATCCGGTACTCCCGGCCGTCAGCGGTGCCAACACCCTCGCACTCGCCCTTCTCGTTCTTCTCGCCCAGGTTCTTCCACGTGATCTTGGCGACGGCCGTCTTGTCACCCGCCTGCTTCTTCGGCGCTGGCTCGGCCGGTGCCTTGGCCGGTGCCGGCTTCGGCGATGCAGCCTTCTTGGCCGCCGCCTGCTCGCGCTTCGCCTCGCGCAGGTTCACCACCGTCGCGGGCGAGGTGTTTGTCGTGTTCATTGCTTCTTCTCCTTTGCTGGCTCCGGCTACCTGCCGTCGCTACCACCAGTTTAGTGTCGGCAAGCCTCGCTCGGTAGTTTGCTGAGCTGTGAATTCGACTGTGGCACAGTGGTTTTCGCCACATCAGGGTCAGTCGCACCCGCCTGCCAGCGCACCCGCCCGGCGATGGTAGGGGGTCTGGAACTGCGGGCGCGCGCCCGCCGCGCCCGCGCGGAGCAGGTAGTCACTACCCCCGTGATAAGCACCAAACGCTCATGTGACGGGCTACCCGGCCCTGTGACAAGCGTCAGAAAATCGCTGAAAAATCAGCAATCGCAACGAATTCGGCGCAATCGGGCCGCATCCGCAGGAATGCCGGCGACGCAAAGCACCCGCTGAGCGCGCTCAGCGCCGTCCTGGGGAAACGCCGTTTTGCGCTCGCCTGTTCGGACGTGGGCTGGCGTTCTGCGGCCTCCCGGTGTGGTTGTTTCCTTCCGCGGGGTGCTCTGGGCGGCCCGGGGTCTGCGTGGTACGAAGAACAGGTGAAAAACATCAAACGAATCGCAGCCGCGACTGCCATCACCACAGGTCTAGGACTTGCGGGTCTGGGCGCGGCGAGCGTCGCTGAGGCATTCCCCGGGCCGTTGCCCGACTATCACTGGTGTCCCGGCGAGGGGTGGGACGCGGGCTGGGGTATCAACTGGGACTGGGGCCGCTGCCACGACGACAACTATTACGACGGCGACCCCCGCGACGCGGGCCACTGGCACGGGCCCGGCGGCTGGGACCCGGGCCGCCCGGGTGCCCCCGGCCCGAACCCCGGCTGGGACCCCGGCCGCGGCTGGTAAGCCTGGCCCCAACCCCCGGCAGGGAGTCGACGCTGAGATGGCGAGGGGGATGAGCAGCTGATTGCGTGTGATTCACACACAATCTCGACACGCTCCCCGACCTGCGGTGATGAGCGAAATCCTTGACAGAATGTTGGCATGGCCAAGCCGACGCCGTTGACAGGACCAACGACCCTGGCCCAGCTGCAAGCCTGGCTCGACAGCCCCGAGTCGGCCATCACCGAGACCTGCCAGTCCCAGCGCCTGTGGTTCCTGGGCGGAATCATGGCGACGGATCATCGCCCCAGCCCGCGCAGCGGCGGGCCAGCTCCTGGACCAGCGTCACCCAATCGTCCTCGGTGAACCGTTCGCCGTGGTCTGCCGCTGTCTCCTGCCATGACTTGATCGTGTGGCCTGCGTCCAAGTTCCCCGCCTCCTCGATCGCAGCGCCGCGGTAGTCCGCAATGAGCTGGTCGGCGATCACCCGGACCGGCGGCACCCAGCCCCGGCGTGGCCCGAGGTCCATCACAGGTCTCCCAGCCCGAGCCGCCGCGACTCCTCCATCGCCCGCTCGCTGGCGGTGGCCCTGCTGTAGCGGTCGATCATGTCGCGGCTGCTCCACCCGGCCGTCGCCATCAACCCACCCTCGCTGCCGCCCGCGGCCAGCCACCGCGACGCGAAGGTGTGGCGCAGCTTGTGGATGTGGAAGCCCGGCACCCCGGCAGCCTGCGCGCGACCGCTGAGCGCGAACCGCAGCCCGCCATAACCCATCCGGTTCCTCCCGGTCTTGGTGAGCCACAGCGCGGCGGTGGACGCCAGCCGGTGACGGCGGCGGACCCGCAGGTAGCGGTCCAGCGCCGCCGCCGTGGTGGCCGAGAACCCGACCACGCGGCCCTTACCGCCCTTGCCGCGGCGGATGACGAGCTGGCCCGCGCCCAGGTCGACGTCGTAGGTGCACAGCGCCAGCAGCTCCCCCGCGCGCATCCCGGTGTCCACCAGCAGCCGCAGGCATGCCTCGTCGCGGCGGTCGGCCAGCTCCTTCCCGGCGCACGCCTTGAGCATGAGTCTCAGGTCGTGCTCGCTGAGGGACTCGACCACCTTGGCGTCCAGCTTCGGCGGCTTGATCCCCAGGAACGGGTCGGCGTCGATCTCGGCCACCTCCGGGTCTGCCAGCCACGTGGCGAAGCGGCGGACGGCCTGGGCTCGGATGCGCGCGGTGGCCGGTTCCAGCCCGCTGCCCAGCATGTGCGTCACCCACCGTTGCAGCGTCGTGCGTGAAAGGGGGGAAAAATCCCCCCTTTCTCCGCACCAGCCCAGGTAGTACCGGACGCCGCGCAGATAGTTGTCGACGGTCGCCGGCGACTTCCGCTCGGCCTGCATCGCCAGCTGCCAGCTCTCCAGCAGCGCCTCCAGGTCGGGTATTTCCATATGCCTGCCTCTCCTCGGCCAGTACGGTAAAGTTACCACCCTTATGCTACGGCAAAATCGGCATATCTGCAGGTAAACGGCGTTTTTTGGCTTGCCGCGACTTGAGGTAGTTGCTAAGTTTATAAAGTTACCGTGAAGGAGAACCTCAGCCTCCGGAGGACCGCTGATGGAACGTGATCAGCTCATCGACTTGACCCGACGTGCCGTGAAGCTGGCATGCGACAAGACGACCGACCTTGCGCCTGCCGAACAAGCGGTTCGCGCGGCCGAGTACACGTCGGTCGAGCGCCACCAGCGGGACATCGCGATGCTGATGGCCAGCCCGCAGCTGGTCGGCTATGTATCCGAGTTACCGGAGCCGGGGGCCTACTGCACCAAGTCCGTGATGGGGCGATCCGTTCTTCTGACGAGAACGTCCACCGGCTCGGTCAAGGCGTTCAACAACGTCTGCTTGCATCGGCAGTCGCAGGTGGTCACCGGTTGCGGTAAGGCCAAGCGGTTCAGCTGCCCCTATCACGCATGGACGTATGACGATACCGGTCGGTTGGTCGGTTTACCGGGGCGGGAAGGCTTTCCCGGCGTACAGGTGAAGTCAGACGGCCTGACCGAGCTGCCGGCTAGTGAATTCGCCGGATTCCTTTGGGTGGCACTTGATCCCGCCGCCGGTCTGGATGTCTCCGCTCACCTGGGTCCGCTGGCCGAGGAACTCGATTCGTGGGGCATCGGGCGATGGTCTCCGCTGGGCGAGAAGGTCCTCGACTCGCCGATCAACTGGAAACTGGCGGTCGAGACCTTCTCGGAGAATTACCATTTCGCCACTGTTCACCGGGACACCTTCGCCACGATTGCACGCAACAACTGCACGGTGTTCGATTCGTTCGGGCCGCATCACCGGTTGATCTTTCCGCTGAACTCCATTCTGGCGCTGGAGAATGTGCCCGAAGACCAGTGGGACCCGTTCCAGAACATGGTGGTGATCTACGCACTGTTTCCCAACATCGTGCTGTCGGTGACCATCGCCAACGGTGAGCTGTTCCGTATCTACCCGGGCGAGACGCCCGGAAGATGCATTACCGTCCACCAGAATTCGACGCCGCTGGACATCTCCGAAGAATCCGTGGCAGCCGGCGCCCAGGCCGTTTTCGACTATGCCCATGCCACCGTGCGCGACGAGGACTACCGGCTCGTCGCGGGCCTACAAGCCAACCTCGAGTCCGGCGCCCGCGATCACCTGTTGTTCGGCCGCAACGAACCTGGGCTGCAGCATCGGCACATGTCCTGGGCATCGTGGAGCCCAGTTGCCGCGGGGACGTCGTCAGCTGTCGGCCGATAGCACCTCGATCAGCGCATCGATGACATCGGGACAACCCGGCTGATTCGACGCTGGCATGGCTTGCAACAACTTTCGCGCTTCTGCACGACGGCCCGACACCACCAACGGCCGGACCTGGTCGACGAGGCTGACCAATGCCGGGTCGGCCGGGCTGAGATTCTCGACGGTGGCAGCCAGCACATCGATCAGCTCCCAATCCCGGTAGAGCGCCAGCGAGCGTTCGTAGAATGCGAAGCCGCTGACCGGTTCTCCACGCAGCGTCCCGCGATAGCGATACGGCCCTTCCATGTATTCGATCGGCAGGCCGTGCGCCGGCGCAGCCACCAGAGGCTCACCAGTGAGATCCAGTTGCAGTGTGGGGCAGCGGAGTCGGTGGCGGTCGGGCATGAACCGAGTTGGTGCCAGTGGCCGCACCAGCGGCCGGATCGCATCCGGCCATCGCACGTGGCTGCTCACCGTGACCTCGACGTCCTCCGCGCACTCCGGAGCCATCGCGGGGTCGGGGTAACTCACCGTTACACCCGAAAAAGGTTGCAGGGCATTGCTATCCGTCCGGTCGAACTGCCGCCAGATGCTCATGTCCACGCCGTTGTCCAGGTTGATCGTGCGCCATTCGTGCGAGCGGGCACGCGGGTCTCCCCCGGTTCCCCCGCCGCCGGCGTATTTCGGAAACCACTGCCGATCGACGTGTCCTGCGCTGCCGCTGACCCGTTCGTACAGCTCACCCCAGCGCAGCGTCCCGTGCATCGCCATGCCAGTCTGAAAATACGAATAGGTGTCGTGCTGGCCGAAGCAGACGATCTTCCCATTGTGGACGTCTGCGCCGACCGGCACCGGCGCGCGGGTGGGCGTGACGGTCAAGTCCAGTTCCATCGGCTGATCTGCCTGATCGACACCGAACAGGCTGACACGGTAGGTGTAGGGCAGCAGTTCTCCGTGGTCGTCGCGGCACGTCGTCCACGCCACCGGCCCGGCGCTGCTGTCGTAGCGGATGTCGAGGTGGCCTTCGGCCATCGACATCTTCGGTCGCGCATCGGGGCTCATGTTCTTCGGCGGCATGTCGTAATCGGTGTAGGTTCCGTATTCGCCTGTATCGCAGCCGAATAGCGACATCGTGTAAAAGTCGGCGACCACCGTCCCGCCCGGGCGGTTCTTGTTGAAGATGGTCAGGAACGCGAACGAGCGACCCGTCGCCCCGGTCAGCTCACCGGCGATGAACCAGGTGTCGGACTCCTGGTCGGCGTGTTCGCCTTCGGCGGCGGGGAAATCCAGCGCACTGTCGTTGTGCACCAGCCGGAACGGGTAACTGCGCCAATCGGTGTTCATCTCACGCCTCGGGGGTATCGATTGCGTCGTACTTGTCTGCCCCGAGGAACTCGCGCACCTTGTCGATGTACATTCGGCCGGTTGATCGTGACGATCCGAACGGCGCCGTCCGTTGTCACCCGAAGTTCGTCGCTCACGTCGGCCTTCACTATTGACCCGAGGCTCCTGCCCGGCTTTTTTACTATGTTAGCATCAATAGCGAAGTTGCCGTCGCCCTTTCCAGAGGTGGTGCCCCGATGACGGAAACCCGTGACCACCGTTGCTACGACCAGCTTTTCATCGGAGGACACTGGCGCGAGCCTTCCAGCCGAAACCGGATAGCGGTCATCTCTCCGCATTCCGAGGAGCCGATCGGCGAGGCCCCCGCCGCCGCCCCGGCCGACGTCGACGCGGCGGTTGCCGCCGCACGACAGGCGTTCGACCACGGTCCGTGGCCCCGACTGGATCCCAGCGAGCGGATGCGCAAGGTGGAAGAGCTCGCGACCATCTACTCCGGTCACCTCGACGAGATGGCCGACCTGATCACCGACGAGATGGGTTCTCCACGAAGTTTCAGCCGGCTCGGCCAAGCGACGGCGGCGGTGTCGCTGATGCACCTCGCGCTGGCGGTCGCCCGCGACTTTCCCTGGGCCGAACGCCGCCAAGGCGTGCTCGGCGAGGTGCACCTGCACCGAGCACCGGTCGGCGTGGTCGGGGCGATTGTGCCGTGGAACGTGCCGCAATTCCTGATCATGCCCAAGCTGATTCCCGCCCTGATCGCAGGTTGCACCGTCATCGTCAAACCCGCACCCGAAACACCTTTGGATGCTTTGTGGTTGGCCGAGATGATCGAGCAGCTGGATCTGCCTGACGGGGTGGTGTCAGTGCTCCCCGGGGGCACGGATGCCGGCGAGGCGCTGGTGCGCCATCCAGGTGTGGACAAGATCGCGTTCACCGGGTCGAGTGCCGTTGGACGCCGGATCGCTGGGCTGTGCGGCGAGCAGCTGAAGCGCGTCAGCCTGGAACTCGGCGGCAAGTCGGCGGCGATCATTCTCGACGATGCCGATATCGACAAGACCGTCAAGGGCCTGAAGAGCGCGAGTCTGATGAACAACGGTCAGGCCTGCGTGGCGCAGACTCGCATTCTGGTCAGCGAACGGCGTCACGACGAAGTCGTCGACGCGCTGGCCGACATGATGTCAGGTCTGCATGTGGGTGATCCGGCCGATGAGGCGACCGACGTCGGACCGCTGGTGGCCCAACGCCAGCAGCACCGGGTACAGGACTACATCAGGTCGGGGGTCAAAGAGGGCGCCCGCATTGTGCTTGGCGGCGAGGATGCTCCGAGCGAGCGGGGCTGGTACGTGCGGCCGACTCTGTTCGTCGACGCGACGAATGACATGCGCATTGCGCGGGAGGAGATATTCGGCCCGGTGTTGAGCGTGCTGACCTACCGCGACGAAGACGACGCAATCCGCATCGCCAACGACAGCGACTATGGTCTGGCCGGATCGGTGTGGACCGCCGATGTCGCGCACGGCCTCGAGGTCGCCGCGGGCGTGCGCGCCGGCACCTATGGCATCAACATGTACACGCTCGACATCGGCAGTCCGTTCGGCGGTTTCAAGCAATCGGGCATCGGCCGCGAGTTCGGCCCGGAGGGTCTGCACGAGTATGTCGAACTGCAGTCGGTGATAAGCAAAGGCGCGATGCCACCGTTGCCCGGTTAACGACCACTGGGCGCTTGTCAGCGCTATGGGCACACCGGCGGTTCGACCCAATCAGGATGGCCTGAATACGGACCGTGACCCGGTGGTGTCATCGCCGTTCGCGGTGAAGTCGACGCCACGGCCCCTTGGTTTTCCGGCCTTTGGGGCCGGCGCCGACACTGACAGGTGCTTCTCGGTCACGCAGCTGGATGTTCATCAAACCTTCGATGAGGTAATACAACTGGTCGCTGCGGTGGTAGTGCAAGCCCGGACCGCAACCACCCTCCCTGATGTGGCTGGACATCATCAACGCGCTCTCCAAGTGGGACAGGACTTGGGCACGGAAGCCGGGGAATCCTGCGTCGACGGCCTTGTCGGGATCGAAGGGGCGGACGTATTGCATGTCAGTTGACTCGCCTTTCACATTGGTGACGGGTGCCAGCTCCTCTCATTGGTCCACCACAGTCCGAGAGCTTTACACCCGCCATTCTTGCCCCGGTCAGCCCCGATCACGATGTGTCGTGCGACAACGTCGCGACCACGCCAATGTGGCGGCGCACAGCGCGGTGTGATCCGACACCAAAATCCCAAGTCACTGCTGGCAAATCAGGCCCTTGCACCTTTTAAGCTTCCAAGGGCATACGCCACACTGAGCAATGTTCGAAGACGCACCGACCCGGTGCCGACGTTGTCGCCCGGGCCATCGACGGAGGCCCATCATCGCGAAACCCGGGCAAGCGAAACACCGCACCTCCGAAACCATTTTCCCAACTTAGGACGGACATGCTATGAGCTCAGCCGATTACGGCGCAGTTGGAGTACAGAATCGGACCCGTACCCTTTTCGGTCAGGTCATGTGGGCGGTGGCCGCAACCGCCGGCCTATTCGCGCTCGGCGCCTACCTGGGCCGTAACCTCGGCAATGGTTTGGCTTTCGTGTTCTTCATCCTGGCGTTCGTCTGCCTGATCGGAATGCGTTTCGCCATCCGCAGCTCCGCTGGTCTGGGCATGGCACTGTTGTTCGGGGTCGGGCTACTGATGGGGCTGGGGACATCACCCATACTGGTCTATTACGCCAACGCGGACCCCCAGGCGCTGTGGGAGGCCGGCGGTGCGACCGCCCTGTTCATCGCCGGCTGCGGCGCCTTCGGTTACGCCACCCGCACCGACCTGTCCGGCCTCGCGCGTGTCGGCTTCTGGGCGCTACTTGCGCTCATCGGATTCGGCGTGGTGTTGATCTTCGTCCACATTCCCGGCGGCGCGGTCATCTACTCGATTCTGGGGCTGGTCGTTTTCGCAGGTCTCACTATGGTCGACTTCCAGCGGCTCCGCCGATCGACAGGTATGGACTCAGCACCGCTTATCGCCGCTTCGATCTTCCTGGATGCTCTCAACGTGTTCCAGTTCTTCCTGCAGCTGTTCGGGGGCAGGGGCCAAGACTGAGAAGCGCCGACCCATCACATCGGCGACGCGACACGACACGACACGACACCACACGACGAAACAACAGCAGCCAATCGTCGTTGCTTAGTACATCGACCTCGTCGGATGTCTCCCGATTATTCGGCGACAGGGCCTGTTTGCGGCTCGGCTACGCAGGGGAATCGCGGTACGTGCGGTTGCCAACCGGGGTTACGGCCCAGCCGGGCAAGAAGCTTCGATTGCACGTCGGCGTGGTCACTCACCGCGACGGGAGCGTCGAACATCCCGGAAACGCTCAGCGCCTGAGGATCGCTCGGCAACGCCGAGTAGAACTGCTCGCACCACTCGGCGTCCAACCGGTCGTCGGCGCCCACCGCACGGGCGAGGTCCCAGGTATGCACCAACACGTCACGGGTCAGGTTCGGCATCATCGCGCGGGCATCCAAACTCGTCGCCGGGTTGGCATGTAACTGCGGTACCTCAACGACACGTTCGAACAGACGCCTACCAGGTTCGAACGCCGTCTCCAGCGCCCGGTAAGTCAGCTCCCATCGGATCTGTGGATCCTCGCGTGGGCGATCGGGCTTGAGCCCCAGCGGTCGCAGCAGCAGCAAGTCGTGAAAACCGATGACGTGCTCCAGCACTCCGCTGGCATCCCACGCATCGCACGGCGACCGACGATGCCATTTTCCATCGGCCGCGCGCACCGCATCGCCGAACCGCCGGCACACCGCCAGATGTCGTTGGCCCAACTCGTCAGCCACCGCGATCACCCCGGTAGCTGCAGGGTGAGCTCGACCGGACAGCACAGCTCACCGCGCTGGTTGGTCACGTCGATCTGCAAATCGAGCAGGTAGCGCGGCGGGTCGACGGTGCTGTCGCAGCGCTTGGCGACGACGCGTCCTCGTCCCACCATCGTGTCGCCGGCATAGATCGAACCGACCAGCCTCAACTTCCGGCGCACCACCCGGCTGTCCGGCCCGGCCCAATCGGTCGCGATGCGGTCGGCGAAACCGGCGAGGTGCATGGTGTTGACGAAAATCGTTGGGTGCCGTTGGCTTTCGGCGTAGGCGGGGTCGAAGTGGCCCGGGAAGTAATCCCACGTCGCTCCGGAGTTCATCACCACGCGCTGGTAACTGATCTCATCTGCTACCTCGGGCAATTCCACCGGAACACTGATCCGGTCCCAGTCCACCTGCCCGGTCATGACGGCGTATTCGGAGTGAAGCGAAACAAGGTGTTCCGGTTTGTGGCCACCACCGCACCGTCTTGGCGCGTGAAGGTGTCTAACGTCTCGACGAAATGGCCGACACCGAGCCGGGTGCGCTTCTCCGGTGAGACCGACACGACTTCCTCGACGACGGTCAGCAGGTCGCCCTCGACGATGGGCAGCGGAAATTCGGCCTCGTTGGCCGCATTGATAAAGGTGGTCCCGGGCAACGGCACCCGGATGGCGATGGCCGACACGGGCGGTCGCCCGGTCGGCTCCCACGGCGGCGGCGTCAGCCACCCCATCAGCAGCCCGGGCGGCGCCAACAATCCTCCCCAGGTACGCGTGGCGAATTCGGCGTCCCAATATGACGGATTGCCGTCACGGACCGTGGCAGCGAACATCTGGATCCGGGCCGCACTGACCACGGTGCCGGCAGTTCTTGGCTCGGATGCCACACCGACCATCCGCAGGGCGTCCTCATAGGTCCCGAACGCCAGCCGGTAGCTGATGGGTTTCACCTAGGGCGCCGCTTCCGTCACACCGTCAGCGAATGCCCGTTCGACACCGAATCCCATTCGAGCTCACGCGAAGTGAAGTACCAGCCGCCACGTTCGTAGACGAGTTGGTCCCGAAAGGTTCCGGTGGCACGCAAGTTGGTAGCGCCGTCCTCGCCGACGGCGAAAAGCAGTGCGACGCAACGCTGGGTCGCGTTGATGCCGTCGACGGTGATTTCATGATCGACGCTGGCCAGCCGTTGGTTGCCGCCGTCGAAGGCAGCACTCAAATCGGTGAATTCCTCACCGTCGCGGGTGAAACGGGCACCAGAGTGGCGGAACGTCGTGATCCAGCCTGTGCGGTCACCGTCGGAATAGCATCGGTTATGGCGTGCGGTCAGATTCAGGATGGCATCGCGCCCCGCCGCGCCGTCGAGTACGTACTGCTGTTGGTAGGTCATGGCCATCTGTTTTCTCCCTGTCTCACCGGCTGACGATGTATCCGTGACTTTCTCGGTCCCAGGCGCCGGGTCCGACACCTCGGCTGCGAAGAATATCCTTGCGAACCCGCCCGATAATGGTCTTCGGCAGCTCGTCGACTACCTCCACATATCGCGGCACACAGAAGTACGGCATCCGGGCGCTACAGAAGTCCAGCAGCTCCGGGTAATCCAGCGCGGAGTCCGGTCGCACCGTGACGACCAGCAGGATGTCGTCCTCGCCCAGGTCGCTGGGCACGCCGACCGCTGCGGCTTCGAGCACCGCCGGATGCCCCATCACAACGGTCTCGACTTCGACCGACGAGACGTTCTCGCCGCGACGGCGCAACGAATCCTTCACCCGGTCCACGTAAGTCAGGTTCTGGTCGCTGTCCAGCACGCCGAGGTCTCCGGTGCGAAACCACGGCGGGTGCCGGTCGACACCACCGCCAGCATGCACGTAGCCCTCGCTCATGACGTGCGGGTAGCGGGGCCGGCACGCGATCTCCCCCACCGATCCGTCCGGGAGCGGCTCGCCGTCCGGGTCGACGATCCGCACGTCGAAACTGGGATTGGGCCGGCCCGATGTTCCGGGCACGCCTTCGTCGGCAACGTTTTTGACCGCGATCGGAAAGGCCTCGGTCATGCCGTACATGGTGACGATTCGGCACCCGTAACGCTTTTCGATGTCGCGATACACCGAAGCGTCGATCGGTGCCGCGGAGATGTACCGTAGCGGCAACTGCACATCGCGTGGGTCGGACGGCTGGCGCAGCAGCATCGAGACCATGGCGCCGGCACCGGCGAATCCGACGGCGCCGCACGCGCGCACCTCGTCCCACACGCTTCCGGGGTGAAAGGCCGGCGCCAGCACGGTTGTCCCACCGACGAGCATCGGTGCCAGCACCGAGGGCGCCGCGCTCAGATGGAACAACGGCATCGCCGTCCACAGCACCTCGCCGGAGCCAAACCCCCAGGCCGACGCGACCGTCGCGGCCGTGGTGAACAAGTAATGCCAGGTGGTGGCAACCGCTTTCGATGCCCCGGTGGTGCCCGACGTGAAGAACAGCGACCCGATATCCCCGACGTCGCCGAGGTGCTCGCCGCCGGTACCCGCGGCCCCATGATTCAGTACCTCGTCGGGTGAATCGTCGTGTACCACAATGCTCGCCAGCCCGGGCAGCCGATCGGCCAACTCATCGACCCGCGACTGTCGCTCAGCGTCCGTGACAACCACCTTGGCTCGTGACAATCGAAGAGCGTGCAACAGGAAGTCGCCTTTGTTGGCCGCGTTCACCGCCGCGGCCACCGCACCGATACGTCCGGCCCCCAACCAGAAGTAGACCCACTCCGGGCAGGTGGCGGTGAACAGTGCGATGCAATCGCCTGGCCTAATTCCCAAGTCCAGCAGGGCATTAGCCGCCGCGCAAGACCGTCGCCGCATCTGCTCGAAGGTCACCTCGATGCCGGCAATGGACATCATCACCCGGTCGGGGAATTGCTCGGCACGCCGATCAAGTACTGTCGTGACAGTGAACCGATCGACGCCGAAATCGGCTGGGCCGATGGGCTTTCCGTCGCATGCGGGTGCCGCCCCAGCCGGCACGCGGGACATCAGGCTCCTGCAGCCGCCGGGTCAGGATCACCGTTGGCGGTGTAGCCGAAGTCCTCGGAGGAGCGTTCTTCACCTGGGTAAAAGCGATGCGCCCAGCGCCGCAGCGCCGCGTAGTCGTGCGCCTCTTCGGGAGCGAGGTTCGGCTTCTCCAGGTATTTCATGTTCTCCCAGGTGAAGAAGTCCTGTTTGATGACTTCTTGTTGCAGCGCAAGGAACTTGGCGGCACGGCCGGTGGGCTTGTCACCGGTGTCTCCCGGCTCGCGGACGGAGGCCTGGGTGTAGAAGTAGTCGGTGTAGTCCTCGTCGACGGGTGTTTGCCCGGTGACCTCGATGGTGGCCACCAGTTCGCTGGGGAAACGGACGAGACCCAGCCCCAGCGAGTAGTTGTCGTAGATGATCTTGGCGTCGACCGGCCCGTCGGGCGTCAGCCAGGTCGTTGCGCGACCGCCGCCGAAATGAGCGCTGACCGTGGCGTGTAGGTGATAGCCGGACACCTCGAACGATGTGGTGTTCGCGGGGTTGGCGGCCTTGTGCACGTACTGGACGTGGTACGGGTCGGCGGCGTTCTCGATGATCATCTGCGCGTGCACCTTGACGCGGTTGAGCATCCGGCTGTGCGGGTGCAGCGGGTAGTACTCGTTGGTCTCCAGCTCGGGCAGTACCGGCGGTTGCCAGTACGGCGCGCGGCCGTGCCGCTCGTGCCAGACCAGCATGTAGCCATACCACTCCGTGCTGTGGTAGGTGCGGACGCGGACGTTGTTCTTACAGCCGATCTTGCTGTACGGGATCAGCGCATTGGTTCCGTCACCGCGCCACCGCCACCCGTGCCAGGGACAGACAATGTTCTCCCCCTCCACCGTGCCGCCGACACCCATGTTGGCGCCAAGGTGCTGACAGTAAGCGTCCAACACGTTCAGCTGGCCGGACTCGGTGCGAAACAGCACCAGCTCCTCGCCGAAGTAGTGCACACGCTTGACTTCGCCGGCCGCCAGGTCCGAGGCAAAACCGACGATGAACCATCCGGTCGGAAATCGGTACGGCGACAGGCTGATGCCGCTCGCCCCGAACTCTCGTTCGGACGGATCTATGGAGGAGTCCGAAACCGTGTCCGTCACTGTCTGCTCCTTTTGCGTCCATTTCCCGCGCCAGCCAGGTGGCAGACGGCCGCGCTTCATACTCGCCGCGCGTGGACGACTCCCGTCTATTTTTACTATTTTAAGCATTGAACGTCAACGCGGGTCGTTGGTGGCGGTAGGGTTGGGTCAGCCAACGGCGCCAGCGCGGTTTTGGCGTCCGAGTGAATCGAGGTTGCGGATGACGGCTTCGGCGGTCGACCTGTCCGATTTCGCATTGTGGCGCAACGGCTTTCCTGATGAGCTGTTCGCCGAGTTACGCGGCACCCGACCACTGTTCCGCCACGGCGTGACGCCGGGTGTCGCCAAGACAGTTAAACGGGACTTTTGGATGGCCACCAAACACCGGCATGCCGTCCGCCTGCATCGCGATGCCGACTCCTTTACCGCCGCCGACGGACCGCTCATCCAGCCCGCCGACCTGTTCTCGTCGTATCCGACCATCATCAACATGGATCCGCCGGGGCTCAACAAACGCCGCAAGCTGATCTCCAACGCCTTCAACCCGCGAGCGATCGCCAAGCTGGAGGACGGCATCCGGGCCCGCGCGGCGCGGATGATCGACGACCTCCTCGCCAAGGGCGAAGGCGACTGGATCGAGGATGTCGCCGACGCGCTGCCGATGACGGTTATCGGCGACATCATCGGCATACCGGAGGAAGATCGGCCGCGGGTCTTCGATTGCCTCGACCGCATCCTGAAGTCGCGGACACCCGAGTCGCAGCCGAACCAGGAGCAGGACGTTGACTTCTTCGGCTGGATCTTCAACTACGCGATGGAGCTCACCGCGGAAAAGCGGCGGAACCCCACCGACGACATCTGGAGCACGCTCGCATCGGCGGTGATCACCGGCGACGACGGCGAGCAATTCAGTCTGGCTGCCAACGAACTCGAGTTCTTTTTCTTCGTACTGGCATTCGCCGGCAGTGACACGACGAAGAACGCCCTGGCGATCGGGCTGCAGGCATTCGTCGCGAACCCCGAGCAGATCGATCGGTATCGCGAAGAAGAGACACTGCGGGCTGGCGCCGTCGAGGAGGTGCTGCGCTGGGCTTCACCGGTGGCTTATTGGACGCGCACCGCCAAGGTCGACATCGAGATGGATAGTCAGCACATTCCCAAAGGTGATCGTGTGGTCTCCATGCTGCGCTCGGCGAACCGGGACGAGGAGGTCTTCGACCAGCCGTTTATCTTTGACATCGCGCGCCAACCCAACCCGCATGTCGCATTCGGCGGTGGCGGCCCGCACCATTGCCTGGGCGCCATGCTGGCCCGCGCCGAGCTGCGCGCGGTCTTCGACGAACTGCTGTTGCGCGGTGACCGGATCGCCCTCGGCAAGGCCAAGGTCACCTATCCAAACCTGACCACCAACATGTCGATCTACGACGAGATGGCCATTACGCTGACCGACCGGTGAACGGTTCAGTCCGCGATCCGCAAGGCGGCCTTCGGGCACTGATCGACCGCGGCGCGCACATCTATCTCCAAATGCTCCGGAACTTCGCCCTCCGCAACGTGCACGACGTCGGAGTCCCCGATCTCGAATACGTCCGGCGCCAGCGATTCGCAGAATCCGTTTGCCTCACATAATGTCTCGTCGACGATCACTCGCATTGAATACACCTCCTCATTGCCCGGCTCCTCCTCGGGCCGCTGCTCGGCCCGCATCGTCGCCGGGCGCTATAGACCTTTGGGGCGGGTTCCGATCACCCCGGCAGACGCCAAACCCGCGAGGTCCTGATCATTCAGCCCGCACAGATCGCGCAGTACCTCTTCATTGTGCTCGCCGAGCGTCGGCGGCGGACGCATAAGCCAGGTGCGCCGTCCGTCGAGCGGAGCGAACGGCGGCCGCGGGTAGCGGCCGGGGCCGGTGCGCGGATGGTCGAGCGGCTCCAGAAACCCGCGGTCATTGAGTTGCGGGTTCTCGGTGACCAGCGACGGCGACACCACCGGTGCGGCGGGAATGCCCACGCCGGCAAGGTTTTCCACCGCGCAACCCAGATCCTGGCCGGCGAACCAGTCCTGCAGCCGACGATCGATGTCGTCGCCCCCCTCGCGCCGTCCGGCGACGGTGCCGTAGCCGTGGTCCTCCGTCCAGGACGGCCGGCCCATCAGGTCAACAAGCGAGCGCCACTGCTGGTCGGTGCCTACGGTGACGGCAATCCAATCGTCGTCGCCCGCGCAGCGGTAGAGATTCTGGACGCCACGGCCATGACCACGGTTGCCGCGGCGGCTCAGCGTCACCCCGAATACCTCGGCTTCCATCGGCTGAATTGCGGTGGCGTTCAACACCGTTTCGATCATCGGCAGTTCGACGACCTGGCCGACTCCGGTGCGCTCGGCAAAGTTCAGCGCAGCCAGCACCGCGAACGCGGCGTGCACGCCGGCCAGCGGATCGCAGGCTCCCCTCGGCGGCACGGGCGGACCGTCGGGCAAACCGGTGACCCAAGCAAGCCCGGCGATCTGCTCCATGGTGGGCGCGAAACCAACGCGGTCACGCCACGGGCCGTCCAGCCCGAACGCCGGCATCCGGGCCATGACCAGCCGCGGGTTGACCGCCAACAAAGCATCCGCGGTGAGCCCGAAGTGGTCCATCACCCGCGCGGAGAAATTCTCGATCACCACGTCGGCGTCGGCGACCAAGCCGGTGAACAGCCGACGGCCTTCGTCAGACCCCAAATCCAGAGTTACCGAACGCTTGTTGGTGTTCATGGCGTGGAACACCCAGCCGTACTCCCACCAGTCGTCGACATCTTTGCGCATGCCGCCCGAGTACCGGATGCCGTCGGGACGCTGGATCGACTCCACCTTGACGACGTCGGCGCCGAAAGCCGCGAGCAGGTGCGTCGCGGCGGGCCCGGCCCAGAACGCGGTCAAGTCGACGACGCGAAGGCCCTCGAGCGGCAGCCCAGGTTCTATTGGTGGCACGCTTTGCTCGCGCTCGGGCCAGGGTCGGGTGTTATCGGCCTCGCCCAGCGACGGCGCGCTGCGCAGCGACGCGGACCGGCAGCGCGACATCAACCATGGCGTGCGGGGCTGGTGAAAGCCCGCCGGGTTGCGCACGAAAGCCCCGCGTTCCGTCGCGTAGGCCGTGTCCCGGACCGTGGCGCCGTTGCCCAAGGCCGCGATCGGCAGCCGGAACAGCTGCCCGAGTTCCACGACTTCCTCGACGGTGCGTTCGGCCAGCCAGGGACGGATCCGGTCCCGGATGAAGTCGCGGTATTCCCATCGGCCGATCTGAAAACTCAGCTGCGGAATCTCGCTCAGCTCGGGGCAGTCGACCATTGCCGCGAAATCGAGCCATTGCTGGCCGGTGACCATGGTGATCCCGATGTAGCCGTCCTTGGCCGGCTCGATCGACGGCACTTCGACCGTGCGCGATACCGGCGGCGCTTGCAACAGCTGGGAGTGCAGCCATTCGCCACTTTGCATCAGCGTGATCGCTTCCAGCATCGACAAATCCAGGTGCTCGCCGGGACCGCCGCGCTCGACGCGGCGGCGCAGCGCCAGCGCGCCGAATGCGGCGGACACCCCGCCCATGTACTCCCCGAGGTCACCACCGATCGCGATCGGTGGCCCGGCCGGATCGCCGCGGAAACCGGTTAAGCCCGACCACGCCTGCAGCGTGAATTCGCTGGCGGCACGGTCGGCGTAGGGACCGGTCCAGCCGAAGTCGGAGATCGTGACGACGACGGCCCGCGGATTATCCGCCAGCAACCGCTGCGGATTGATGCCCAGGCCCGCCGCCTGCGACCGGGTGGCCGTCACCACGACGATATCGGCGCCGGCAAGCTCGTCGTGCAAACGCCGGTCGGACCGCGGGCCGGCGGCGGCCCAGGTCAGGCTGCGCTTGCCGGCATTGAGGTAGCCGAACAGGGGCGAATCCGTCCCGTCCGGCACCGTCGAGCAGCTGGCAGTGAACCGCCGCAACGGATCCCCTTGCGGCGGTTCGATTTTCCTGACCTCAGCACCGGCATCGACCAGCAGCTTCCCGCAGTAACTGCCGGCGATCCGGTCGCTGACCTCGACAACACGGACGTCGTCCAGCGGTGTCGGTCGGCTGTCGTGCCCGTCGCTCAACCTGTATCCGTCTACATCGTCGGGGTCGTTGTCTATGCCATCTTAGTAACTTTGCCGGTCATGATTCGATGACGATGAACCGGGCGCTTGACCTGCGCGGCTATTATGCCATTACTGCTAAGATTGCAGTTAATGGAGTTCGCGGGTGCAGCGGCCGCGGCTCTGTCCGATCGTTTCGCTGCTGGAATCGGATGACTGCGCTGGGAATTGGCCCCGAGGCCCGACGCCGTTTGTCGGCGCCCAGGATCGCCGAGATCGTCGCCGATGAGTTGCGGCGCCAGATCATCGACGGCGAACTGGCCGACGGCGATTTGCTGCCGCGGCAGGAAATGCTCGTCGAGCAGTTCAATGTCAGCCTGGTCTCACTGCGAGAGGCGCTGCGCATCCTCGAGACCGAAGGGCTGGTGTCGGTCCGGCGCGGCAACCGTGGCGGTGCGGTTGTGCACGCTCCGGCAAAGACCAGCGCCGCCTACATGTTGGGTCTGCTGTTGCAGAGCGAGTCGGTTGTCGTCGCCGATCTGGGGACGGCGATATTGGAGCTCGAACCTGCGTGCGCGGCATTGGCGGCTCAGCGACCCGACCGCGCCGACACCATCGTCCGCGAGCTCAAAGAGATCAACGACGCGATGGCCGCGCATCTGGAGGACGGACCCGAATTCACCGAAATCGGCCGTAAATTCCACGATTCCGTCGTGCGTGGCTGCGGAAACCGCACGATCATCGCCGTGGTCGGCACCCTGGAGACGTTGTGGACCAGTCACGAACAGCAATGGGCCGACGAGAGCGCGGCTAAAGGCACCTACCCCTCGCTGGCCAAACGTCGCGCCGTGCTCAACACCCACGTCAAGTTGGCCGAGATGATCGAGGCCGGTGACGTCGACCGGGCACGTCGCATCTCTGCCCGGCACCTTTCCGACACGCAAAGCCACGTGTTGGCCGCGGGGCCCGACCAACGGATCTATGCGTTGTCACCGCAAGCGCTGTCGCGCCCGCGGGACAACCGCCATCTGTAGATCGCGGACGAGCGTGCGAACCGCGCTGGTCACCGGCGGCAGTGGCGGAATCGGCAAGGCCTGCGCGGGCAAACTGTGCGAACTGGGTTACGACGTCGTGTTGTCGGCCCGACGTGAGGGCCCGTTACGAGCGGCCGCCGACGAGATCGGGGCACGTTTTATCGCTGCCGATGCCTCTGATCCCGTCGGCTTTGCGCAAGCGATCAGCCCCTTGGAGACAATCGATTTGGTGGTACACGCCGCCGGAACGCTCGGTGGGACCTACGCACGCAAGCAGACTTTTGAGCAATGGCAGACGATCATCTCGGCGAACCTGGATTCCTGCTTCGTAGTCACCGCGGCCGTGCTGCCGCGCATGCGGGCCGGGTCACGGCTGGTGTTCATCTCGTCCTCCGCGGCGCACGAGCCGATGATGGCGCGGACCGCATACTCGGCGTCCAAGGCAGGGATGAACGCATTCGCCCGGGCGCTGGCACTCGAAGTCGACCGAGACGGCATCGCGGTGCATATCGTGACGCCGGGACCGGTGGAAACCGAGATGCTGCAGGATGTTCCGTTCGAGATGAACACGATTCAGGTGTCTGATGTCGCCCAAGCCGTGGCGTGGCTTGACACCGTGGACCCGTCGGTCGACCTGCCGGAGATCCGGCTGCACGCGGTGCGGCGAGGGCCCTTTGCCCGCGAGCCCGTTGTGCCCACCGAGGCTCGCCGGCGGGCGGCACAGCACCGATAAGCGGGCGGGCTTATCCCGGGAAGGCTTTGATCACCGTTTCGCCGAATTCGTGTAGCGATTCCGGGACGGCGAAATCGGCGAACCAGACATAGAACCGCTCGACGCCCTGGTTAGCCAGGCCGGTGAAATGTCCGATCAACTCGTCGGCGTCTCCGCATACCAGTCCGGAGCCGAGATTGCCGAACCGCCGGGTGCTCACCTCTCGCACGGCGTTGGGGTCGCTGTCCTTGCGAACGAAGCCCACCATCTGCTGAACCGACACCCGAGCGGACCCGGTGGCGGGGGCCAACCGCGCCAGCCGATCGAGATGGTTGGCCGGTATGTTCCACCAATCCGCATATCTGCGAACAAGTTCCATCATCCGGCGCCCGGTGCCGCCGAGGATCAGCGGTATCCGGTGTTGGGGCAGTGGCAATTGCCTGCGGTCCGGCGCCTCGTCGCGCCCCCAATACTGCATGATCAGGCCCAGATGCCGCTCGAGTTGCTCACCGCGGGCTATCGGATCTTCGTGGCCGACATCGAATCTGGCGAACTCAGCAGGCCATGAGCCGGAGCCGAGGCCGAGCTCGAACCTGCCGTCCGAGGCCTCAGACAAGGTGACCGCCTGTTTGGCCAGTACTGCCGGATGGCGAAACGCGTCGCAGAGCACCAAATGACCGATTCGCAACCGCTCGGTCTTCGCGGCTACCCAAGTCGCGATGCTCATTGCCTCCCAAATGCTTTCATCCCGCAGCCCTGGAGCCTCGAGGTGGTCGATGAACGCCACTCCGCTGAACCCGCTGGCTTCGGCGTGACGCGATCGCTCGACGATGTCGGCGACCGGCAGCCTCACTTGCGGCAGGAACAGATACCAGTCAGCCATAGCTGACCACCATACGGAGCCGTCCGGCAGACGCCGCACCGATTGACGTGCGTCGCGCTAGTTTACTATTTTTACTATGTTAGGGGCCTTATGGATGTCGGACTGAACTCCGGTCAGCTGGCGCTGCGTGACAGCGTGCGTGACGTCTTGCGCACCGAATGCCCGCCCGGAGTCGCCCGGCAGGCGATTACCGACCCGGAACACTGGCGCACCGTGTGGAAGACGGTCGTCAACCTTGGCTGGACCGAACTCGCCTTGCCCGCCGACGGCGGCGATGATTCCAGTGACTCCTTCGGTCGCATCGATCTCGCCGTTGTTCTCGAGGAATGCGGTGCGGCCATCGCCCCCATTCCATTGCTGTCCAGCATCGGTCTGGCGGCAGGTGTCCTGCGGGTCGCCGGTCCCGCGGTTGCCGACGTGCTGGCTGACGTCGGCGGCGGTGTGGTGGCCGCGTTGGCCGCTCACCCGCCCGGTTGTCGGCTGCCGGGTGTGCCGATGACGCTGCAGCGCGGACGCCTGCACGGGCGTGCGGTCGCGGTGACCGGCCTGCCCCGGGCGGAGCTGATCGTCACCTTGGCCTCGTCAGCTGACGGGCCGGTCGCCGCCGTCGTCCGCGTCGGCGACGGCGCGGCCGTGAAAGCCGTGGAGTGCACGGATCCAGCACAGCCGGTCGCCGACGTCGAAATCGACACGGAACCCGTCGTCACCGCGCCGGTCAATGTGGAATCGGCGCTGGCGACACCCCTGATCGCGGTGGCCGCCGATCTGGTCGGAGTGGCCGACGCCGCGCTGGCCCGCTCGGTCGAGCACGCGAAATCACGGCACCAGTTCGGCAAGCCGATCGGCGCCTTCCAGGGGATCAAGCACGCATTGGCCGACAACTACGTCGCCCTGGAGCGCGCCCGCAGCCTCACCTACGCAGCGGCAGCGCGCCTCGACGACCCCACGACCCCGTCCTCGGTCGGCTGGACCGCTGCGGCGCTTGCGAAAGCGGCGGCATCGGAGGCGGCGGTCGGATGCGCCCGCACCGCGGTTCAGGTCCACGGCGCTTTGGCGCAGACCTGGGAGCATGACATGCACTTGTATCTGCGGCACGCGTGGCAAGGTGCCTCGACGCTGGGAGACAGCCGAGCGCTCTACTACGCAATTGGTCGGCGCTTCGCGGGGGGCGCCGCATGATGTCCTCGAGCGTGGTGGGCGAGTTCTCGGCGTGGCTGACGGACTTCCTGCCGGACGACTACTACGACCGTTATCGCGACTATCGCTGGGACCTCGGGCTTCGGCGTGGCTATCAGCGTGCCGCGTTCGAGGCGGGGTGGTTGCAGCCGACCTGGCCACGTGAGCACGGCGGTCGATCGTTGGGCTTGCGGGATGCTATGGAGATCCGGCTCGAGGGGGCGATGCGATCGGCACCCAAGCTGCCCAACATCGCCGGCCCCAATGTGGCCGCGCCGGAGATCCGCCAGTTCGGCACCGCCGAGCAGATCGACCGTCTACTGGTCCCGCTGCTGCGCGGCGACGAGTGGTGGGCGCTCGGCATGTCGGAGCCGGAAGCCGGATCCGACTTCGCCGGCCTGCGCACCCGTGCTGTGCGCGACGGCGACTTTTTCCGGGTCAAGGGCAGGAAGATCTGGACCACCCAGGCACACCTCTCCCGGTGGTGCACGCTGTACGCCCGCACCGATCCCGACGCACCGAAACACCGCGGCATTTCCTGCCTGATCCTCGATCTCGAATCCCCCGGGGTGAAAATCGAACCCATCCGGATGGCGTCGATCTCCGACGAGACGTTCTGCGAAGTCATTCTCGACGACGTCGAGGTGCCGGTGGCCAACCTGCTGGGACCCTGCAACGGCGGTTGGCAGGTTGCGTTGTCGTCACTGAACCATGAGCGCCAAATGATTTGGATCATGAACTGGGTTGAGATCCAGCGCGGACTCGACTCCGTCCGGGGATTCGAGACCGCGCACGACGACTACGCCTCGGGTGAGGTCTTCACCGAGCTCGGCTCGCTACTCGCCGACGCCGAAGCGCTGCGGGCAACCGGATACCGCGCGCTCTATAACGAACTCGCGGACCGGCCAAGCCCGGAAGCCGACATTCTGAAATTGCTCGGTTCGGTTACGCTGCAGCGAGTTTGGGAGCTCTCCGCCGCGGCCGCCGGTCCTGGCTCGATCTACGATGCAGAACTGCTGTTCGAACGTCAGGACGCGTTGGCGGCGACCATCTACGGCGGAACCTCCGAGGTCCAACGCAACATCATCGCCGAGCGGCTGCTCGGACTGCCGAAGGGATGATTATGGATTACGACCTCGGTGCCGACGCTGTCGAACTCAGAAAGCGATTGCGGGAGTCGATCTCCGCACATATACCGGAAGGTTTTTTGGGCGCCTGCACCGACGACCCGCGAGACCTCGCCACCACCGAGTCCTTCTGCAAGCTGTTGGCATCCGACGGACTACTGGCCCTAGCCTGGCCGAAAGAGCATGGTGGCGGCGGCGGTTCGATATGGCAGCAGACCGTACTGCGCGAGGAGATGTGGGCCCACCATGAACCCCGTGGTGCGCAGTACATGGGTATCAACTGGGTCGGGCCCGCGCTCATGCGTTACGGTACCGCTGAGCAGAAGGCCCGACACTTGTCCGCCATCGCGAGCGGAGAAGTGATCTGGTGTCAGGGATTTTCCGAGCCGGAAGCCGGAACCGATCTCGCGTCGCTGCGCACCCGCGCGGTTCCCGATGGCGATGGTTGGCGCGTGACCGGCCAAAAGGTCTGGACGTCGTATGCGCAGATGGCGTCCTGGTGTGTGCTGGCGGCGTGCACCGACCCGGGCGCTCCGAAACCCAAGCGCCTCAGCCTGTTCCTGGTCCCCATGGACCGGCCCGGTATCACCGTGCGGCCAATCCGCTCGATGCTGGGACCGCACCATCTCAACGAGGTATTCCTCGACGGCGTTGAGGTGTTCGCCGATGAGGTCCTCGGCGAGGTCGGCGACGGATGGCGGGTGATGCGCGAAGCACTCGCCTTCGAACGGGTCGGGATCGCCCGGTACGCGCGGTGTGAGTCGCTGCTGGACCGGATGCAGACCGAACTCGGCGATGACTGGGACCGCTTACCCGAGTCGATCCGGGCCCGCTGGGTGCGGGCACTGATCGACCTCCGAGTCGCCCGGCTGCTGGCCTATCGCGCGGTGTCGCTACAGCACGACCCGTCGGCGGGCGCGGCAGCCAGCGCCGCCCGCATCGCGACGACCACCTGCGACCAACAGGTCGCCGAGCTGCTGTTCGACGTGCTTGGCCCTTCGGCACTGGACAGCGGCACCTCCGCGCGACTACACGGGGCGGTTGAAGACCACTGGCGTTATGCCCAGGCCGCCACCGTCGCGTCGGGAACCATCGAAGTACAGCGGATGCTGGTCGCACGGGAAGCTTTGGGGGATCACGGGTGAATACCGCTCTGCCAGAAGACATCACCGAGTTCGCTGCCGTCGCCGCCAAAAGGTTCGCTCGATTCGGCGGTCCGCAGGCGGCGCTGCGCGCGGAGACCGAGGAACACCTCCGCGACGAAGCGCGGTCCGCGCTGGCCGACCTCGGCGCATTGGACCTCGACGTCAGATCGTCCTCCGAGGATCTGCTGGCGGCCGCGGTGCTCTGCCAGGCCGCCGGGACAACGGCCCTGCCCTATCCGCTCGTCGAGGAGCTGCTCGCGATCGACGGGGCCCGGCTCGCCCTGGTGAATCCCGAAGCGCCGCGCATCGATCACGGCGACCTGGCCGGCGACTGGATTGCCGTCGACCTCGACGGCACGCGCTACCACGTTCAGCCGTCGTCACGAACCAGCGCCAAGCTGGGGCCGTTCCTGGTTCCGGCCACTCTAACTGGGCCCGACGGCACCGTCCCGGCGGCCGACGTCGATACGCACCTGACGCTGGGGTCTTGGCGGATTCTGGGCGCACTGCAACAGGCATTGGAGATCACCCGGCAGCACGTCACCGCGCGAATGCAGTTCGGCAAGCCGCTGGCCGAATTTCAGGCCGTCCGGTTCACCATCGCCGACGCATCGGTCGCCGTGCGCGGACTTTTCGAACTCGCCAAGTTCACCATCAGTAGAACGGAATCTACTGCGGCACAGGTGCGTTCGGCAGACGCGCTGGTACTCCGGCTCAAGGCCGCTGACACCGCGCGTCAGGTGCTGCGCACCGCGCACCAGTTGCTCGGCGCGCTGGGCTTTTGCGACGAGTCCGATGTCAGCGTCCTGGACAGGCACACCCAGCCGCTGATCCGGCTGCCCGTCAGTAGCGAGATGCTCGCGCTGCGCCTGATACCCGACGTTGGTAGTGGTCATCTGGAGACATTGTTCAGCGAACCGATCGCCGCGGAGCCGGTGTGAGCACCGGAACACTCGCGGACGAGGAGGCTCCCGGCCAACAGGACGACGGGGTTCCGTTCGGGACCCGACTGCAGGATCTCGCCCAACAACGCGGCGAGGAGCTGGCATTAGTCATCCTGGCGCCGGATCGAACCGCGCATGAGCTGACTTTCGCGCAGCTCGACGCCCGGGCTAATCAATGGGGACGGGCCCTGGCGGCTGACGGCGCGAAATTCGGTTCGCTTGTTGCGCTTGGAATTCCCAATTCCGAACACCTGGTGCTGGCTGCACTGGGCTGCTGGAAGATCGGCGCCGTTCCAGTTCCGATGCGCTGGGACCTACCAGAGTGGGAGCGATCCCGGGTGCTGGCGGTGATCGACCCGTCCGTCGTCGTCGACGAGCAACATCGCCACACGTTGGCGTCGGACGCTGCCGAACAGTCCGACGAATCGCTTCCAGAGGTAGTGTCCCCGAACGCCAATGGAATATGCAGTAGCGGCTCGACCGGGCTACCCAAGGTCATTCTGACTCTTGCGCAAGGGGTCTGGACGCCGGAGTCATCCTTCCCGTTCTTGGCTGCCTGGGCGCCGACGGCCCAGCCGCAGACCATCCTGGTGCCCGCTCCGATGTATCACACCAACGGTTTTTCGCCGCTCACATACCTATTGGGCGGCGACCAACTGATAGTGCTGGAAAAGTTCGATGCGGCAACCGTTGTCGACGCGATCGAACGGTATCGGATCACCAACTTCACCGCCACGCCGACGATGCTCTCGCGCATCGCGGCTCTTCCCGACATTCACCAACGGGATTTCTCCAGCATCGCGTGGATCTTGCAAGGCGCCGCGGTGATGCCGCAAGCGCTGCTGCACACCTGGTTCGATCTGCTCAGCCCGGAGCAAGTCGTGATGGCCTACGGGATGACCGAAGGCTTGGGGATCACCGCATTACGTGGCGACGAGTGGCTGGCTCATCCGGGCAGCGTCGGCCGTGGCTTCCGCGACACCGAAGTGCGGATCCTGGATCCACAGGGCCGGCCACTGGCGCCCGGTGAGCTCGGTGAGGTGTATTTACGCTCGCCGATGAGCGCCGGGTATCGGTATCTGGGCGGGGCGCCGCTGTTGCCGTCGACGGCTGACGGGTTTCGGACCGCCGGTGACATCGGGCACCTGGACGCCGACGGATACCTCTACATCGCCGACCGTCGCAGCGACATGATCATCACCGGGGGCGCGAATGTCTTTCCCGCGGAGGTGGAATGCGCGCTGGCCGGACACGACGACATCGCCGACGTCGTCGTCATCGGGCTCGCCGATCCGGCGTGGGGGCGCCGGGTGCACGCAGTGGTGCAACTCGCCGACCCCGCGACGCCGCTGACCGAGCAACAGGTCATCACCTACGCGAAGACTCGACTGGCCGCGTACAAGGTTCCCAAGACCGTGGAGTTCGTCGACGAGATCCCCCGCACCGCGGCGACGAAAGTGAACCGCTCGGCGATGATCGAGGCCCGCGGCGGCTAACGGCGGGCACGATCTCAGCTGATGCTGTTGACGGCGGCGGCAACCTTGGTCTGGAAATCGGACGGCAATGGGATGTAGCCGAGCGGGGTGAGGCCTTGCTGTCCGTCGGTGATGGTCGATTGCATGAACGCCTTCACGGCCTTACCGACCTCGGCATCAGGGTATTTGGAACAAACGATTTCGTAGCTGGCCAGCAGGATCGGGTAGGCGCCAGGCGTAGCGGTGGCATAGACCTTCGAGAGGTCGAGCACAAGGTCATTGGGATCATGGCCCTGGCCTTTGATGGTGACGTCCGAGATGGTCTTGCCGACCCAGTCGTTGCCGATGTGAACGACTCCGCCCGCAGTCTTGATTCCTGCCACATCGAGGTTCTGTTTCATGGCGTACGACCATTCGTTGTAGCTAATAGCGCCCTCCGTTTTCTTGACGGCCTCCGAGGTCCCCTCGTTGCCTTGGGCGGAAGTTCCCACGCCTCCGTTGAATACTTTGCCGGCGCCCTTGGTCCAGGCGCCGCCGGAGGCGGCCTGCAGGTACTGCTGGAAGTTGTCGGAGGTTCCGGATGCGTCACTGCGGTAGATGACGTGGATCTCCTCGGCGGGCATGGTTCCGTTCAGCGCGGTGATGGCCGGGTCGTCCCAGCGGGTGATGGCGCCGCTGAAAATCTTGGCGAGCGTGGGCCCGTCGAGTGTGAGGACGTCGGTCGTTTTGACGTTGAAGGTGATCGCTATCGGACCGAAGACCGCGGGCAGGTTCCACGCGTCGGTCCCGCCGCAGCGCTGCTTGGCGGCGCCGTACTCATCACCGTTCAACGGTGAGTCCGAGCCGCCGAAATCGGTCTTGGCGGCAACAAAGTCCTGGACGCCGGCTCCCGAGCCGCTGGCCGTGTAGGTGAGCTGCTTGCCTGAGCACGATTCCTCGTAGCTCGTGATGAAATGGGTCATCGCATTGGCCTGAGCGGTCGAACCGCTGCCGGTGAGGTCCTGCTTGCCCCCGCAGTCGACCTTGACGCCCTTGGCGTACGTCGGCGGCGTATCGAGTTGTGTACATGCCGAGAGTGCGAGACTGCCCGCGATGAGCAGGCCGGCCGCGGCCCGGGATCCGTTGTGCTTCATGATGTTTGCCTCCTCGAAAACAACCGATTAGCCACACATCGGCTGCCCGTTTCCCGGGCCAAAAATGCCACGTTGTGCACCACTCAGCGTCGCGCGTCGGGTCGAGCACGTCAGCGAGCATTAAACGTCACCAATATCGAAATCGAATCAATCCACAAGCGAACAACAGGTGAAGCAATCGTCGAGGTCGATGGTTTGCCATCCGCGTCGGCGTCAATAACCCCGAGGGGTATGGAATTCGCGGCTGCTCAAGGGCGCTGACGTGCATTTGACCTACCTGAACCCACTACGTTCTCACAGCATTCTTGCGGACTGTGTTCAGAGATCACCACAGTTTGCCGAATTCATCCCGCCGTTAGCGGCCGTTCAGTTATCTGACTTAGCGTCTGCGGGGTTGACGCTGGTCAGTGGGTTGTGTACGCCAGCGAAATCACGGTGCACTCCAGCACGTGCAGCGTCAGGCAGGCGAGGTCGATGGCGACAACTCTGGGAGAGATGACATGACCGACACGCTCGACAAATCGCAGGCACCGAAGGTCACTGGAAAGACGGTGCAGGAATACATCGACGAGCTGCCGCAGTGGTCTGACGGCACCGCATTGAAGTCGATGCCGATGACCGCCATGCAGTTCCGAATCTGGGCGCTGGCCTGCGCGGGCAAGTTCTTCGAGGGCATGGTCGTGTTCATGACCGGCGTCGCCCTGCCGCTGATCTCGATCCAATTCCACTTGAATGCGGCCGAGAAAGGCATGGTTACCGCGGCCTCCCTGGCGGGCATCCTGGTCGGTGCGACGGCCCTCGGTGGTTTGGCGGACAGCTACGGACGCAAATCGATGTTCATCGTGGAGATGATTATCTTCGCCGTGTTCTTGGTGGGTCTGACGTTCGCCCCGAACTTCATCACGCTGGTCATCTGTCTGTTCGGGGCCGGTATCGCACTGGGCTGTGACTACCCGACCGCGCACATGGTGATCTCGGAGAGCATTGCGACCTCGATGCGGGGCCGGCTGGTGCTGAGCGCCTTCGCGTTCCAGGCCGTCGGAGCGTTCTTCGGCACAGCGCTGGGCTTCGGCATCCTGTATGCCAACCCGAACTTGAACGCCTGGCGGATGATGTACGCGGCGGCGATCGTTCCGGCGATCCTTGTCGTCATCGGGCGCTTGTTCGTCACGGAGAGCCCGCACTGGCTGGTGTCGAAGGGCCGGATCGAGCACGGGGAGAAGGCCACCTCCCAATTGCTCAAGCGCAACCCGCAGTACCCCAAGACCGTGTCGCTGGGACACCTGGTCCACACGCACAAAGCCGCCGAAGGCAGCGGGAGCTACCTGGCGCTGTTCAAGAAGAGAAACCGTCGCGCGACGATTCTGGCCTCGGTTCCGTGGTTCCTGCAGGACCTGGGCGTCTACGGCATCGGTATCTTCACACCGACGATTCTGGGCGCCGTCATCGGCAAGGAGTCGAAGTCGCACGGGCTGTCGGACACCATCCACAACGACATTCTGGGTGCCAAGGGCTCGGCCATGATGGACGTGCTCTTCGTCTTGGGCATCATCGTCGCCATCCTCCTGGTGGACAGAGCCGGGCGTATCAGGTTGCAGATCATTGGCTTCATCGGCGCCGCGGTGGGTCTGCTCCTGGCCGGGCTGTCCATCCGCCCGGACGGCAGCAACGTCATGTGGTTGCTCTTCCTCGGTTTCACGCTGTTCTACTTCATGGTCAACTTCGGGCCGAACGCCATGACCTATCTGCTTGCCGGCGAGGTCTTCCCTACCGAGGTCCGGGGTAAGGGCGCCGGCTTCGCCGCGTCCTTCGCCAAGATCGGGGCGGTGCTGACGGCGTTCCTGTTTCCCATCCTGCTCAAGACCATCGGCACAACGGCGCTGCTATGGGGTCTCGTCGCGTGCTTCCTGCTGGGAGCCATCGTGACCTACTTGTTCCGGATCGAGACCGCTGGAGTGAACCTGGAGGACGTCGGTGCTGAGGAGACCAGCCCGGCCAAAGCATGATTTTCTAGCTCGATGACGACGGCCGCGTCGTGTCGCGTGGGCTGTTAGGCAACGACCCCGCAGCCATACCCCCACCCGTTGTCACCGTTCCCCGCCAAACCACGGTAACCTCATTCTCACAGCGTGATCAGCGCGACAGAGGAGGCGGGATGGCCCCGGACGACGACGCCGAACCGACGACCCGTGATGCCCGCTTCATCAAGACCGCGGTCGAGATCCTCGGCGAGACCGGGCGTACCGACTTCACCGTGCAAGAAGTCGTCGCCCGCTCCAAAACGTCATTGCGCGCCTTCTACCAGCACTTCAGCAGCAAGGACGAATTGCTGATCGCCCTATTGGAGAGGACGATGGCGCAGTCGGCGCAGGCCTGGCGCGCCGAGACCACCGGGCTGGACAGCACCGGTGCGATCAAACTGATCATCGACCGGATCAGCGCCGAGCCTAAGTCGAGCACCCAGGACAGCCTGAATCGGGCGATGAATCTCTACAACCAACATCTGGCCGAAAGCCGGCCACGTGACTATGCCCGGGTGCTCTCCCCGCTGCACGAGCTGATTCGCGACGTCGTGCAGCGCGGCATCACCGAGGGAGTTTTCCGAGCCAACCTTGACGTCGGGCCCGCCGCGGCGATCGTCATGCAGACCATTTTGGGCGCCCTCCGATTGCATTGGCTGGGAGCCGAATTGACCGGTGCGCCAATCGATGCGGCCCACCTGTATGACTTCTGCATCCGCGCCCTGGACACAGACGACGGCGTGCAGTTGGCGCCGCCGACACTCAGCGAGTTGTTCAGCCAGATCGGAATGCGGCCAGGCGCTCGCGATGGCGAATTCGCGATGACGATGCCGGTGAGCCCCCAGGTGGTCAACACTTCCGGCGCCCTGCAGGGTGGACTGGTCGCCACGCTCGTCGACGTCGCGGGCGGACAGTTCGGGCTGGAATATCTGCAGCCGGACACCACGATGACGACCGCCGACCTGTTCATCCGCTACCTGCGACCGATCCGTCAAGGCTCGGCGTTCGCGGTGCCGCGGATGCTGCGCAGCGGCCGGCGCGCGATGGTGATGCAGATCGATGTCTACGGCGACGGCGACGGCGACGAGGCACTCCTCGCGACGGCAACCGTCAACTTCGCCGTCATCAACGGGGCGACCCCGAAGCTTCCCGACTGGCCGCGCGCCTGACCCGGCCCCAACCCGATTACAGCTTGTTGCGCAGAGGTGGTAACGTCATTACCACCCGCTGAGAATCCAGACTTCTGCAAGGAGATCGCCATGCCGTCTCGCGAGCTTTCCTTTCCGGTGTTTGACGCCGACAACCACATGTACGAGCCGCAAGAAGCGCTGACCAAGTTCTTGCCGGACAAGCGCAAGAACGTCATCGACTACGTGCAGGTGCGCGGCCGGACCAAGATCGTGGTGCGCGGCCACATCAGCGAATACATCCCCAACCCGACGTTCGAGAAGGTCGCCAAGCCGGGCGCCCAGGAGGACTACTTCCGCAACGGCGCGCAAGGCAAGACCTACCGCGAGATCCTGGGCGAGCCGATGAAGGCCATCCCCGCGTTCCGCGAACCGGGCCCGCGGCTGGAGGTCATGGACGAACTCGGCATCGACTACGCGCTGATGTTCCCCACCCTGGCCAGCCTGGTCGAAGAGCGGATGAAAGACGACCCGGAGATGACCCACGACGTCATCCACGCACTCAACGAGTGGATGCACGAGACCTGGACGTTTAACTACCAAGAGCGCATCTTCGCCACCCCGGTGATCACCCTGCCCATCGTCGAGCGCGCGCTGGAAGAGCTCGAATGGTGCCTGGAGCGCGGCGCCCGCACCGTGCTGGTCCGCCCGGCGCCGGTGCCCGGGTACCGCGGGAGCCGGTCGTTCGGCCTCGAGGAATTCGACCCGTTCTGGCAGGCCTGCATCAAGGCCGAGATCCCGGTCTCGATGCACGCCTCGGACAGTGGTTACTCCGAGTTCGCAAACGTGTGGGAGCCTGGCGAAGAGTTCCTGCCGTTCAAGCCGACGGCGTTCCGCAGCTTCGCGATGGGCCATCGGCCGATCTTGGACGCGATGGGTGCGCTGGTGTGCCACGGGGCGCTGTCGCGCAACCCGGAGCTGCGGATCCTGTCGATCGAGAACGGCGCCGACTGGGTGCCAGACCTGTTCAAGGGCCTCAAGGGCGTTTACAAGAAGATGCCGCAGTCGTTCAGCGAGGATCCGGTCGAGGCGTTCAAGCGCTGCGTCTACATCACACCGTTCTGGGAGGACCGGTTCACCGAGATCGTCAACATGGTGGGCACCGACCGGGTGATGTTCGGATCGGACTGGCCGCATCCCGAGGGCCTGAAGGACCCGATCACCTTCGTCGACGAGCTCGCCGACTTCGGTGAGGAGGATGTCGCCAAGATCATGGGCGGCAACCTGATGAAGCTGATGAAGGTCTCCAAGCCGGTCAACGCGTAACCGCCTATCACCTACCCGTTGCCGTAATAGGGTCGCCGACATGGAGCAGCGCACCCTCGAAGCGGTTATCTACGAACGTGACCCGCCAATTGCGCGGATCATCCTCAACCGCGCCGACAAGGCCAACACCAAAGACGCGACGCTGGTGCGGGAAGTCGACGACTGCCTGCACGAGGCCGACCGCGACCGCGAGATCAAAGTGGTGATCCTCAAGGCCAACGGCAACGGCTTCTGCGGCGGGCACGTGGCCCGGTGGGGTCCCGACGAGAATCCGTACCCGGACTTCGGGGACACCTTCGAGGATCTCTACAAGGGCACCGCCGACCTGTTTTTGTGGCCGACGTTGTATCTGTGGGAGTTCCCGAAGCCGACGATCTCGCAGATTCACGGCTATTGCATGGGTGGTGGCATCTATCTGGGCCTGCTGACCGACTTCTGTGTGGCGTCCGAGGACGCCTATTTTCAGATGCCGCTTGCCCAGAGTCTCGGCGAGCCCGGCGGGCACACCATGATCGAGCCGTGGCTGCTGATGAACTGGCACCGCACCATGGACTGGCTGCTGCTGGCGCCGACGCTGTCGGCGCAGGAGGCGCTTGATTGGGGGCTGCTCAACAAGGTGGTTCCGCGGGAGGATCTCGAGGATGTCGTCGAGGAGATGGCGCGCAAGATCGCCCGGATCCCGTTGACCACGTTGATGGCGGTGAAGAACAGCGTCAAACGGGCCTGGGAATTGATGGGAATGCGGGTGCATCTTCAGGTGAGCCACATCTTGACCAACATGGTCGGCGCGGCTTCTGACGTTCAGGCACGACGGGCCGAACTCATGCAATCGGGCTTGAAGCCAAGGGATTTCGTCGACCGCGACGAAGCCGCGGACGACAGCTAGCGCGAGCAGACACAAAAGCCCCCGACACGCCGAGGCGTGCGGGGCTTGTGTGTCTTCTCGCCCGGGTCAGCGGCTCCTCTCGCCCGCGAGCCTGCGCCCTGCCGCGTGCCGCGCGGCGACATAACCGAACACCATCGAGCTGGCGATGCTCGCGCCGGCGCCCGGATAGGTTCGGCCCATCACTGTCGCGGTGGTGTTGCCGGTGGCGTACAGGCCGTCGATCACCTGGTCCTGCTCATCGAGAACCTGTGCGTACTCGTTGGTGATCACACCGCCGCATGTCCCGACATCGGCCGGAAGCACCCTCGTCGCGTAGAACGGCGCCCGGTGAAGCGGGCCGACGGCGGCGTTCGGCCGATACCCCGGATCACCAAGGCAGTCGTTGTAAGCCGACTGTCCCCGGCCGAAGTCGGGATCCAGGCCCTTGACGGCAAACTGATTGAAGCGCTGGATCGTGCGCGTCAGTTCGTCTGCGGGAAGGTCGATCTGGCGTGCCAGGTCTTCGATGCTCTCGGCACGTTTGACCGCACCCGACTCGATCAGCTCGGACGGCAGCCGCTGGTTGCGCTTCAGCAGGTTGACACTGGTGACGTATCTGCGCACATATCCGTCGTCGAAGATCATCCAGCAGGGCACCGCCTTGTTGGCGTACATCGCCTTGCCGACCTCCACGTAGGAGTTCGACTCGTTGCAGAACCTCCTGCCCGTCGAATCCACGTAGATGGCGCCGGGCCGCTGACGTCCCGAGCCCAACGACGCGGCGGCAGCCCCGCCGTTGGCAATGAAAATCGAAGGCAGCCACCACGCTTCGTCCAGCAGATCGGTCTTTGCGCCCAGTCGCATCGCGGTTTGCAGCACCTCGCCGGTATCACCCGCGTTGGCGATCGACCACTTGGCCTCGTTGGGTTGGTCGCCGCTGTAACGCCGCCGCATCTCGGCGTTGTGCCCGAACCCCCCGGCGGCCAGCAGGACTCCCTTGCGTGCCTCGACATTCAGCGGGTTGCCGTCGCGGACGATGCGCGCACCGACCACTCGGCCGTCTTCGACGATGAGGTCGTTCATCGCGGCGTTTATCCATAGCGGTGGCTGGCCGTCGCCGAGATCCATCAGCGCTTTGAGCATCTGACCGATGAGCGAGGCGCCGTTGGTGAGGATCTGGCGCCGGCGGATCCGGGCCGCCGCGGTGCGCAGGAAAACCCGGGTGGCCACGGCGAAGGCGCGGGGCGCACGGTTGAAATACTGAACGGAACGAAGCTCGTTGGTCAGCACTGCGTACCCGTAGTTCTTGGCCAGCGGCGGCTGCACCTTGTCACTCCAGCTGCCCAGCTCGGCGGCATCGAACGGAATTCCCTCCACCGCGCGGCCAGCTTCGTTGCCGCCCTTATGGTTTGGGTAGTAATCGCTCCAGCCTGCGCAGCGGATGAGCTGGACGCCTTTGCGGATCAGGAAATTGATCATCTCGTAGCCCGCGGTCAGGAACATTTCACGGCGCTGCGGCGACGACGGTGCACCGATGTCGCCGACGACGTCGGCCAGGTAGGCAAGCCCGTCTTCGTGCGAGTCCGCTATTCCATCGGCCCGCATCAGCGGGTTGTTGGGCAGCCACACGATCCCGCCGGACAGTCCCGTGGACCCGCCTACCAGCGCTTGCTTTTCGACGATCAGCGGCTCGAGCCCGCAGTCGAGCGCAGCGAGCCCGGCCACCATCCCGCCACCACCACTTCCCGCAACGAGCAGGTCGACGGAGTGGTCCCATTGGGTGGTCATCGCGCCTCCGAGCTGAAGCCGAGATCGACGATCGGCACATCGATGGTGGTGTTGGTTTTCTGGATCGCCGGTACCAGCGTGTCGTAGGGCAAGCCGGCGAGGAAGCCGTCGACGACGCGTTCAAAGTTCGAGATCAGCCCTTCGATCTGGTCTGACAGCCGCATGTATTCAAATCCCTTGGAATGCAGCCCTTTTTGCTGCCGTGGCAAGTTGGAGAAGTCCTGGGCGGGGATCGGCGGCCAGCGCGGGTCGTCCGGCGCCATCGGCTCCGGCGGTGTGGGCTTTCCCGCGGACAGGTCTGAAGGGAAACGGGTGAGCGACCAGATCTCGAAGAGGGTTTCCTCCGGTCCCAACGGCCGGATCCGATACGACGAGGCGCTGCTGTAGGTGGGCAGGATGAAGTGGTGGGGGAAGCAGAATCCGATCGCGTCGGTGATCCCCCGGCGGACAAGGTCGTTGAGGTCGGGCATGTCGCTGCCCCGCGCCCGATGCCAGCTGACGACGGCATCGTTGACGGCGCTGCGCCAGGCGGTCATCGCCTCGGCCGGATCGGATGGCAGATCGATGTTCTGCAGACCCTCGGCGATGCGGATGTCGTTCTCGTGCGTCATGCCTCCCATGCCGTCGCCCAGGGTGTGCATGAAGTACAGGCTGCTCGCAACCACCGGATGCACCGCTGCGGACGGACTGCCGGACTGCGCGGACGGCAGCAGCTGGGGGTGGGTTTGCGGGACATGGTAGCCCTCCATGAACGCCGCCGTCGCCAATTTCCAATTCACCGGTAGCCGACACGATTGCCACCACTCGACGCGCAGCGATTCCACCTTCCAGGCGTCATAGATCGACGCAAACGGCTCCGTGCAGTCACGTAGCGAAGGGGCGTTGTTGTCGAGGTTGATCCACGCGCATCCACCCCAGAGCTCGCACCTGACCGAGACGAGTTGCACGTCATCCGGACACAGATTCTCTTCGGCGAAGACTTCGGGTCGCAACACAAACGTGTTGCGTCCGTCGATGCCCCAGCACCAGCCGTGGAACGGGCAGACGAATGTCCGTCGATTTCCGTTGCCTTCCACCAGCTTTACCCCGCGGTGCCGGCACGCATTGTGGTATGCCCGGACGTTCTGGCTGTCTACCCGCACCACGATGATCGACTCGTCGAGGATCTCGTACTCCACGAAATCGCCCGGCTTGGGGATCTCCTCGAGCCGGCATGCCATCTGCCACACGCGCGGCCAGAACATCTCGTTCTCCAGCGCGTAGAAGTCCGCGTCGTAGTACCGCTGCTTGGGAATCCGATCGGCGGTCTGCACCGCCCACGGCACCGGAAGGGGTTCCCAGTTCACCTCGGATCGCAGCTTGCCTATCTCTACAGCCATCTCAGTATCCCCTTGTGTCAGCTCATACGATCCGTGATGCCCGGCCTTGCCAGTAACGTTCGCGGATACGCCTCTTATAGAGCTTTCCGTTCGGGTCCCGCGGCAACTCCGGGTCGAATTCAACTGTGCGCGGACACTTATAGCCCGCGAGATGTGTTCGGCAGTATTCGATGAGCTCGACCTCCAGATCGGGCCCGGGTGCGACGCCGTCGACCGGTTGCACGACGGCCTTGACCTCCTCACCGAACTCGTCGTTGGGGACGCCAAACACCGCTGCGTCGACGAGCTTGGGGTGCATCACCAGTAGGTTCTCCGCCTCCTGGGGATAGATGTTCACCCCGCCGGAGACGATCATGAACGTCGATCGGTCGGTGAGATACAGGTACCGGTCGTCGTCGACGTAACCCATATCGCCCAGCGAGCGCCACCCGCGGTCGTTGTACACCGACGCGGTCTTGGCGGGGTCTTTGAAGTACTCGAAGTCGGGTCCACCTTCAAAGTAAAGCTCGCCGGACTCCCCGGCGGGAAGTTCCTGGCCGTCCTCGTCGACCACGTGCACCGGGCTCATCGGTATGCCCACCGAACCCGGATGGGCAAGCCACTCCTCGGGCCCGATCGTGGTGCCCGCGAATCCCTCAGTCCCACCGTAATATTCGTGGATGATGGGGCCAAACCAGGTCATCATCTGGTGCTTGACGTCCACCGGGCACGGGGCGGCCGCATGGATTACACATTTCAGGCTTGAAACGTCATATTTCTCCCGGACGGCCTTGGGCAGCTTGAGCATCCGCACGAACATCGTCGGCACGAACTGGGCGTGGGTGACGCGGTGGGTTTCGATCAAGCGCAGCACGGCTTCGGCGTCGAACTTCCGCATGATGATTGCGGCGGCACCAACGCGGTTGACGGCCATCGTGTAGTTCACCCCGGCGGCGTGGTACAGCGGCGCCGACGACAGATACACGCTGGCGGAGCTCATGCCGTACTTGTGAATCAGCGCCATCTCCAGAACGGACTGGGCCCACGAGCCGTTGCCGTCGGTCGGAAGCGACCGGCGAACGGCCTTGGGCCGTCCGGTGGTGCCCGACGAGTACAGCATCTCCGACCCGTCCGACACCGGCGGCGCTTCACCGGCAGTCGCCACGGCGTCGTCGTAGGATTGCCAGCCGGCCACATTGCCCCCGACCGCGATGTGGACGTCGACGGCAGAATTGGCGCTGCGCAGATGCGCCGCCAGATCGCCCATCGACGCGTCGACGAATACCGCCTTCGCGTCGGAATCGTCAATGACGTAGGCGACTTCGTCGGGCGTGAAGTGGGTGTTGACGGCGGTGTAGTAAAGCCCGGAAAGCTGGCATCCCCAAGTGATTTCAAAGAACTCCGGCCGGTTCGGCAGAACCAGAGCGACGCCGTCGCCGCGACGTAACCCGGCACTGTGCAGCACCGCGGCGACCCGTTGGCTGCGGGAATGCAGCTCGCCGAACGAGATCGTGTCGCCGTCCGCGATGATCAGGGCCGGCGACTCTGCGGCTGTGATCGCGTGATCGACGATATTCACCAGCAGACCTCGAAGGGTTAAGTGGCCGTCGCGCCGTCGGTCGATGCGGCTGCGGCGGCCTGGCGTCGGGCTTGTTCGGACGGCAACACCTTGTCCTTGAATACCTGTTGAATCAACTGCTGCACGTCCTTACTGACCGAGGCGAGCGCCACCAGGTCGTTGGAACTCTGCCAGTGCACCCGCATGCCCATCAGCTCCCAGGCCCGTTTGAGGTTGGCCTTGGTGGCCAGCAGCGTGGTCATCGGCGCCTGAGCGATGTGACGGGCGATGGCCTCAACACGCGCGTCCAATTGGTCGCGCGGAACGACCTCGTTGACCAACCCGACCTCTAATGCCTTCTTGGCGTCGATGACCTCGGCGAGGTACAGGTAGTAGGCAGCGCGCCGCCAGTTCATGAAAACCCATGGCTCGATCGAGCATTCACCCGACGGCATGCCGAAACCCTGCAGCGGCGGGTAGGAGAAGTACGCATCCTCCGACGCGATGACGATGTCGGTAGTCAGCCCGTAGTGGGTTCCCCCGCCGACGCAGTAACCGTGCACCTGCGCGATGGTCGGCTTGGAGAACTCCCACAGGTTCAGGATCGGCTTGACGAACAGGTCGGTCTGCGGTTTCCAGGGCGTGCCCATGACCTGTGCGCCCTTGACGAATTCCGGGTAGTCGACCGCGTTGTTGCCGATCGCATGCCCCGAGCAGAAGCCCTTGCCGTTGGCCTTCAGGATCAAAACCTTGATGTCGTAGTCGCGGTCGGCGTCCAGCAGCGCGGCGTCGACTTCTTCGGCCAACTTCTGGTCCTGGGCGTTGGCCTTCTCGGGCCAATTCAGCGTTACCTTCGCGATGGCCCCTTCTTTTTGGTAGATGATTCTCTCGCGGGTCTCGTTGAGATCCATATGCGCTTACCCTTTCGTTATGACGTAATGACACCGATTTCGGCGCCGATGTCGTAGGTGGTTCCGACCTCGCCTGTCCATTGCACGGTGCCCGCGGCGCCGGCTTCGATTTCCTGTTCCACCTTCTCGGTGGCAATCACGTAGATCGGTGTGCCCTCTTCGACATGCTCCCCGGCGTCGACCAGCAAGTCGGTGAGCTCGGCCTCCGAGACGGCGACTGATACCCGCGGGATACGAATGACGAAGTCACCCATGGGCTTTAGCCGTCTGGAGGGTGCGCCGTGCGGCGTTGACGATGCCTGCTGCCGACGGGTAGACGTGCGCCTCGAGTGCGGCCGCAGCCGGGTTGGGGACGAACCTGGCACCCACCCGCTCGACGGGTGCGGCCAGTTCGCCGAACAGTTCGGACTGCAGGATCGCGGCGATCTCTGCTCCTGGCCCGGCGAATTGGACTGCGTCGTGGACGATCACGGCTCTTTTGGTACGGCGGGCAGATTCGACGATCGTCTCGACGTCGAGGGGAACGAGAGTACGTAGATCGACGACCTCCGCGCTCACACCCTGGTCGGCCAATGTGGCGGCGGCCGCGAGGGCTTCGTGAACGCTGCGACCGTAGCTGATCACGCTGACGTCGGTGCCCGCTCGCTTGATGTCGGCCTGGCCGAGCGGAATTGAGAACCCGGGTTCGACGGGAACGGGTCCCTTTTTGCTCTGCAGACGAATGGTTTCGACGAACAGGCAGGGGTCCTCGTCGAAGATCGCCGTGGTCAGCAGGCCTTTGCCGTCGCGTGGGGTGGAGGGCACGATCACCTTCATCCCCGGGATGTGCATGAACCAGGCCTCCAGACTCTGCGAATGCGTGGCGCCGGTGGCCAGACCCGCATACACCTGAGTACGGATGGTGATTGGCGCGGTGGTACGCCCGGCCGTCATGAATCGCAGCTTGGCGGCGTTGTTGATCAGCTGGTCGGCAGCGATGCCGATGAAATCCATGATCATGATCTCGGCCACCGGCAGCAGCCCGTCGATCGCAGCCCCGATCGCCGCACCGGCGATCGCGGCTTCCGAGATCGGTGTGTCCAACACCCGGTCGTGCCCGTACTTCGTCGACAGCCCTGCGGTCGGGCCGGACGCCCCGGGATCGGCGATATCCTCACCGAGCAGAAACACCCGGTCGTCGGCCTGCATCGCCTGATCCAGCGCAAGGTTCAGCGCCTCGCGCATCGTCATTTCTCTTTCTTGCATGTCCTCACACCGGAAACTTGATCGGGGCCGCGTACACGTCGCGGTCGAGTTCATCGATGGATGGGGAGTCCGCGCTCATCACGGTTTTCAGCGCGGACTCCACCGTCGCTGCAGCCTCGTTCTCGATGCTGTCGAGCTCGTCCGCACCGCAGATGCCGGCTTCGGCGAGGTGGTCGCGGAATCGCGGCACCGGATCGGCAGCCATCGCCGCGGCCAGCTGATCTTTGGGGATATACGGCATCCGGTCACCGAAATAGTGGCCACGAAAGCGGAATGTCACACCTTCGATGAAGGTGGGGCCATCGCCGTTGCGCGCCCGCTGCAGTGCTTCATCGAGCGCGGCCTTGACGGCCAGCGGATCGTTGCCGTCGACGCGTACGCCGGGCATGCCGTAGCCGGCCGCCCGGTCGGCGACGTGTTCGAGCTTCATGGTGTCGGCGGTCGGCGTCATTTCGGCATAGAGATTGTTCTGGCACACGAAGACGACCGGCAGATCCCACAGTGCGGCCATGTTGGCCGCTTCGTGGAATGAGCCGGTGTTGGTGGCGCCGTCACCGAAGCTGACCACCGTGACGCGGTCGAGTCCCTTGCGCTTGGCGGCCATCGCCAGACCGACCGCCACCGGTGGCCCGGCTCCGACGATCCCGGTCGAGAGCATCACGCCCTTATCGGGTTTGGCGATATGCATGGTGCCGCCCTTGCCGCGGCTGGCACCGACGGTACGGCCCATCATCTCGCCGTAGATCTCCTCCAGCGGCACGCCCTTGCCGATCAGATCGTGCAGCCCACGGTAAGTCGTGACCAGCTGGTCGTCGGGTCGCAGCGAATCGCCCATCGCGGCGGCGATCGCCTCCTGCCCGCGCGACGGCCAGTACACGCACATAAACTCGCCGGTCCCGATGCCCTTCGAGAGCCGGTCGTCGGCCGCCTTCATCAGCACCATCAGCGCATAGATGCGCTTCTGGATCTCTGGAGCGACCTCTGCGGCGCGAGTCACTTTGTGTAGGAGCCGATCTGCCGATAGACCTTGGGAATTGGCGGCGTCTCCATGTTGAGCAGCTCCAGCGACGACATTTTGCCGCTGGCACCAAGCTCCCCCAGCCGTTGGACCACCGAGTCGAGGTCGTCGCAGTCAAGCTCGTAAATTGCGATGAATGGCCCCTTTCCGTCGGTGGGCGCGAACCGACGGGCGGAGACGATGCCGTCCACGGAACAGATCTCCGCAAGATGCGTGTCGTTATACCACTTGTGATAGTCCTCCACACGGTCCGGCGACACCGGCATCGACTCCAGGTAGATGAACCCTTTGGGCATGCTCACCTCTCCACTTCGGTTGGGGTGCAGTTTGATTGACCGTGCCTTAAGCGCCAGCCCATGGCTTCACCTTGAGAAATCCTCCGGCGTCGACCCGGAGCTGCTGGCCGGTGATGTAGCGGGCGGCATCGGAGGCCAGAAACAGCACGGCCTCGCTGATGTCCTCGGGTTCGACGTAGGGAATCGGCATCGCCTGGACTAGCGGGAAAACCGGTTCGGCGTCTTCACGAGTCGGATTCTTCAGGTCGGGCCGGAAGGCCCGGTACATCGGCGCACTGTGCAGCATGTCGGTGTTGACGTTCGTCGGGTGCACTGCATTCATCCGGATGGAGAACTTGGCCAGCGCCAGCGCGAAGTCGTTGACATAGTGCGCGGCAGCTATTTTCGCAAACGCATATCCAGCTCCGCCGGGGCCGCCGTCGATGCCGGTGGTGTTCATCGACGACATGAATGCCGCGTTGGATCCGATTACGATGATCGAGGCGCCGGCGTGCAGGTGTTTGAGGCTGGTATGCACGAGGTTGAGCACGCCGACCAGATCGACGTCCACCGCGTCGGCGAAGGCTTGCGGCGGCAGGCCCGCGGTGAGCGGACAGATGCCTGCGTTGGCGACCACGACGTCAAGATGACCCAACTCGGCGACGCCCCGCTCGATAGCCGCGGATAGGGCGGCGCGGTCGCGAACGTCGGCGATCTCGGTGTAGGCGCGCTGCCCCTCCTTCTCGACGAGCCGGGCCGTTTCGTCGAGGTCCTCCGGTCGGGCCAGCGGGTACTCGTTGGTTTCGATGTCGGCGCACAAGTCCACCGCGATGATGTCGGCGCCCTCGGCGGCGAGCATTCGGGCATGGGAGCGGCCCTGACCGCGCGCGGCCCCGCTGACCACCGCTACCTTGCCCGTCACTCTGCCCATCACCGGTCCTTTCTCAGCGCCTTCGACGAGAACGAATCAGGTTGAAGCCCAGGCTTATTGGTGCCATGCGCCAGATGACCGACAGGTGCGCCGACCCGGCCAACAGGTGGGACCGGACGAGCGTTCGACTCCATCGCATCTCTTCCACGACGCTGCGTCGTTGCAGTTCAGGCTGACGAATACCTATAGTATCTATACTACCTAAAATAGAAAAGACACCGAAAAGAGTGGGCAAATGTCAGGCGTGCTCAGTGGCGTCCGGGTCGTCGAGCTGGCTTCGTGGACGTATGTTCCTGCTGCCGGTGTCGCTCTGGCGGACTGGGGCGCAGAGGTCATCAAGGTGGAGAGCATCGTCGGTGATCCCGGCCGGGCGCTCGTCGTCGGAGGGTTCACCCGGCAAGCGGCGCGTGCCGACACCGACTTCATCCTCGAGCTGAGCAACCGCGGAAAGCGAAGCATCGCATTAGATCTCAAGAATGAGACCGGTCGAGAATTCTTCGGGCGACTGCTGGCCGCAGCGGACGTATTGCTCACCAACTGGCTCCCGGCGGCGCTGGAGCGGGCGCGCCTGACGGTCGACGACATCCGCGCGTTCAACCCGAACATCATCATCGCGCGCGGAACGGGGTTGGGTGTGCGAGGCCCCGACCGCAACCGGGGCGGTTTTGACGCCGCCACCTATTTGGCTCGCGGCGGAGTCGCGTACACGCTCACACCGTTCGGCACCGAAAATCCCGCCGTGCAGGGCCCGGCCTTCGGCGACCTGCAGGCCGGGATCACCCTGGCTGGCGGCGTCTGCGCAGCACTGTTCCACCGCGAACGCACCGGCGAGCCGACGATCGTGGATTCGTCGCTACTGGCCCAGGCGATGTGGAGCATCGCTCCGTCGATTTCGGTCGCCGACCTCTTCGGCATCGACGGCATACCGGGAGCGCCACCGGGGTTGGCGATGAACCCCCTGGTCAACCGGTACAAGACCAAGGACGACCGGTGGATCCAGATGGTGTTTCTCCAGCCGGACAAGTTCTGGGCCGGATTCTGTCAGCGGATTGGATTGCCTGGGCTGGCCACCGACGAGCGCTTCGTACCGTCGTCGAATCTGGTCGCCAACGCCGCCGAAGCGACCGCCCTGCTCGCCGACAAGTTCGCCGAGCACGACCTCGAGCAGTGGCGGCAAGCACTGGCCGATGAACCCGGCGTGTGGGCGCCGCTGGCCACCCCACGTGAGACGCTCAACGACCCGCAGAGCAAACCCAACGGCTACCTGATCACCAATGTCGACGACCAGGGCATCGAATACGAAATGGTCGCTGCACCAGTGCAATTCGATGAAAATCCACCTGGCCCGGGACGCGCGCCCGAACACGGGCAGCACACCGAGGAGATTCTGCTCGAGCTCGGCTTCGACTGGGACGACATCGCCAAGGCCAAAGACAGCGGAGCAATCCTGTAGCCTGCCCCTCGAATGTGAATCTTGTGGAGGGCGTAAAGGGGAAGTCATGACTGCGGGCGTCGAACAGCTGGAGTTTCAAGCCGAGGCGCGACAGCTGCTGGACTTGATGGTCCACTCGGTCTACTCGGAGAAGGATTCATTTCTGCGGGAGCTGATCTCGAACGCCTCCGATGCTCTGGACAAGCTGCGGATTGAAGCGTTCCGGAACAAGGACCTAGAGGTCGACACCTCCGATCTGCACATCGACATCGAGGTCGACAAGGACGCGCGGACCCTCACCGTCCGCGACAACGGCATCGGCATGACCCGCGCCGAGGTCGTCGACTTGATCGGCACCCTGGCCAAGTCAGGTACCGCCGAGCTGCGTCAGCAGTTGCGCGAGGCTAAAAACGCCGCCGTTTCCGAGGAGCTGATCGGTCAGTTCGGTATCGGTTTCTATTCCACCTTCATGGTGGCCGACAAGGTCGAGCTGCTCACGCACAAGGCCGGCGAGAGCGAGGCGACCAAGTGGGAGTCGAGCGGCGACGGCACCTACACCATCGCCTCGGTCGAGGATGCTCCGCAGGGAACGTCGGTCACCTTGCATCTCAAGCCGGAAGACAAAGAGGACGCACTCCACGACTACACCTCGGAGTGGAAGATCAGGACGCTGGTCAAGAAGTACTCCGACTTCATCGCCTGGCCCATCCGGATGGAGGTCGAGAAACGGACCCCCGCTTCAGAAGACGGCGGGGAAGAGACCGTCACCATCGAGACCGAGACCCTCAACTCGATGAAGGCGCTATGGGCCAGGCCCAAAGACGAGGTCTCGGACGAAGAGTACAAGGAGTTCTACAAGCACATCGCGCACGCCTGGGATGAGCCGCTCGAGGTCATCGCGATGAAGGCCGAGGGCACCTTCGAGTACCAGGCCCTGCTCTTCATCCCGTCGCACGCCCCATTCGACTTGTACGAACCGGGCGCGGACATCGGTGTCCACTTGTACGTCAAGCGCGTCTTCATCATGGCCGACTGCGCCGAGCTGATGCCCAGGTATCTGCGGTTCATCAAGGGCGTCGTCGACGCACAGGATCTGTCACTGAACGTTTCCCGCGAGATCCTGCAACAGGATCGGCAGATCAACGCGATCCGGCGCCGTTTGACCAAGAAGGTCCTTTCGACGATCAAGGATCTGCAGTCTGAGCGACCGGAGGACTACCGCACGTTCTGGGGCCAGTTCGGCAAGGTCCTCAAGGAAGGGCTGATGCGGGACTTCGACAACCAGGAGACCTTGCTGCAAATCTCCTCGTTCGCCTCCACGCACAGCGACGAAGAGCTCACTACTCTCGCCGACTACGTGGAACGGATGAAGGACGGCCAGCAGCAGATCTTCTACGCCACCGGCGAGTCGCGTCAGCAGATCCTCAACTCACCGCACCTGGAAGCATTCAAGGCCAAGGGTTACGAGGTGCTGCTGCTCACCGACACCGTCGACGAGATCTGGCTGGGGTCGGTGACCGAGTTCGACGGCAAACCACTGCAGTCGGTGGCCAAGGGCGAGGTGGACCTCGACACCGAGGAAGAGAAGACGGCCCACGACGCCGAGCGCAAGGAGCGGGAGAAGGATTTCGCCGACCTGCTCGGTTGGCTGAAGGAGACCCTCAGCGAGCACGTCAAGGAAGTGCGGTTGTCCACCCGGCTGACCGAGTCGCCAGCCTGCCTGATCACCGATGCCTTCGGCATCACCCCGACGCTCGCCCGCATGTACCGGGCTTCCGGCCAAGACGTTCCGGTCGAGAAGCGGACTCTGGAACTCAACCCGAACCATCCGCTCATCACCGGCCTGCAGCAGGCGCACAAAGACCGCGCCGACGACCCATCGGTCGCTGAAACCGCCGAGTTGCTTTATGGCACAGCACTTCTCGCCGAGGGTGACACACCCGAAAACCCGGCACGGTTCGCCGAGTTGCTCGCGCACCGGCTGGCCCGCACGGTATAGACGCACTTGGCCTCTAGGCTGGGCGGCTTTAGTTGCCGTGCCGCACTTGGCTGAACGGCACACCACGGTCAGCGGCGTACTCGCGGGGGAAGTTCAGCACCCGCTCCCCGATGACGTTCCGCGCCATTTCGATGGTGCCGCCGCCCATGCAGACCGCTTGCCGGGCCAGGTACCGCAGACCGGTCTGCAGGCCCTCCCCCTCTGCGCCCACGACACCGGCCGTTCCGGTGATCGCCAACCCGGTGTCCATCTCCAACGTCACGGTCTCGGCGTGGAAAAGCCGGATCAAGGTTCCGGCGGCGGGCGGGAGGCTGCCGTCGCGGACACTGCGGTAGACATGGCCGCCCAGCTGATCGCTGACCGCACGGTGCACCAGTGCCCGACCGGCCAACTGTTGTACCCGCTCGTTGTCGGCCTGCCCTATCGTCTTTGCCAGCGCCACATAGTTCACCGGCGTCGCCCGGCCGCCCTCGCTGCCACTGCCGCTGGCGAATTCCGAACCCATTCCCACCGCGCGGCGCTCATGGTAGAGCTGGCGCGAGGCCACCGCCCACCCCTCGTTGACCTCGCCGACAACGGCGTCGTCGCCGACGTCGACACCATCGAGGAACTCCTCACAGAACTCCGTGGAGCCATTGAGTTGAGTGATGCGCCGCAACGTGATTCCGGGATGCTTGATGGGCACCAAGAACATGGTCAGGCCGTCGTGCTTGGGCACATCCCAGTTGGTACGGGCCAGACAAAGGCCGTAGTCGGCGGCGAATGCGCTTGTGCTCCAGGTCTTTGCGCCGTTGATCACCCAGCGGTCGCCATCGCGCTCGGCACGGGTGATCACACCGGCCAGGTCCGATCCGCCGCTGGGCTCAGACAGCAGCTGAACTAGCACCTCGTCACCCCGCAAGGCCGCGGCGATGTGCTGACGTTTCTGCTCCTCGCTCCCAGTATCGAGCAGCGTCGCGCAGCAGATGGTGAACGTGGGCGTGTTGAGGATCAGCGGCATCTCATAGCTGAGGCTCTCCTCGTCGAATGCCCGCTGGTAGTCGTAATCCAGACCCAGCCCGCCGTACTCGCGGGGAAAGCAGATTCCGGCGAATCCGCCGTCATAGAGCCGCTTTTGCAGCTCGCGAGCCCGCTGCCAGCAGCGTTCCTCGTCACGATGGGCGGCCGGTGGAAACGCGGGATCGATGGGTGGCGTGTTGTCGGCCAGCCAGGCTCTCGCCCGGGCGCGGAACTCATCGATGGATTCGACGGGTGCCGCTGTGTCGGTTCCGAAGGCCTTGGATGTCTTAGCCATCAAGCAGACCTCGGGGCCCGGTTTCCTGCCTCCTGCCACTGGTACACCCGCAGGTTGTGCTCTTCGGGCGTGCCGAACATGGACCGGTACAACGCAACCCGCCGCAGGTACACGTGCAGATCGTGCTCCCAGGTGACGCCGATTCCACCGTGCATCTGCACACAGCCCTGCACGATCTCGGTCGCCATTTCCCCGACGTACGACTTGGCGATGCTGGCCGACAAACCGGCCTCGGGCGAACGGGCCGCGATGGCGGCAACCGCCGCGGCCGTCGTTGCCCGGCATGCCTCCAACCACATCTTCATATCGGCGAAGCGGTGTTTGAGTGCTTGGTAGGACGCCAGCGGACGGCCAAAGGTGTGCCGGTCCAATGCCCATGCGACGGTGAAGTCGAACACAGTCTGCAGAATGCCGACCACTTCGGCGCACTGCAGCACTTGCGCGAGTTGGCTTTGATGGTCGATCAGCCCGGCGGTCTCGGCGGCGCTGCCGACGGCCGCGCTGTGGTCGACGTCCACGCCGTCGAAATGCACGCGGGCGTAGTGCTTGACCAGATCGACCGACTGTTGCGGTTCGATCTGCACCCCGGAGGCCTTGGTAGGCACCAGGAACTGGCGCACGCCGTCGTCGCTGTGTGCCACCACAAGCAGCAGGCCGCTCTGGGCGCCCGCTTCCACGCGATCTTTGACGCCGTCGATGCGGTAGCCGGAGTCGGTGGGTGTGGCAGTCACCGCCGGTTGATGGGGCGCCCAGCCCTGTCCGGGCTCGTAGACGGCCCAGGAGGCCACCGTTTCACCGGAGATCAACGACTCGATCGTGGCCGCATGAGACTGCCGCTCGGCGCAGTCGACCAGACTGGCGAGCACCGTGCTGACGGGATACAGCGGCCCCGGCGCCACAGTCTTTCCGAGTTGTTCGGCGACCATCGCCAGATCGGCGACGCCATCGCCCGACACGCTGCCGCCGCCGAGTTCCTCGGGAACCAGCAAGGCCGTCCAACCCAGCTCAGCGGCCCGCTGCCACCAGGTCTGGTCGAAGGAGACGCCCGCCGCGTGCAGCTCCCGCACCCGGCTCAGCGGAACCTCTTTCTGCAGAAAAGCTTGGGTGGTGGAGGCGAAGAGTATCTTTTCGGGGGAATCGACGGCAGTCATGATGTTGGCTGGACCTCCATGGCCTTCCTTCACCGTTGCGGATGAAGGCTGGGCGTGTCCTGGTCATCCGTCCGATTCGAACCCAGTCGGGGTTCACTGGTGCCTTCGATGGTAGCAATGAGCAATACAGTTAAGAGATACCGGAGTTCAGTCGATAATGACGTCTAGAAGCTGTGGTCGCTGTGGCTGACGCTGGCGAACGGCCGGCGGATTCCGCCAAGGCGAAGGCGGACGCGATCGCGTTAGCCGAGCAGGCCGAGGCCGAAGCGGCTGAGGCAGAAGCGCTGGCTGCGGCGGCGCGCGCACGCGCCCGAGCCATCAAATTACGGCGTGAGGCGCAGGCGCAGGCGGAAGCGGAGGCGGAAGCCGACAACGATGCCGAAGACACCACCACGGTCGTCGAAGCCGCAGACGACACCGCAGAGGCGCCCGAAACGCCCGAGCCGTCCGAGCGCTCCGAGCCATCCGAGGAGGCGGAGCCACCCGCGGGGTCGACCGAGTCGACCAGCCAGCGGTGGCGGGTGCCGGGGTTGTCCGGGTTGTCCAGGGTCCTCACCGCTGCCGCCATCGTGGCCATCTGCGGTCTGCTTGGAGCGAGCGGATGGATGCTCTGGCATCACCACACCGTCCTGGCGGAACGGCAGCGATCCGCGGCGTACGTCGCTGCCGCCAGGCAAGGCGTCGTCAACCTGACGTCACTGGACTTCAATAAGGCCAAAGAAGACGTCCAGCGGGTACTCGACAGCGCCACCGGCGAATTCAGAGACGACTTCCAGCGTCGCGCGGACGATTTCGCGTCGGTGGTAAAAGATTCCAAAGCGGTTACCCAAGGGTCGGTCACGGCCAGTGCGGTTGAGTCGATGAGCAAGGATTCCGCCGTGGTTCTGGTGCTGGCCAACGAGCGCGTCACCAATTCGGCTGGCGCCAAAGACGATCCACGCGCTTTTCGGTTCCGGGTTTCAGTGGTCCGAGACGGTGATCAACTGAAGATTTCGAAAGTCGAGTTCGTGCTATGAGCGCCGACGACAAGACCGAGCAGCAGAACGTCGAGGGCGTCGCCGATCTGGAGCCCGGCGACGGGGTCGAGATCGACAAGACGGCCGCAGACGAAGACGAAGAAGCCGACGAAGGCGACGAAGCCCAGCAAGACGACGACACCACCTTGGGCCTGGGCGATAAGGTCGCGCGCCGGCGACGCGTCAAAGTCGCCCCGCTGGTTCTCGTCCTGCTTCTGCTGCTGTCCGGTGCGCTGGCGACGTGGTTGTACGTCGTTCAGTACCGACCCGATGAGCAGACCGACACCGCAGCCGCTCAAATGGCGATCAATGCGGCGCGCGACGGTACCGTCGCGCTGCTGTCCTACAAACCGGACACCCTCAACCAGGACTTCGCCGCTGCCAAATCCCATCTCACCGGAGATTTCCTGAACTACTACGACCAGTTCACAAAGGAGATCGTGACCCCGGCCGCCAAGGAAAAGGCGCTGACCACTACAGCTCAGGTGGTGGGGGCGGCGGCGACCGAACTGCAACCGAATTCAGCGGTCGTGTTGCTTTTCGTCAACCAGGCCACCACCAGCAAAGAACGGCCCGACCCGGCGATGGCGTCGAGCAGCGTGCTGGTGTCGCTGACCAAGGTCCACGGCACGTGGCTTATCACCAAGTTCCAGCCGGTATGAGCTGAGCAGCTAAATGGCAAACGAGCGGCGAAGCACCTGAGCGTGCAGCGCGGCGCTTTCCCGGGATACCACCCACTCCGGCACCACTGAATCGAACCCGTGAAACGTGGCCGCGACGACATGCAACTCGGTGTGCACATAGGCGTGCAACAGCCGGTTCGCGTAGTCAATGGCTTCATCGCGACACGGGTCGATCTCCGCGCAACTGATGAAGGCCGGCGGCAACCCCTCCAGGTTCGCCCGCTGGGCCGGCACCTGTTGGGCCGTCGCGGCGGTGTGACCGAGATAGTGCCCCCATGCCCGACTCACCGCGGGGCCGTTGAGTCCCGGCGTCCGCTGGAATTCCCGGCGCGATGGTGTCGCGTCGGAGTCGAGCATCGGCTGGTGCAGCACCTGGGCCAGGATCGGCGGACCCTCCGCGTCGAACATGCGCTGAGCCAACGCCGCGGCCAGAGCCGCACCCGCATCCCGGCCCATCACCACGACGCGGGTGCCGTCCGCGCCAAGGCGGGCACTGTTCTCGACGGCGTAACGAAACGCCGCTTCGACGTCATCAAGTGCTGCCGGGCACGGGTGCTCGGGTGCGAGCCGGTAGTCGACCGACACGACGAGGCAGCCGGCCGCGCGGGCCAGGTCTACACAGTGCAGATGGTCGGTATCGAGGTTTCCGGTCACGAAGCCGCCACCGTGGGCATACAGTGCCAGCGGCGCTGCCGACTTGGTCAGGCCGCGGTAGAGGCGCAAGCCAAGCCGTCGATCCTGCGGACCGGTGATGGCGCGGTCTTCGATCTCGACGCTGCCGGTGTCGACGGCGGCCGCGCGCTCGGCAGCCAGCCGCTCGGCGCGCTCCCGCTCGGCCGGAAGTGTCTCCGCACGGAATTCGACGATGTCCAGGCTGGCTGCGGCGTCGCGCAGCGCCGGGTCGATGCGGCTGATCCTTCTATGGCCTTTCGGCTGCGCGCGATCGGTCTCGGTCGTCATGCTCTCTAGTCTTTCAGCCGTTTCGAATGGTGTTCACCTAAGCCTTCGTCAAGGTAGACCTGCGACTCCATGTGGTGAAAGATGCGGTACTTCTCGCCGCGCGCCACCACCAGCCAGGTGATCCAGCTGCTGCCGCTGTGCTCGACGTCGGATTCACGTCCGGCGAAGCTCCATCGGCTCAGCACGACGCAGCGCGCGAAGCCGTCGGCGAGCAGATCGGCCGATCGCAGCTGCGACGACACCGACGCGCGCTTGAGGCGCCCGGCGACCCGTGCCCAGTGCCGGTCGAGCTCGTCGGCGCCGATCAGCGGCATCGCGTACTCGTCGCCGATGTACACCGGCTGCGGCGTGTCGTCTTCCCAGAGGGCGGCAACCCCCACGAGATCGAGGGCCGACCACTTTGCGTCGTATTCATCGACAAGGGCACTCAGCCTGGCGGCCGGCTCGGTCACTGCCTCACTCGAAACTGACACCGACCGGGGGCTGTTCCCCGGGCAGGGCTTTCACGGTCGCCGGCAACCCATACAACGCGGTCGCGTTGCCGCGCATGATTCGCTCCCGTTGCGCCGCGGGGAAACGGTTGATCGCGTAGGCCGGCGAGTCGTAACTCCAGTGCGGATAATCCGTCGAGAACATCAGGTTGTCGCCCAGGTCCATCATTTCCAGATATTCACGGAATTGCCTGACGTCGGCGTCTTCCAGCGGCTGGGTGGTGAACCGGACGTGTTCGCGGACATACTCCGACGGCCTGCGACGGACGTGCGGTAGGTCGGCGCGGCGGGCTTCCCAAATCCGGTCCATGCGCGCCATCACCGGCATCGCCCAGGTGAAGCCACCCTCGATGAACACCACCCGCAGATCGGGGTGCCGGTCGAAGGCACCGTCAAACACCAGGCTCATCAAATGCGAGACGTATAGCAGCGGCCAAGAGGCAAAGAAATCGTGCCAGTGCGCCGGATTGCCGACCGGATAGATCGGAATCAGCTCGAACGGCGTCTGCCCCATCAAGTGAGTGGCCACCGGCAAACCATTGCGGGACGCGGCCTCGTAAAGCGGATCGAAATGCGGGTTGCCGAAAGGGATTCCACGTGTCTGCGGCGTCATCAATATCTGCGCCATGTAGGGATGCCCTGCCCACCGCTCGACTTCGCACGCCGCCTGCTCAGGTACCTGCGCGCTGACGCTGATCGAGCCACGCCAGCGGCCGTGCGCATTGTTCTGATCCAGCCAGACGTCGGCAAGCCAGTCGTTGTAGGTGGACTTCAGCACATGCTCGGCCTGCGGCAGCTGCGCGTCGCACATCGGCTCAAGTGATGCGATGCTGACGCCGGCGTCGACCAACAGTTGTTTCGCCGCGTAGTCGGGATCGCTACCGGCAACACCGCCGCCGGGCGGGGCGGCGTCGACACGCAGTGACATGGTCTTGTATGAGTCCGGTGTGTCGTAGAAATGCGGCAACGGGCTGACCGCGTTTCCGGACGGCCAGATCTTGTCGACCCACTCGGCTGGCGCATACGACTTGAGCACGTCGGTTGAGACGGGCAGAGGGTGCACATCGGTGTCGACGATGGCGACCGCGATCTCGGTCTGCGGTTCGACCCGTTCGATCGTGGTCATCGGGCTGTCTCCTTTGCTCCAAGCCCCTTGGCTCCAAGCCCGTTTGCCTGGAGCCCTTCGACTGCTAGCCCGTAGAGCTCGCTGGCGTTTTGCCACAACATCCTGTCGCATTGTGCGGCGTCGAGACCTGAGGCCGCCACGTCCGGCGACGACGTCGACCAGTGCGGGTAGCTCGAGCCATACATCAGCAGGTCAGCCTTGCCGGTGAAGTCCATCCAGCGCTGCATCTGACCGGTGTCAGTCGGCCCGTCGAACGCCGACGAACAGAACCGAACATGGCCGGGCAGGTACTCGCTGGGATAGCGGTCGACCCACGGCGTCTGGTCACGCATCGACAACCAGAAGGTGTCCAGCCGCCACATCAGCGGGGTGAGGATGTCGTATCCGCCGTCGGCAAAAACGAATTTCAGATCCGGATGCCTGCCGAAGACGCCTTCGACGATGAGCGTCGCGAGGTGGACGAAATAGTTGAGGGGCATGAAGGCCGCGTAGCCGGCATAGGTGTGCGCGTGGCCGGCGAACGTCGGCGGGTAATCGACGCCATTGCCGCCGTTGATGTGCAGCGCAACCGGCAACCCGTAGGCGGCCGCGGCCTCCCAGATCGGCTCGAACATCGGTTTGCCATAGGGCTCACGGGACTGCATCGGGACACCGACCTGAACCAGCTTGGGATGTGCGGCAAGGCGTTCGATCTCGGCGACCGCACCTTTGGGATCCTCGGGGTTGACCCGGATGGTCCCGCGGAAACGGTCGGTGATGTCTGGCTCCAGCCAGCGGTCCAGCAGCCAGTCGTTGACCGCGGCGCAGATTCGGCTGTTGAGCAGATAGTCGGCAATGTTGCCGCGGGTCAAGGGGTTCAAGATGGCGTACTGGACCCCGGCGTCGTCGAAAAGATGACGAGCAACGGTTTCAGGATCAGACCCCGGGTAGTGCTCTCCGTACAGGTCTTGCCGGTAGTCGCCACCCGGGGCTTGATACCACTGCTGTTCGACGTCGGGAATCGACCGCAGGCGGTGGGCGGCAGGGAGGTAACGCCGGATTTCGGCGTTATAGCCGAAATGGGGCTGAACATTGGCATCGATGACCGTGCCGACCGTGGTGCTCATGCAGTCAGGTACACCTCGCCGTCGTTGACGTCGACCTGGTAGGTCCGGATGCGCCGCCGCGGATCGGCAACGTTGCAGCCCGTGGTGAGGTCGAATTCCCAGTTGTGCCAAGGGCACCGAACGATCTGCCCGTCGCGGGTGCGCCGAAGCCCCTCCGGAGCGCCCGGGTCGGCCTCGTTGGTTCCGCCGATGTAGCCCAGACACAAGGGCGCACCCTCGTGGGAGCAGTAGTTGACGATCGCGTGCAAAGACCCGTGCACGTTGTACACACCCACACCGAACTTCCCGACATCAACCAGCTTCATCGTGCCCGGCGGCAACTCGTCGAGGTAGCAGACCAATCGGCGTTTCAGCACGGCCGAATCACCGCCTCCCTGATGATCGTGCAGGTCAATACTGTCCCCATTACGGTAAACACCACAACCCGTTGGGCTTGATTGCTATTTATATTATGATAGCGAAATTCGATGCTCAGGAGGGATGCTGGTGACGATCAGCGCCGAGCCGCACGGCGAACCCATCACGCTCGACACGACCGGTGAAACCAGTCCCTACCCGTTCTTCGAATACAAGAGGCACACGGAGCCCGTCCATCACGGCTCCTTGATGGACACCGATCTGTTGCCCCCGGAACTGAAGCCGGACGACGAATGGGTCCTGTTCGGCCATGACGGCGTCTTTCAGGCATTCCGCGACGACCGGATCTTCACCTCCGCCGCCTACGACAAGACGATCGGATTGGTGATGGGCCACACCATCTTGGCGATGGGCGGCAAAGAGCACCACGACCATCGCAGCTTGGTGGCCAAGGCCTTCCGCGCCAGCGCGCTGGAACACTGGGAGCCGTCGGTCATCGGCCCGGTCTGCGATCAACTCGTCGACGAGATCAAAAACGACGAGCAGGCCGACTTGGTGAAGTCGCTGACATTCGAATTTCCGACGCGAATCATCTCGACACTGCTCGGACTGCCCCGCGAGGATCTCGACCTGTTCCGGCGGCTGTCCCTGGACCTGATCTCGATTCCGACCGACATCATGGCGGGGTTGAACGCCGCGACGGAGTTGCACGGCTATTTCCTCGACCAAGTCGAACAGCGGCGCCGCAAGCCAACCAACGACATCATCGGTGACCTCGTTGCCGCCGAAATCGGCGGCGAGAAACTCACCGACGAGGCCATCATCGCGTTTTTACGTCTGTTGTTGCCCGCCGGCTTGGAGACCACGTATCGCTCCTCGGGCAATCTGCTCTACCTGTTGCTCACCCACCCCGAACAGTTGGCGATGGTCTACCAGGACCGCTCACTGATTGCGGGCGCGATCGAAGAGGGACTGCGCTACGAAACACCACTGACCATGGTCATGCGCACCACCACCGAGGAAGTGGAGGTGAGCGGTCACACCATCCCCGCCAAGGCGCAGGTCGACTTGTGTATGGGATCGGCCAACCGCGACGAGAGCCGGTGGACCGACTCCAACACGTTCGACATCCGCCGCCCGCGCCAAGCGCACATCGCGTTCGCCGGCGGCATCCACATGTGCCTCGGAATGCACTTGGCCCGGCTGGAAACCCGGGTGATGTTGAATAGCTTGCTTGACCGGGTCGCGAACTTGGCCCTCGTGGCCGACGACGGAACCGGTGAGGACTCCAGAATTGTCGGGCTCACTTTCCGGTCGCCCAACAAGCTTCCGGTCAGCTTCACCCCGGTGTCATGAAAAGCCGGGCGGCGATTCTGCATGACGTCGGCGGCCCTTGGTCTGTCGAGGAATTCGAGCTAGACCCGCCGCGTGCAGGCGAGGTTCTCGTCCAGATGGCGGCCGCCGGGTTGTGCCACTCCGACGACCACATCCTCAAGGGCGACATGGCGGCGCCCAACGAAGTCCTTCGCGCGATGGGGCTGCCCACGATGTTTCCCACCGTCGGCGGCCACGAGGGTTCGGGCATCGTGCGCGAAGTCGGCTACGGCGTTACCGATTTCGAGCCCGGGGACCACGTGGTGACGTCGTTCGTTGCGGTCTGCGGCCAATGTCGCTGGTGCGCTACCGGCATGGAGTACCTGTGTGATGAGGGCATCGGGACGCTGACCCCGGGGATGCCGACCGACGGTACCTTCCGCCACCACACCGCCGACGGTAAGGATCTCGGCCACCTTGCGAAGGTCGGTACGTTCGCCGAACACACTGTCGTGTCGACGAATTCGATTGTAAACATCGAGCGGCACCTACCACTGGTGCCGAGCGCGCTACTGTCGTGCGCCATTCCGACCGGCTACGGTTCGGTCGCCAACCGGTCCAACATGCGGGCCGGCGACACCGTCGTGGTCGTCGGCGTGGGCGGCATCGGCACCGGCGCGATCCAGGGGGCCCGCATCAACGGCGCCGCGCAGATCGTCGCCGTCGACCCGCTGGAGTTCAAGCAGAAATCGGCGATGAAGTTCGGCGCCACCCACACCATCGCAACGGCAGCCGAGGCGCTGGATCTGGTCAGTGGTTTGACATACGGGGTGATGGCCGACGCCGTCGTGGTCTCGCCGTCTCTCATCGCCCCCGAGGACGTACGCGATGCGGTGAAACTCACCCGCAAGGGCGGGACATGCGTGCTCACCGGGATGACCTCGCAGTTGACCCACTCCGTCAAGATCGACCTGCAGGATTTCATCCTGATGAACAAGACGCTGGCCGGCACCATATTCGGGTCGTGCAATGCGAAGTCGGATATCTCCCGGCTGGCCAGGCTCTATGAGACCGGTCAACTGTTGCTCGACGAGATGATCACCAGACGATACCGGCTCGACGACATCAACGACGCCTACGCGGACCTGCTCAACGGTGAAATCGTCCGTGGTGTCATCGATTTCGGGGCGGCGTGACCGTCCCACGCAGTCGCTGCATCTGACCATACGCGTCGATCGGGCTGTGCAGCGCGAGGCCACCGTCGGCGTGCACGATCTGGCCTGTCACCCAAGGTAATTCGAGGACACCCACGATGACACCGGCGACGTCACCGGCCTCGCCGAGACGTCCCAAGGCGGTGCGCTCAGACAAACCTTCCACCCAGCCGGGCAGCTGCTCCGGTTCGCCCAGCATCGGTGTCCGGGTGACACCGGGCCCGACAGCGTTCACCCGGATGCCGTAGCCGCCCCATTCCACAGCCGCGACCCTGACCAGCATGTTCAACCCCGCTTTGGACACGCAGTAGGCACCCATATCCCGGTCGGCAACCGTTCCGCTGATGCTGGAGACGACGACGATCGATCCGCCGATTTCCGCGTCGATCATCGCCTCAGCGGCTGCCCGAATGGTCAGCCAGCTGCCGGTGAGATTTACCGCCAGCACCCGCTGCCACTGCTCAACCGACTGCGCCAGCAGTGTGCCGGATGCGCCGATGCCCGCGCAGGCCACAATTCGCGTCGGCACGCCGTGCTCGCGCACGGTGTGGCTCATTGCCGCCGCTACCGCCTCCGGATCGCTGATATCGCAATCGATGTCGCCGCCAGCCTGATCCCACACCACCACGTCGTGGCCGTTGTCGCGCAACCGGCCGGCGACTTCCCGCCCGATACCAGATGCACCGCCAGTGACGAGAGCGCTCATGCCGGCGGTCCGATCAACTCGACCAGTACCCCGTCCGGTGCGGTGATGACTGCCATCGGGACCGTCGCGCCGCCCGGTGCAGGCACACTGATGCGACGCACGCCGTCGGTGAAACCCAAAGCGGCCAAGCCGGACAGCGTCGCGTCGACGTCCCGCTGCAGGGAGAGTAGGAAGAATCCGTGCCGGGGGGCCGGAGCTGGCGTCGGCGCGTCGCCGGCTCCCTCAAAGACCACGAGTTCGACGATGCCGGTGTCCGGAGTCTGCGGATCACCCAGAAATATCGACCGCAGCTGATCGGAGCCTGCCCCGAAGAGCTCGGGCCAGTTACCGCGGAACGTGTGGTCGAACAGTTCGGTGAATCCTAGCCCTTCTCGCCAGAATCTCATCGACCGCTCGACATCGGCCGTACAGATTGCCGCATGATGAACGCCCAACACAGGCTTGCTCCCCCATCCTCAGACACCATCGTCACAATGGTGCGAGTTTAGGAGCAGAGCTGATCCGCGAGCGCCGATTCGGATCTCTGGGTCAGGGCACCAGCTGGAGTTGGATGTCCGCAGTCTCTGGTACCCCGGGTGGAAAGCCGCAGGCGCCCTCCTTACCGGTGGATTGGACGGTGCCTGCGAGGGTGTTCGGGTCCCACGTGCGGTGGGCAGCGATGGCGTTGGGAACGCTGGTACCGTCCGGGCATTCTGCGCCATCGGTGGTGTCTAACACCCATTGGCCGTTCACCAAATTAGCCTGCCCCAAAGGCGGTCCACCGGGTGTGCGAGCTGCTGAGGCGCATCCGTCACCGCAGGGACTGAAGTACCAATCGTTGGTGACCGGATGACCCTCGACGGTGAACGGCTGACCGGTTTTTGGGTTTATCTGAGTCGAGATGTAGTGGGCGTTCGTCTGGAAGTCAGAAGGAAACGGTGCAGGCGCGGCCGGTCCCCACGCGCCGGCGGGTGCGGCCAGTCCGAGAGCGAGACCGGCGAGAAAGGCGGTGGCGGTGATGCACCGTGCGACAGCCATGACCTTAGTTCCTCCTACGAAGCCGTTAAGAATATCCACTACCGGTCGGTCTATCACGGGAGATCCTCGGGTTGGAAGGTATTTGGCATTTCCGCCCGACGGTGTTTCCTAATCTAGGGGTTGTGTTTGCCTGCTGTTAACTTCTCAAATCCAGCGGCGTAGCCGGCCGACTCAGTGGAATTGGTACCGAACCGGAAGGTGCTTGAGTCCGCCGACGAATGTCGTGGCGACGAATTGCGGCGCCCCGGTCAACTCAACGGATTTCACCCGCGGCAACAACTCGGTGAAAAAGCTGTTGACCTCCATGCGGGCCAGCGCTGCACCCAAGCAAAAGTGGACGCCGTAACCGAACGCCAAGTGTTTGTTGGGATCGCGGCCAACATCGAAGCGGAACGAATCCTCGAAGACGTCTTCGTCCCGATTGCCGGACACGTACGACAACAGCACCGACTCCCCCGCCGCGATCGGGACTCCACGCACCGTGGTGTCTTCGGCGGCGGTGCGCATGAATTCCTTGACCGGAGTGACCCATCGGATCATCTCCTCGGTGGCCAGCGGCATGATGTCGAGATTCTCGCCTAACCGCTGGAGCTGGTCCGGATTCTCGATGAGAGCATGCAGGCCGCCCGAGATGGTCGCGCTGGTGGTGTCGTGGCCGGCGGTGGCGACGATCAGGTAGTACGACACCGTGTCGATGTCGGACAGCGGCTCGCCGTCGATGCGGGCGTTGGCGATAGCGGACGCGAGATCCTCGGTCGGATGTTCACGACGCGACGTCGTGACAGCATTGAAGTATTGGAACATGTCGAGCAACGCGGGCAGCTGATCCTCGCCGGTGCTGCCGCGCTTGAACTCGCTGTCGTCGCTGCCGAACAGCTCCTGGGTGAGCTTGAGCATTCGCGGGAAGTCCGACTCGGGGATCCCCAACAGCGACATGATCACGTAGAGCGGGTAATTGACCGCGACCTCCTGGACGAAATCGCATTCAGGGCCCACCGTCATCATCTTGTCGACGTAATTCTTGGCCAGCTCGTCGACACGGACCTTCAGCGCCCGCATCGCCTTGGGACGAAACCAATCCGCGCCGATCGCCCGCACCAGCCGATGTTGCGGATCGTCCAGGTGGATCAGTGTGCGCACCTCCGCGGCGGCCTGCAACTCATCACCCTCCGCCGTCGTCAGGACCGGGCGCGGCCAGTTGGTGAACAGCATGTTGTCGCGCTCGATGTCCATGACGTCGGCATGCTTGGTGATCGCCCAGAATGGCCGGTAATTCGGCACCTCGACCCAGGACACTGGGGCGTTGGCACGCAGATGAGCCAGCGCCGCATGCAACTTCGGCTCGTCGGCGTATGCCAGCGGATCGGCGAGGACCTTGGCAGCTTCATCCATCGTCGGCGTACTCATGGGCAGCTCCTCACTGACGCAACTCTTGTAGTACGGCGGTGATAGTGGTCGCGGAAACGGTGCGGGGAAACGCCGGCATTACCCGGTCGATGACGCCCTCGCAGCGGTCGCGAAGCGCGCCTGCGAGTTCGTCGTACGTCGCAACGACAGCGAAGGCGTCCAGGATCTCGTCGTCGATCAGCGCTCCCATGGCATCCCATTCCCCCTGCAGTGAAAGTCGGTGCAACTCCGTCGCCACAGCGCCCCAACCGTGCAGCTCAAGCACCTTGCAGTAGGCGGGCGTTGATCCGTAGAAGGCAATCTGCTTGCGGACATCGGCCGCACCCAGCCGCAATTCCGCGTTGTCGTTGCCGGTCACCACGAACACCGGGCATGCCACCTGGAATGCCTGCCGATCACGACCGGAGCGCTGCAGGCCACGCTGCACCGCGGGCATCGTCACCTCGTGCAAATAGCGCCTCGTCGTGAACGCATGGGCCAGTAGGCCGTCGGCGACTTCGCCGCACATCTCGGTCATCGCTTCGCCGACAGCGGCGATGAAGATCTTGGGCGCCGAAAACGGTTGCGACTCAGGCGTGAACATCGGCGTCATGAGCTTGTGGGTGTAGAACTCACCCTCGAACCGCAGCCTGGTGCCGTCCTTCCAGGCCGACCAGATCGCGTCCAGCGCCTCCACGAATTCGCGCATCCGGGCCACCGGATGACTCCAGGGCATACTGAATCGCTTTTCGATGTGCGGCTTGATCTGGGTACCCAGGCCGAGGAAGAACCGGCCCTGCGAATAGGTCTGCAGATCCCAACCGAGGTTGGCGACGATCATGGGGTTGCGCGCGAAAGCCACTGCGATACTGGTGCCCAGCTCGAGTCGGGTGGTGTGTTCGGCCGCCAGCAGCAGTGGCAGAAACGGATCGTGGTTGATTTCGCCGGTCCAGCAGGCGTCGTAGCCCTGTCGCTCGAGCGCGCCCGCCAGTTCCGGCACCCGAGCGAGGTCGGTGAAGATGCCCCCGTCGACCCTGAGGCCGGACGCCAGCGTGGCGCTCATACTCGTGAAGCTACAGTAAGCTATTCGGTAGGGTCAATTTCGGCTATCCCGACAGCCGCAAAAGCCATGTCGCACCAGCTACTTCGTCATGACTCCGTCATGCGATGCGGGAGTTGTCCCAGGTCAGGATTCGGCCCTCTGGCACGAAGCGCAGAAATACCTGACTCGCGTAATACGTCTGGGTCGCTGCGGGCAGGCTGGCAACGGGTGGGCGAAACGCCACGTACTTGTCGTTGACGGCGGCCTCGATTCGCGAGATGGCCGCGGCGTCCTGGACGATCTCCGCACGTCCGGTGAGATGAACAGCGCGTAGCTCAACCCAGCGCTCCCCCGATTCGACGAGAAACGACGCCCGGGGATCATGCTGGACGCGTGCAATTTTCTTGGTGCCGGCCGGAGTCATCATCGCTACCGTGCGATCTTCGACGACGAACCACACCGGCAACGCAATCGGCATACCATCGCGGCGCAGGGTCGTCAGAATGCCGGTATGCGCCGCGCCGACTGCTTCCCATGCCTCGTCAGGCGTCAACCGGATCCCCATCGCGCTACCCCATCTCCCATCCATCTCCATCTCGTCATGCGGCCGCTGGCCGCCTCCCTCTCGCAGACGCTACAGTAAGCAATTCAGTACGTAACAGCCGACGAGTGAGGACATGCCCATGACAAAGTCCCCCGACTGGCAGGAGACGCTCGACGACCTCGACCGTCGCCGTCAGCAAACGCGGGCGATGGGCGGTCCGGACCGGCTTGCCAAACACCGCGGCAAGGGCAAGCTCGACGCCCGAGCGCGGATCGACCACCTCCTCGATCCGGGTACATTCCGCGAACTCGGCACGCTCGTGGGCGGAGAGATCGCCGCCGACGGGATCGTCGTCGGCTCCGGCTTGATCAACGGCTCACCGGTGATGCTCGGCGCGGAGGACTTCACCACGATGGCCGGCAGCATCGGGCCGGGCGGCAACTCCAAGCGCTACCGCATCGCAGAATTGGCGCTACGCGACAAGATTCCGCTGGTGATGCTGCTGGAAGGCGCTGGCTATCGTCCCACCGGCGGGCACTACGGGCGCAGCCCGACCGACCTACTCGCGCAAGCGCAGTGCTCGGGCCGCGTTCCGACTGTCGCCGCCGTCCTTGGCCCCTCGGCCGGACACGGCGCGCTGGTGGCCCCGGTGTGCGACTTCCGAATCATGAGCTCCCAGGGCGCCATCTTCACCGCTGGCCCTCCGGTCGTCAAAGAGTCCACCGGAGAAGACATCTCGAAGGAAGACCTCGGCGGACCGGACGTCGCGTTGCCCAGCGGGGTGATCCATAACGCCGCCGAAGACGACGAGACCGTGCTCGACGACATCCGCCGTTACCTGTCGTATTTCCCGTCGAGCGCATGGTCGTACCCGTCGCCGCTGCCGGCTGACGAGACCAGCGAACCGCGGCAGACACCAGAGCTGCTCGGCATCGTGTCCCGTGACAACCGCCGCGTCTACGACATGCGCGCAGTGCTCGACGTGGTCTTCGACCGGCCCGACTGGTTCGAGGTCCAGCCCCAGTTCGGCAAGGCGATGATCTGTGCGCTGGCCCACCTGGGCGGCCACCCGGTCGCGGTGGTCGCCAACCAGCCCAAGGTGCTGGCCGGCTCCATCGACGCCGACGCCGCGGACAAAGCAGCGCACTTCATCATGGTGGCCGACTCGTTCCACCTGCCGATCGTCTTCCTCGCCGACAACCCCGGCATGCTGCCCGGCAGTCGGTCCGAGCGCACGGGCGTGCTGCGGGCCGGCGCGCGGATGTTCACCGCCCAGACCGCGGCCAACACGTTGAAGCTGCACCTCACCCTGCGCAAGGCCTATGGGTTCGGCTCGATGGTGATGTCGCTGCTCAGCTTCGACGACCAGTCAGCGACCTTCGCCTATCCCGGCGCGATGATGGGCGCCATGAGCGCGGCGGCGCTGAGCCGTGCGTCGCACGCCGGCGAGGACCTCACGACCAAGCTGCGGGAAGCGGAGCTACAGGCGTCCTATCGGTCGGCCGAACACATGGGGTTCGACGAGCTCATCGATCCCCGCGAAACCCGCGACGCGCTGTTGGCTTCGTTGCGGCGGGGCCTGTCCAGCCGGCAAGCCGCCGCCGAACCGGTGAGCCGGACCGTCATCATGCCCTGAGGATCAGCAGACATAGTTCTCGCCGCTCGCCCGTACCGTCACGTCGCTGATGTTGATTCCCCAGGGCTGATCGATGACATGTACCACCGCGTTCGCCAGGTCATCGGGAGTGATCAGCCAGTACTCCACTGAGTCCACGTCGGTCTGCTCGGGTCGAAGGGCTCCGTTTTGCAAGTTGCCGACATTCTCGAAGAACTGTGCACCCTTCTGCCCGGTGATGCCGATGATCGCCGCTTCGTTGACGACCCCGCCGGCGAGATTGGTTCCGAGGACGCCCGTCGGCTTCACCGTGGTCACCTTGATCCTGCCTTGGGCCTCGACCCGCAACGAATCCGAGAGCACATCGACTGCCGCCTTGGTCGCGCTGTAGACGCCTGAGCCCTCGGTCCCGGCGTTGCCGTAGATGGATGAAATGTTGACGACCTGGCCTCGGCCCTGCTTGATCATCGTGTCGTAGACGGTCGAGATGCCGTTGACGACGCCTTTGATGTTGATGTCGATCGCCTTGTGCCATTTCTCCCACGCACGCTCGTGGTCGGCGAAGAACGCCAGCGGCATCACGCCTGCGTTGTTCACGATCACGTCGATGCGACCGTAGGCGTCGACGGCGTGTCGGCCCGCCGCCTGGACCTGGGCCATGTCGGTGACGTCCGCAACATGGGTGGTCCCTTCGAAGCCAGCGGCCCGGATGCTCTCGAAGACCTCGTTCAAGCCTTCGACGTTGACGTCGACCCCGACAACCTTCGCCCCACCGGCAGCACACTTTTCCGAAATCAGCTTGCCGAAGCCGCTGGCTGCGCCGGTCACGATAATGACCTTGTCCTTCAAGTACT
>NZ_JBKQTQ010000109.1:0-3102 GCF_052143115.1 Mycobacterium sp.
TCATCGAGGCCGTTTGGCAGGCGGGCGAGACCTTGGTGGCCGGCGTCGGCTGCCTGCAAGGTGTCTGTGGCTCCTGCCGTATTATGGTACGTCGTGCCGGCTCTAGCGACGTAACAATGGAACTCGCCTGCGAAACGATCGTCGAGCCCGCTATGCAGGTGACGTTCGTAGGCTTTCTCGCCCACCACAGGCACCACGCGTACCAAATCGAGGATTTTTACAACGCATGGGATGTCCTCGAACAGGTCAACGATACGTTTCCGGAGGCTGCTCACTGCAGGCACTGTGGCGGCTGTGATGCGACCTGTCCGCGCGGTCTGGAGGTCCAGCGGGGTGTTAACCTGCTTATCGTGGGCAGCGTTCAGGAAGCGAGTGACATCTTCGCCGACTGCGTGATGTGCAATCTGTGCACACGGGCGTGCCCCGAGCATATCGGTCCCAACCATTTGGGGATGCTCGGCCGACGCATCGTCGCATCCCACGGGCTGCATTCGCCCAATCTGTTGCTCCGTCTCGACCAGATCCGCCGCGGCGCGCTCACCGTGGACGTCGACGCCATCGAGGTCCCCGCAGCGAGGGGCGATAATTAGGGCATTGAATATATGCGCGTTGAACGGAGGAATACGACGCGGATGACCGGCATTCCTTATGAACAGGCGCTCGCCGCTTGGCGAGTGTCCTCACCAGCGGTCGCGCGCGACAATCCGCTGCCTCGCGAAGACCTGCTCGCCCGCTATCACCCAGACTATCGGGCAGAAACCCGCACGACCATTAAGGTTGGGCCGAACGCTGGCGATCCGTGTCACCGGCTCGTGGCCGACTGGCTGCACACGAATGCGCGCATTAACGAAGCCGCTCTCGCTGGCGCAACGGTAACCGACACCGATGTTCTCGTGATCGGCGGCGGGGGCGCCGGCTGTGCTGCGGCCCTCACCGCCACGAAGGCCGGTGCAAAGGTGCTCGTCGCAACGAAGCTCCGCTTGGGCGACAGCAATACCGTGATGGCCGAAGCGGGCATTCAAGCCGCTGTGCGCCCTGAGGACTCGCCGCAACGTCACTTCGAGGACACCCTGCGCGGCGGCCATTTCAAGGGCGACAAGCAGTTGGTGGCGCAGATGGTGATGGATGCGCCGGATGTGATCCGCTGGCTCATCCGACTTGGCATGCAGTTCGACCACGACGGAGGCGACCTCCGAGCCCGCCGCCCGGGCGGGGCGACGGCCGACCGAATCCTGTGCCACCGTGATTGCACCGGTCTTGAGATGATGCGGGTTCTGCGCGAAGCCGTGCTCAACAGCAGCGTCACCGTGTGGAATCGCAGCCCAGTCGTCGAGCTCCTGTGCGATGAGCACGGCCATTGTGCCGGCGCCGTCGTCTTCTCGCTCGATATTTGCCGCTATTGCCTCGTTCGTGCCAAGGCGGTGATCCTGGCCACCGGTGGCATTGGCCGATTGCATCTGAATGGTTTTCCGACGTCTAACCATTTCGGCGCGACAGGCGACGGTCTCGTGCTCGCCTACCGGCTCGGGGCGCGCGTGCGGGACCTGGACTCCTTCCAGTACCATCCGACCGGCCTCGCGGATCCGCCGCGGCTGGCTGGTAGCCTCGTTTCAGAGGCGACACGGTCGGCAGGGGCAACCTTGGTCAACGGCCTTGGGGAGCGCTTCGTCGATGAACTGAAGCCGCGCGATCAGGTCGCCGCAGCGATTATTCGCGAATGCGAGGAGGGACGGGGCGTCGTCAGCGGGGCCGGTCATCGGGGCGTTTTTCTCGACACGCCAGCCCTGGAACTCCGTGAGCCGGGCATCATTGCCAAGCAGTTTGTGAGCGTCATCAAGCTGGCGAAGAAGTGCGGGCACGACCCGGCGCGGTTGCCCTTCCTCGTCTATCCGACGCTTCATTTCCAGAACGGCGGCGTTGTCATCGACGCAAATGGCGCATCCTCGGTTCCCAACCTGTTCTGCGTCGGCGAAGTCGCCGGTGGCGTGCACGGTCACAACCGCCTCGCGGGCAACGCCCTGCTTGAAATCCTGAGCTTCGGCCGTCGGGCCGGGGTCAAGGCAGCGGAGCGGTCGGCCGCGGCCAATCCGCGTAAGATCCTGATCGAGCATGTGACCCAGCGTCAGCGGGAATTGACGAAAGCCGGGCTACCCTTGGATCGTGTCGGGCCACCCCTGTTCCCCGACTATGCCAACTTCGACAAGACCCACATGTACACTCCGCGAGCACGGCCGGCGGAGGTTCCGGCAGGCGAAAGCGCGGTCACATGAACACTCTCAATCACGTCGTTCTGAATGAGCGTTGTCTGGTCGGACCGGATTTGGACCGATGGCTTGCCGGCCCCGGGGGCGCCGGTCTCGAGGCCGCGCTTGCAGCACCCGATCGGCTGATCGCAACGATCGAAGCGGCGGGATTACGGGGCATGGGCGGCGCCGGTTTCCCGACTCACCGCAAGTGGAGCTTCGTCGCCGCTGAGACCAGCCAGAGCCACAAGTATCTCATCTGCAATGGCAACGAAGACGAGCCGGGAACCTTCAAAGACCGGCTACTGCTGGAGAAATCGCCGCATCAGGTGATCGAGGGGGCGCTGATTGCCGCCCTTGCCACCGGCGTCAACAACGTCGTGATTTACATCAATCCGGCACAGACGGCCTCCGTGCAGAACATCAGCAAAGCGATGGCGCAGTGGCGGGCGCACTCGCTGTTCGCCCGGCTCAAAAACGCCATCGGGCGGCCGATGACTCTATCAGTGGTTGAAAGTTCAGGCTTGTACATCGGCGGCGAGGAGTCGGCGGCGATTGCGTCGGTCGAAGGCGGTTTTCCGTTCCCGCGGCGAAGGCCCCCCTATCCGGCGCAGAGAGTGGCGTCTACGGCTGTCCGACATTGGTCAACAACACAGAAACGCTCGCAAACGTACCGCACATCATTCACCATGGCGCCGACTGGTACCAGGCGCTCGGGATCGGCGACGCCGTCGGCACCAAGATCTACACGCTCAGCGGTGACGTCGTCGCGCCGGGCGTCTACGAGCTTCCGATGGGGACGTCGCTGCGTAACCTGATCGATGTGTACGGCCAGGGCATGCTCGCGGGCAAACGGTTC
>NZ_JBKQTQ010000110.1:0-2596 GCF_052143115.1 Mycobacterium sp.
GCGAGAAGCTGCACATCGGCTGACCTCTTCGCTAAATCCCCTCCGCCCCTTTGATTTAAGCTCCCTCTTGAGGGGATTACCGCCGTATTGGTGAGCCGGCCGGTAGTGCGCATCGTCTGCACTACCGGCCGGCCGGCTATAGCGTGACCCCGGTCAGAACCGCGGGTCCGGGCGGGAATTGACGCGTGCCACCTTGGAGCCCCAGGAGATCAGCTCGGGGCTGGCGTCGTCGTTGGGGATCTGGCATTCGATCAGCACCGGCCCGCCCTTGTGGGCGCGGGCTTGTTCGATCGCCTCGGCCAGTTCCGCCGCGGTGGTCGCCGTCAGCCCCAGCCCGCCGCCTTCTTCGGCGTTGAACACGTCGATGAGTCCGGCGTAGTCCCAGTTCTTGTAGTAGTTGTAGGGACCGTCGTGGATCGCCGATTCGATGACGTAGCCGCGGTTGTTGACCAGGAAGATCAGGATCTACTGGCCGTGGCGGATCATGTTCGACACCTCTTGGGCGGTCAGCTGGAAGGATCCGTCGCCGATGACCGAGACGAGGCGGCGGTCGGCCTCCAGGCCCATCGCATAGCCAAAGCTTGCGGGGACGGACCAGCCGATGGAGCCCCACTGCATCTCGATCTCGAACCTCGCGCCGCCGGGCAGCTGCGTGTACATGCCGTTCAGCCAGGAGTCGCCGGTCTCTACCAGGAGGGTGGTCTTGGAGTCCAGGTCCTCCTCGATCTGCCGCCACATCTCGACGCGGCTGAGGGGGCCCGCTGGGTCGGCTGCCTTCGGGCGCGCCACCGATGCCGTCCCCTTGAGGCGCTTGAACTGCGTCAGGGTCGCGTCGTGGGCTTGCACTTTTTTGGCAAGGTCGGACAGGAAGTCGGCCAGCGCGACGCCCGTGTATTCGGTGTCGGCGAACCGCACACCCTGAGCCTCGGCGTTGATCATCCGCTGCCGGGGTGGCTGCGCGCTCCAGCCGACGGTCGTGTAGTCGTTGAACACCGGACCGGCGGCCACGATGAGGTCGGACCAGTCGACGATTGCCTGGCACTGCGGGCTGCTGACCTCGCCCCAGTAGATGCCGGCGTACTGCGGGTGGTCTTCGGGGAAGAAGCCCTTGGCGTTGGGCATGACCGCCACCGCGCAGCCCAGTGCTTCGGCCAGTTCCCGGAAAGCGTCGATGGCGCCGTAGGGCCGCAGATGGGCACCGGCCAGCAGGATCGGCTTCTTCGCCTCCGCGATGAGGTCGGTGGCTCGGCCGACGGCATCGGCCAGCATTCGCGGGTTGCTGTACAGCCTCGAGCGCAACGTGGAGAACGGGGCCGGCCGAGAACACGGTGCGGCCGACAGGTTGCACGGAATCTCGATGTAGGCGGGCTTGCGCTCGCGCAACGCGGTGCTGATCGCCTCATCGATCAAGGCGGGCGCGTTGGCCGGGTGCTGGATGCGGACCGCCACGCACGTCACCTGCCGAAACACCTCATACTGAGCGGTGAAGTCGTGGGAACCCACTGTGTGGTGCAGGATGTGATTCTCACCTGCGTCGTTGGTGTTGGGGCTGGATGACACCATGATCACCGGCAGGCGTTCGGCGTAGGCGCCGGCCACACCGTTCAGCGCGGAATACGCGCCGACGTTGAAGGTGGTGAGGACCGCCGCCGCGCCATTGACCCGGGCGTAGCCCTCGGCGGCGTAGGCCGCGTTGAGCTCGTTGCAACAACCGATCTGCTCGATGTTCTTGTTCTCCAAGAGCTCGTCAAGCAGGACGAGGTTGTAGTCGCCGGGAACCATGAAGTAGTGCTTCAGCCCAATCTGCTCCAAGCGGGTCGCCAGGTATTGCCCCACGGTGAAGTCAGCCATGATTGCGTTCCTTTTGCGTTGAGTCACTCTGCCGATGATTACGGGGCGTCGATCGGGACGACGTTGATCAGCTTCTTGTTGACGAACTCCTGAATGCCCAGGCTGGCCAGTTCATGTCCGTAGCCCGACAGCTTAATGCCGCCGAAGGGCAGGTCCGGCTTGGTCCAGGTCGGGTGGTTGATGAAGACCATGCCGGTCTCGATCCGCTTGGCGACCTCAACCCCGCGGTCAATGTCCTGCGTGAACACCGAACCGCCGAGCCCGAAGTTCGAGTCGTTGGCCAGCCGCACGGCGTCGTCCTCGCTGCTCGCGCGGAAGAAAAGCGCCACCGGCCCGAAGAACTCCTGGTAGTAGGCGGGGTTGTCCGGGGTCAGGTCGGTGAGGATGGTCGGCTGCACGAACGCTCCTGTGGTGGGCACGGGCTCGCCGAGCGCGATGGCGGTCGCGCCGGCTTCGACCGCGGCCTTGATCTTTGCGTTCAGTTCGTCGGCGGCACCCTGGCTCGACATCGGCGGCAGCGTGGTCGCCGCGTCGAAGGGGTCACCGGCCTTGAGCCCGGCCAGCGCAGCCTTGAACTTCACGAAGAATTCGTCGGCGATGTCTTCGACGACGATGATGCGCTTGGAGGCCACGCAGCATTGCCCGCCGTTGTTCATCCGACCCCACAGCGCCCACTGGACCGTCTTGTCCAAGTCGGCGTCGGCCAACGCGATCAGCGCGTCCGAGCCGCCCAACTCCATGGTGG
>NZ_JBKQTQ010000111.1:0-8863 GCF_052143115.1 Mycobacterium sp.
CCCCGGGACGGGTGCGGCGCAGGCTGCTCAACACCTTGCACTGCAGGTCGTTGGCGGCGCTGTAGTCGGTCTGTCCGACGTTGCCGAAACGACCGGCCACCGAACTGAACGCCACGACGGTTCCCAGCGGGAGCGCGCCGACGGCATGCAGCACGTTGAACAGCCCGTCACCCTTGACCCCGAGCACCAGGTCGAACTCGCGGGGCTTCTTGTCGGGTAGCGCGTGGCTGACCTCTACCCCGGCGGCGTGGATCAGGACGTCGATGCGCCCGCTGGTGTCGCGCACCTGGGCCATCACCTTTTCCACCGCGCCCGCGTCGGTGAGGTCGACGCTGTGGTAATGGGCGGTGCCGCCCGCCTCCTCTACGGCCCGCACCGCGGCCAACGCGGCTTGCAGACGCTCGAGGCGCGCCAGCTCCCGCTCGATCAGGACCGGTGTCGGGCGCTCACCCCGCTCACGCATCCGGGCGGCGAGCTCGGCCTTGAAGCCGTCGCGATCATTGGCGTAGCGGAGCAAATCGGGGTCGGCAGGGTCGGGCGTGGGCGTGAGGTCAAGGAGGTGGAATGTGCCACGGAACCTAGCCGCCAGGTCCGCAGTGATCGCCGACACGATGCTGCCGGCGGCACCGGTGACCAGGAAAACAGGGTCGGAGCCGACGAGCTCGCCGGTCTGCTCGACGTCCGGGAACGGGCGGTCCGCCAGGCCGACGCCCCAGCGTCGACCCCCGGCGTGGCCGACCTCGACACAGCCGGGATCACGAAGCGTTTCGTCGATCAGCACATCGGCCAGCGCCGACGTTTTCCGGTTGACCGGGAAGTCGACGGCCTTGACGAGGGCATCGGGTCGCTCGCGTCGGTAGGCCTTGGCAAACCCGGTGACCGCGCCGCCCAACGGACAGCTGGCCCCTGACTCGTCGTAGCCGTGGTACCCGCCGAGGCGGGTGGCGACCACCAGGAACGGGCTCTGCTCATACAGCCGTCGCATGGTGAGGTAAAGGTTGCGGACTCGACAACGCAGCGCTTCCTGCCAGCCGGTGAGGTCCATGTCCTGCAGGCGGCCCTCGTCGTCGAGCGCCGCAAGCCAGTACACGCCATTGACCGAGCCGTCCGCGAGGACGGTGTCGATGTCATCAACCGGGCGCAGCACCAACGTCTCGACGCCGAGCCGGGTGAGTCGACTGATCAGCGCGTCCGCGACCCCGCCCTGGTCGGGCATCACCGCCACCCGGGTGCCGGCGCCCAAATTCACCCCGGTCGGTATACACGCCTTCAGGTCCGGTCGCAGCGCGGCTACCGGCACCCTGCGCGCAATCTGGCTGGTAGCGGCGATGTCGCCTTTGACAGTCGGCAACGCAGCCGCTGCGCTGGCGGTCGCTGCAGCCGCATCAATGGGTGCTTTTTTTGGGGGTGGCTGGGTGCCGGTCTTGTCGCGGATCCAGCCGATGGCATGGGTCAGGGTGGGGAAGTCGCGCAGCTTGACGGTGTCGTCGCGGGCGACGCCGAAATGCTCGCGGATGGCGGCGAAGATCTCGGCCTGTTTGACGGTGTCCACGCCGAGGTCGGCTTCCAGGTCAAGATCCACGTCAAGCAGCTCGGGGGGGTATCCGGTGAGCCGGGAGACGACGCCGACCACGGTGTCGGTCACGTCGTCGCCTGCCGCTGCCGGTGCCGCCGCTGCCGGCGCCGCCGCAGTGGCCGCAGTGGCCGGTGCCGGTGTGGGTGCCGGTGCTAGCGCCGACGCCGCAGGGGCCGGCTGGACCGTCGGCGCGTGCGTCGGAGCCACCGCAGGAGCGGCTTGCACCGGCGCGCCGGTGTCGACGATCCGCAGTCGGTGCTGGACGACCTCCAGCTGGGCGTCGGCGGTGCCGGCCGCCGCCGTCAGCCAGCGCTGCCAGGCAGGTCGGTCGACGATCCGGTACTCATACCCGAGTTCATCCGGCAGGCGATGGCGGCCGTCGGGAAGCGGGGTCCACCGCATCAATGTCATCGCAATCTGCGAGCCGAACCCAGCGCCCAGCCTCAGCGCGTACCGCACCGGATAGCTTCCGCCAACCGACAGGTTCAGGTGGCCCAGCTCGGGATCCGGCTCTTTGTAATTGGGCACCGGAGGAACCAGACCGGTCTCCAGCGACTTGATGGCGACGACGTCTTCCACGCCGGCGCCCATCGCGTGTCCGGTGAAGCCCTTGGTGTTGGTGATGACCACAGCGTCGGCGTCTGGCCCGAACACCCGGCGCAGCGCATTGATCTCGGCCGCGGCGCTGCCTCCGCGGGCCGGCGTGTACGTCTCGTGGGACACGAACACGGTGCTGGGCGCGATGGCGTGTCGGTCTACGCCGCGAGCCTCGGCCTGGGCGAGCAGGCTCTCCATGACGCCGCCGATGTGCTCGACGTCGAGCCGGGTGCCGTGAAAAGCGCTGTTCGCGATGACGGTGCTGAGGACTTCGCAGATCGGCTGCAGCCCGCGTTCCCGGGCCGCGTCGGCGGATTCCACCACGAAAGCCGCCGCCCCCATGCCGAGGATCATCCCGTGCCGGCGCCGGTCGAACGGTGTGGCGGCCTCCTCCACGACGTCGTCGGTGGCGGCGGCCCCGGACGCCAGGAATCCCGATCCCACCCACGGCAGCAGCACGTCGGAGCTGACGTCGTCGGCGGACACCACGATCACCCGCCGACACCGGCCGACCCGGATCCAGTCCTCGGCGAGCGCGGTCGCCTGGGTAGTGCTCGCGCACGCGGCGTTGACCTGTGTATTCGGCCCGCGCGCGCCGATGATCTCGGCGAACTGCGAGTGACCCATCGACAGGCACCGGAAGATGAAACGCCGGTCGAATACGTACGGGTCGGACTGGAGGGTGTGGCGCAGCTCGTGGATGCGCCGGTCAACCTCCATCGCGGCCGGTTCGTCGTTGCTCAGCCGGGCGCGCACTGCTTCCAGCGCCAGCAGTTGATCACGGTGGCCTCGGTCGGTGTAGTAGCGCTCGAGGTCCTGAGCGAAGTTGTCGTAGCCAGGGAAGGCGGAGGCAAAGATGACGCCGGTGTCGTCACGCATCGAATCCGGCAGCCCCCAACGGTCGGGCAATTGGGTGCCTAGTGTCGTGGTCTTGTAGTGCATGATCAGCGGGATCCCCGCGTCGCGCAGGGCGTCGAAGCCGGCTCCGATGGCAAGCCGGGTGGTCGAGTCCAACGCGGCATCGCGGGCGGCGTCGACCCCGAACTCGGTGACCACGTCCAGTGGCGCGCTGCGGGCGGCCAGTTTGATGACGTCGGCCTCGTTGTCGATCGTCTCGAAGCTGGGGTCGCCGGACTCACGCTTGACCAGGCGGATGATGTGCCGGTCGACCATCGCACGGCGTAGCGGGTGCGGGATGGTGTCGATGAACTGCTGGCCATCGAGGATGCGGGCGATGTTCTCGTCGTCGAAGACTCGCTCGACACCGGGCAGACCGAGCGCTGCGCCGGTTATCACCACCGGTTCGGTAGCAGCTGGCGCCGCAGCGCGTGATGCCGGTGCAGCGGCTGTGTCGGCGATGGCATCCATACCGTGTTCGATGACGTCAACGACGAGGCGGCCCAGTTCGGCGTACTGTTCGCTGGTCATGGCTGTCCTCCCGCTCGGCACTGCGGTCGCCGCGGCGGTCGCGGTCGCGGCGGGAAGCGGGGCGAATCCCAGCCCGGCGGCGTACAGCCCGCACAACGCCTGGTTGAACGACGCGACATCGCCGGTTTTCGGGTGGTTGGTGAACAAGGCGAGCACATCGTCGCCCAGGACGTCCTCGGCAAAGCCGTGCAGTGCCTTCTTCGGGCCGACCTCGACGAAGATGCGGGCACCCGCCGCGTACAGCGTGCGCAGCCCGTCGATGAACCGGACCGGTGAGGCCACCTGGCGGCCGAGCAGGTCGAGCATGGTGTCGAGGTCGGCGTCCGCCGGATAGAACTCACCGGTCACGTTCGACACGATGGGCCGACGCGGCGGCCGCATGTCGAGCCGGCGCAGTGCGGCCTTGAGCGGTTCGCTCACCGGCGCCACGATCGCGGTGTGGAAAGCGTGGCTGACCGGGATTCGGTTGGCGTTCATGCCGGCGGCGCGGAAAGCCGCGACCGCGCGGTCCACGGCATCGGTGGCACCGCCGATGACGGCCTGGCCGTTGCTATTGATGTTCGCAACCACGACGTACCCGTCGGTCTCGGCCACGATCCGGTCGATCTCGGCCAGTGGGGCGAACACAGCCGCCATGGCGCCGTTGTCGGCAATCGACAGGCTCGCCATCCCCTGGCCCCGGGCGCTGACCGCCTCCAGGGCGGCGTCGAACGACAGCGCGTCCGCGGCCACCAGGGCGCCGTACTCGCCCAAGCTGTGGCCCATGACCATGTCCGGACGAACGCCGTACGCGTCGAGCATCCGGGTCAGGGCCAGATCGGTGGCCAGCACCGCCGGTTGCGTGATCTCGGTCTGCATGAGCTGTTGTTCCAGCCGTTGCGCAGTGGTTTCGTCGCTGCCGTCGGCGAAGATGAAAGCAGTCAGCGGCTTGCCCAGCAGCGGTGCCATGACCCGGTCGGCCTCGTCGAACGTCGCGGCGACTATCGGCTCGCGCTGGCGCAGGTCCCGTAGCATGTTCACGTACTGCGAGCCCTGGCCGGTGTAGAGGAACGCGACCTTTCCCGGTGCGCCGCGGCCGACGAAGACACCCTGAGCGCGCAGTATCTTCCACATGGCCGGGTTGCCGCCGCCCCGCAGTGCCTGCACCGCCTTCGCCGCCTTGGTCGCCAGGTCGGCCGCATCGGCGTAGTCGATGGCGACCCGAACGGCCGCACCGGCCAGCGCGGGGTCCGGCGGAGCAGGGGCGGGAGCCCGCCCGCCCGAAGCCTCGGCGGCCAGCTGCTCCAGCTGTGCCGCCACCTCGGCCTCATCTGCGCCGCCGACCACGGCCGCTCCACGTAGCGGCGCCTTCCGCCCACCCGTCGCGGCGGTCGGCTGAGCTGTGACCGTCGCGCCCGGAAACGATCGGCTGGCATCCTGCGCGCGGTGCCGGCCGGGCACGTACTCCTCGAGCACGGCGTGGAAATTGGTGCCGCCGAACCCGAAGGCGCTCACCCCGGCGCAGCGCACGCCGCTCGCGGGCGCGGGCCACTCGCGAAGTTCGGTGTTGACCCGGAACGGGATGTCGTCCCAGTCCACGTTTTCGTTGGGCTGGTCGAAGTGCAGGCTGGGCGTCAGCATCTTCTCGTGGAGGCCGAGCACCGTCTTGAACAGGCCCGCGGCTCCGGCCGCGCCCTTGAGGTGGCCGATGTTGGATTTGACCGACCCCAGCGCGATCGAGCCGTTCGCCGCACCCGCCTTGCGGAATACATCGGTCAAGCTGGCGAGCTCCGTCGCGTCGCCGACGCGGGTGGATGTGCCATGTGCCTCGATGCAGGTGGCCAGCGCCGGATCGACACCGGAGACATGCCAGGCCCGCTCCACGGCCAGCCGCTGCCCTACCGGGTTGGGCGCCGTGATCCCTTTGCCGCGCCCGTCGCTGGAGCCGGCGAGGCCGAGCAACACCGCGTAGATGCGGTCACCGTCACGCTCGGCGTCGGACAGTCGCTTCAGAACAAACAGCGCAGCGCCCTCGCCCATCACGAAGCCGTCGGCACCGGCGTCGAATGGGCGGGTGCCGGTCGCCGACAGCGCGCCGATCTTGCAGAACTTCACGTATCCGGTTGCGTCCATGTTGCGGTCGACGCCGCCCGTGACCGCGGCGTCGAAGTCGCCGGCCTGCAGTCCGCGCATGGCGGCCGACATAGCGGCCAGCCCGGAGGCGCAGGCCGCGTCGGTGGTGAAGTTGGGGCCGCGGAAGTTGAACAGGTTCGCGACCCGCCCGGCGATCACGTTCGCGAGCTCGCCGGGCATGGTGTCCTCGGTGATCTCCTCGAACCCGGCGAGAAACGAGGCGCGGGTCTCGGCGAGCACTGCTTCGCACACCGGCTCCGGCAGTGCCGCGAACGACGGCGCGGCGCACAGCTCGCGGGCGAACTTGGGAAACTGGATCCGCAGGTTGCTGCGGTGCTGCTTGTCGCCGCCGATGGCGTTGCCGATGATGACGGCGACGCGCTCCGGGTCCACCGTCCAGTCCGGCCAGCCGGCGTCCAGCAGCGCCGAACGAGTGCCCGCCACGGCCCATTTCTGGCCGCCGTCCATCTGGGTGCTGACCGCCGGCGGCACAGGTAGCCGCCACGCCAGCGGCTCCCAGGAGAAGTCGCGGACCCACCCGCCGATGCGCGAGTACGTCTTGTCCGGTGCATGCGGGTCGGGGTCGTAGTAGAGCTCGGGATCCCACCGTTCGGGCGGGACGTCGCTGATGCTGTATCGGCCGTCCTTGATGTTGGCCCAGAAGGTGGCCGCGTCGGGTGCGTCGGGCATGATCGCGCTGACGCCCACCACCGCGATCGGTTCCTGCATCGTGGTCGTCATGATGATCCGGTCTCCCGTCGGTACAGTGCATCCGCCACCCGGTCCATGTCAGCGAGCAGGCCGGCCTGTGCGGCCCGCACCCGCTCGAGGGGGAGAGCGGCGGGCAGATCTGCGCCGGTGCCCGCGCCGGCCACCCACCGCAAGCCCTCCTCGGCGACCTTCAGCGCCGCCTCCCGCGCGAAGACCCGGCTGATCGCGGCGAGTGCGGCCGCGTCAAACCGGGCGTCGGACTTCTCCGGCAACACACCGGCGGCGGCCGCCCGGGCGCGGCGGGCCAGTGCGCCCGCGCACTCGGCGTAGGCGATCAGTTCACCCAGCCGCAGCAGAACGTGCTGGCTGCGGGTCAGCCGGCCGGCCCGGCACGCCTCCAGCACCGCCGCCAGGGATTCCAGTGCTAGCGCTGCCGTGGGCCCTCCGCATTCGTCAGGTACACCCTCCAGTGTGCGCGCCGCGTCGCGGTAGTAGGCGCCGGTTGTCTTGAGGTGGTGCTGCCAGCGGTCGCGGGCGATCGTCATCTCCAGAATCTCGGAGGTGCCCTCGTAGATCGTGGTGATCCGGACGTCGCGCTTGATCTTTTCCACCAGGTACGGACGGGTGTAGCCGTACCCGCCGTGCGCCTGGATCGCCGCTTCGGCTGCGGCGTTGCCGGATTCTGTCGCCAGGTACTTCGCGATCGCCCCTTCGGTGTTGAGCGCGCCCCCGGCGCCCTCGCCTGCGTCGATGCGCGTCGCGGTCTCCTCTACGAACGCGCGCGCGGCTTCCAGTCGCACCGCGTGCGGCACGATCAGCTTGTGCGTGAAGCCCTGCTTGTTCGCGAGCGGCGCGCCTCCCTGCACCCGGTTGACGGAGTAGGCGATCGCGCGGTCGAGGGCATCCCAACCACCGCCAAGGCCGAACGCGGCGACCATCACCCTGGTGTACCCGAAGATCTGCTGCGCCTGGGTGAGCCCGCGGCCCTCGTCCCGGCCCACCAGGTTCTCCGCCGGTACCACCACGTCATCGAGGAACAGCGCCGCGGTGTTGGACAGCCGGATACCGTGCTTGTCTTCCGGCGGTGCCGTCGAGAAGCCGGGAGTGCCCTTCTCGACGATGAACCAGGACGGGCCGCCAGGGGCGAGTGCCAAAACCGAGTAGACGTCGGCGATCGAGCCGTTGCTGATCCACTGCTTACGACCGGTGAGCCGGTAGGCGGTCACTTGGCCGTCGGTCTCGACCGGTGTTGCTGTCGTCGACAGGGCGGCCAGGTCGCTTCCCGCCTCGGGCTCGGTGGCGGCGTAGGCGAACAGGATGCCCTGCTCGGCGATGCGTCCTAGCCACTCCTTGCGCTGCTCCGGGGTCGCGCCTACCAGGATCGGGTCGCTACCGAGGAACGTGGCGAACACCGCCGTCGCGACCCCGATGTCGACGCGGGCGAGCCGTTCGCACACCCGATACGAGTCGAACGCCCCGCCCCCCAGGCCGCCGTACTCCTCGGGAATGAACACCAGCTGGACGCCGAGGTCCTCACCGCACATCGCTCGGACCGTCTCCTCCGGACAGATGTCCTCGCGGTCGAGTTCCAGCCGGCGCTGGTCCGGGAGGGCCGCGGTGACGAACTCGTCCAATGAGTCCAGCATCATGTCGAGGGTGTCTCGGTCCAGGCCGACGGTCGCAATCATGGCTCTCTTCCTGTTCGTCCGTATAGCAACGGTCAGCCGACGAATCCGACAGTGCTGCCGGGAGTCAGTTGAACGACTCGGCCACGGCATTCCACTTCGACTCCGGCGGCATCGCGCGGATCGACACTGATGATCACGCCCTTTCCGCTGACTCGCAGGTGTAGGTGCAGACCGCGGTAGTGGATCGGGAATGCCAGCACGCCAAGTGTTTCCGGCCAGTGCGGGGAGAGGATGAGGCGGTTGGATCGGGTCTCCATCCCGGTAAAGCATCGCTGCATGAGGTCGACGCTGCCGGCCATGGCCGCGAGGTGAATGCCTTCGGACGTGGTGCCGCCCTGGATGTCGGAGACGTCGGATTTGAGCGCCTGTTGGAAAAACTCCATTGCCCGATCGCGATTGGCCCGGGCGAGTACCCAGGTATGCACCACACCGCTGAGCGTCGACCCGTGCGACGTGCGGGCCAGGTAGTAGTCCACCATTTCTGGGACCTTGTCGGGCATGAAGCGGTAGCCGAGCCGGTCGAGCAACTCACGCAACTCATCCGATGACAGCAGGTACAGCAGCATCAGCGCGTCGGCCTGCTTGGAAGCCTTGTAGCGGTTCACGTCGTCGTTCTCGGCCTCCAGGATGCGGTCGAGGCGTTGGATGTTGCCGTACTTCCGGTGGTAGCGGTCCCAGTCCAATTCGTCCAATTCGCCGTATCCCTCGAACTGGCTGATGACGCCGTCGTGGAATGGGACGTACATTCGTC
>NZ_JBKQTQ010000112.1:0-92594 GCF_052143115.1 Mycobacterium sp.
CCGGTGTCGATGAAGAGCTGTACGAACATGCGCGCGAGTGGCGCACCTGGCCCGGATACACCGACCAGGAGCGGTTGGCCGCCGAGTTCGCCCACCGATTCGGCACCGAGCACACCGTGCTGCGCGACGATGAAGATTTCTGGGATCGCTGCCGCGAACACTTTTCCGAAGAGCTACTCGCCGACCTGGCGTTGTCGTGCGCGCTGTGGATCGGAATGGGACGGGTGCTGCGGACGCTGGACATCGGCCAGACCTGCAAGCTGACGCTGCCGAGTCGGGTCTGATCCACCGGGCCCGCCCGGCACATGACTACACCGCTCGCCGCCGCCACGATCGCCCAACTCGAGGCCGAAGGGGTAGACGCGGTCATCGGCACGGTGGTGAACCCGGCCGGGCTCACCCATGCCAAGACCGTACCGATACGCCGGACCAACGCATTCGCTGATCCCGGTCTGGGCGCCAGCCGGGTCTGGCATGGCTTCGCCATCGACCAGACCGGCATCGCGTTCACCGAACACATCGGCGTCGTCGGTGATCAGCGCATCCGGATTGACCTGTCCGCGTTGCACATCGTCGGCGATGGACTGGCCTGGGCGCCTGGCTCATTCTTCGAGCAGGATGGCACACCGGTGCTCGCCTGCAGCCGCGGAACCCTGGGCCGGATCGAGGCGGCCCTCGCCGAAGCCGGTATCGAGGCGATCGTCGGCCACGAGATCGAATTCCTGTTGGTCAATCCGGACGGCCATCGGCTGCCCTCGACGCTGTGGGCGCAGTACGGCCTGGCCGGTGTCCTTGAACACGAGGCTTTCGTTCGCGATGTAACCGCAGCAGCGGCCGTGTCCGGTGTCGTCATCGAGCAGATTCACGCCGAGTACGGGGCCAACCAGTTCGAGATTTCACTGGCACCGCAATCGCCGGTCACCGCGGCTGATCAATTGGTGCTGACCCGGCTCATCGTCGGCCGCGTTGCCCGCCGCTATGGGTTGCGTGTCAGCCTGTCACCGGCGCCGTTCGTCGGCGATGTCGGATGCGGTGCGCACCAGCACTTCTCGCTGACCAACTCGGCCGGGCCGCTGTTCTCCGATGGCGCAGGCACCGGCGGTATGACTAGCAAGGGCGAGAACGCGGTGGCGGGGTTGCTGCGCGGCCTGCCGGAGGCCCAGGGCATGTTGTGCGGTTCGATCGTGTCCGGGTTGCGGCTGCATCCCGGTAACTGGGCCGGGGCGTATGCCTGCTGGGGGACCGAGAATCGAGAAGCAGCGTTGCGCTTCGTCGTTGGTGGGCCCGGTAACCCGTACGGGGGCAACGTTGAAGTCAAGGTCGTCGATCCGTCGGCCAACCCGTATCTCGCCACGGCGGCGATTCTCGGATTGGCGCTGGACGGAATCAAGGACAAAGCCGTGCTGCCGCCGGAGACCAAAGTGGACCCCGCAGCACTGTCCGACTCGGATCGCAGTCGTGCCGGCATCGTGCGGCTCTCCGGATCCCAAGCTCAAACCATTGCCGCACTGGATAATTCGACGCGATTGCGCGCTATTCTCGGTGATCCTGCCGTCGACGTGGTGGTCGCGGTCCGCCGCTTCGAGCACGAGCAGTACTCCCATCTCAACCGGGAGCACCTGGCAGACAAATTCCGTATGGCCTGGAGTGTGTGACGGTGGCGGAATCGGTCTCCCACGCCGCCGATTCGGCTCTGGCAGACCACATCGCGGCTGTGCCGCTGATCGACCAGCATGTGCACGGTTGCTGGCTGACCGCGGGGGACCGGCAGCGGTTCGAAAACGGCCTCAACGAGGCGAACACCGAACCGCTCGCCGACTTCGACTCCGGATTCGACTCACAACTTGGCTTCGCAGTACGCGCGCACTGCGCACCGCTACTCGGGCTGCCCAAACACGCTGACTCAGGCGACTATTGGCAACGACGCAGCCAGCACACCGAAGCCGAGTTGGCCCGAATCTTTCTGCCCGCTGCCGGCGTCAGCGACTGGCTGGTGGACACCGGGTACGCCGAGGACGTAGCGGACGTCGCGCAACTCGCCGACTGGTCGGGCGGCCGGGCTCACGAAGTGATTCGTCTCGAGCAGGTGGCCGAACAGGCTGTACACGCCCCTGGGGACTACGCGTCGGCGTTCCAGGAGATCCTGCACCGGCGCGCGACGACGGCGGTGGGCACCAAATCCATCCTGGCCTACCGCGGCGGGTTCGACGGCGACCTGACCGAACCGTCCGCGGCCGAGGTCGCCGGGGCTGCCGCCCGATGGCGCGACAGCGGCGGCGTGCGGCTAGAAGATCGAGTTCTGCTGCGCTTCGGGCTGCATCAGGCCCTGCGGGTGGGTAAACCGTTGCAATTTCACGTGGGTTTCGGCGATCGGGACTGCGATCTGCACAAGGCCAATCCGCTGTATCTGCTGGACTTTTTGCAACAGTCCGGAGAGACGCCGATCGTGCTGCTGCACTGCTACCCGTACGAGCGCGAGGCAGGCTATCTGGCCCAGGCGTTCAACAACGTCTATCTGGACGGCGGGCTCAGTGTCAACCATCTGGGCGCCCGTGCGCCGGCATTCATCGCGCGGTTGCTGGAGCTGGCGCCGTTTCGCAAAATCGTGTACTCGTCGGACGGGTTCGGCCCGGCTGAGCTGCATTACCTCGGTGCAAGGTTGTGGCGCAACGGCATTCATCGCGTGCTGAGCGGATTCGTCAACGACGGCGACTGGAGCGCGGCTGATGCCATCCGCGTGATCGACCTCATTGCTTGTGGCAACGCCGCCCGCATCTATCGACTGGCTCCAGGGCAGCCCGCCTCGACGTAAGCAATGTTTTCCCGAAACGCTTTCGGACCCTTCGCCGATAGTCGGGGCATGAGCACCGACTCTGGGCCACACATCTCCGCCCTGCTGACGCTTCACTGCAAGAACAATCATTTCCTCGGAGAACTGATCACCCACCTACCCCACGCGACCATCGGCTACGTCAACCCGAGCGGGGTACGCCGTCCCTGGACAGACCACTTCCACTGTGGCTTCTTTAGCCTGCCGGCGTGTCCCGGTGGCTGCGAATTTGAAGTCGCGGAGACGCTGGACAAGCTACACGCGAAATTGGCGGAGCTGGCGGCGGACCCGGATAGGCGCGAGGACACCTACACGCTGAAATTCCTCGGGCCAGCCAGGGAAGCGCGATGAATTGCCCGTCGATCAGGCTAGTCCTGTAGCGTTTGGCGGCACATGCCGCTCCTTCACCGGCTCGTAACGCGGCATCCTCCTCGGGTCTGACATTGCCGTCGACCTACTCGCGTGAATCGAGGAGGCGGAAACATTGTCGGGGCTTGCGGCGATTCTCGAGGCGGAAGGAGGCACGGCGTGACGGAGCTAGGCAAGCTAGCCTCACACCTTGGCTACTGGGTGGTGTATCGAAACTGGTATGGGACGGTCAGCTACCTGATCTATCGCTGGGACGAGCCCCTTCCCGTTTTTGGCCAGTCATTCCCAACGGCGGAAGAGGCACTCAAGTTCTTGACGCCGATCAAGAACCAACCGCGGTGGCGCCTAAAGCTTGACGACCCCAGCGTCAAGGTCGACCGTGCGCCCTACGGCGTCAGCGTGACTGAAAATCGAGCCGGCGGCCGGAGTTTCTCGGCGCCGGTTCTGACGGAGGCTTCCTATATAGACGTCCAAGGCGAGGACGTCCCCACGATCGGGAACTGGGAACGCCTGCCTGCCATGACCACCGAGAGTTAGCCGGCACGCTCAGATGAGCCCTGTCGCGTCAAATACCCAGCTAGTATCCGCCGTCGCGAGGTGCTCCAGCCAGGTGGGCGGCGCCTGAGCAGTCATGCCGCCCATGTCCCAATAGTCTTTCCCTAGATCGGAGCAAGCACTGTGCCCTGACCTGGGAAAACAAGGTAAATTGCGAGCACTGTTGGTGCGCCTATTTGGACTTCAGCAACCATAATCGGCCCGCTACGACTGCGGCACCTGTTGTCCGCCGAACTGAGAGGCATAGGCGTTTAAGGCGTCGATATAAGGCTTCTCCTGTGGCTTGGCCTGGGAGACGAGACCCGGAACGTCCGCCGGAGTCTTGCCGCCGAGGTTCGCCGCCGCGCCATTGATGCTGTCGTAGCTGGAGGCGAGGGTATTAGTGGCCTGCTGCAAGCTCGCCAACACCGCGGGGCTGTAGCACCCGAAGAACTTCTGTGTGGCGAACATGTCGACGTCAGAAGAGATTTCGCTGTAGAGCGTTCGGGCTGCGTCCCCGATGTCCTTCGGATCACCGGACGCGACGGCGCTGTGGTACGCCGCCAGATCTTTCGTCAGCGGTTTGGCAACAGACGGGTCGTACTGCTCCTGATAGAACTCGCGGGCCGCTGGGTTTGCACCCGCGTTCCCGTCGCACTTCACGTCCGCCCTGGCCGTCGCAGCTGACACCCAAACCGCCGTCACCACCGACAGGCCGGCGACAACCGTTGCTGTGATTCTTCGCATGGCCGTATGTTTACCCACTACGTTTCCGTGATGGGCGGCGGGGGCCGCGACTAGGGGGGAGGTTGTTTATCGAAATCAAGATTCCCAGCACCGGAAGCCACCGACTCGACTGGTTCATAGTCCTAGCGGTGGTGATCGTTTTGTTGGTGATCTTCGTCTGACTTGCGCGCGGTCACCCGGCCAACACGCTCCCCACCATGCGAACCGTGGAGACCATCGACAGCGAGCTGCGGTTGCTCGCCGCCGTGCGCCGGGTGTGCCGTGAGCACGGTGGCGAGCGGTCAAGTCGTCGCGCCGATGAGCTGCTCGACGCCTAGCGCACCGCAGCCGGGCCGGCGGGGACACGGCAGTCGAGACGTAGTGGCGCGGCCCGTCCGCATTCTCGTCAATCGCGAAATGGATCAAGCCCCTCGCGCGCCTAGAACAGAAGGAAGCCGGCGCGTTCGCCAGTGGGAAAAGACGAGTAGTCAACTACTCGTGCGCGCACCATCGAGGGTGGTCGAGGATTCCGGGGTGTGAACTTCACAGAGAAAGGTCGGGGAATATGACGATTGTTAGCGTGGTGGCGATCCACCCGCGTTCGGGTGAGGTGTGGGACGAGCTGCAGAAGCAGCTCAAGAAGGCAATCCAGATCGTCAAAAAGCACGGCGGCGAGAACGTCACCCTGCTGGTGACCGTGATCGGCGGTCAGCAGACGAACGTTCTGACGATGCTCGTCACCGCCGAGAACTGGACCAAGTTCGGCCAGATCCAGGAGGCGGTGTACGGCGACCCCAAGATGCAGGCGCTGCTGGCCGAAACCGGGAAGATCGCGACGTGGGAGATCTACGCTGCGCAGACGCTCGAGCTCTGATCCCAGAGCCAAAAACGCTGCCCGATCCGCTGCGGCCGTATTGTCCGGGACTCGACAGATAGGGGGTGGGGGCCGGGTGGAAAATCTGTGAAAACCACCCGACCCCCTTGGCGCGAGGCTAGGAGGAGAAGCCTCGCGCCGATTGCGGCGCAGCGGCCCAGAAGGGGGCACCATTCTGGGGCGCAGCGGCAAAGCATTGAAGATTTGGGGGCCGAGGGCAGCCCACTGGTCGACGGCCAATAGCGAAACGACAAATAACTCCATTGGTTTATCTACGAATAAAGCCGGATCGGGCACCGATCAGACGAGCCCGGTTGCATCAAAGACCCAGCTCACATCTGCTTTTGACAGGTCCTCTAACCAGGTGGGCGGCGCCTGAGCGGTCATGTTGCCCATGTCCCAATAGTCTTTCCACAGCGTCACTTTGCCGTCTTCGACGCGGTGCACCGACACGAATCGCAGCAGAGCCGTCTCGCCGCTCGACCACCGCCAGGTCTCGGAATGCTCGTACATGACGTCGGCACCGGTAGCCACCAACACCCCGTCGTGGTTCTCATAGCCTGCCAGCGGTTCGAGTCCGACCTTGAGTCGCTTCACAATGTCGTCGGGACCACGCGCCGCCAGGGTCGGTCCGACCGGCATGTCCACATAGATGCAGTCCGCCGACAAGAACGTCTTGACTGCGTCCCAGTCCCGTCGCGATAGGGCACGCCACAGCCCGAGTACCGTGTCGTCAACCGGCATGGGCCAGCTCGCGTTTCGCCACGGATGTCATCGAACCGGGCTGCTCAACTGGTGTCAATCACTTGCAGGCAACCCCCGTGTCGAGCAACGATCGGCGAATCCTTACAGTCGCCGCAGGCAATCAACCACGCAGGAGGTGGGGGATGGCGACGGTGCGATCCCGACGCAGAGCCGGCACGACAGATGCCCGCAGGACCAGTCCGTCGCCGTTCACGCCGTCCTGGACACCCAGGCCGGCGCAGTTCGGGGCGGGTGTGCACCACAACGTCGCGATACCGATGAGCGACGGCGTCGTGTTGCGCGCCGACATTCATTACCCCACGGTGCCGGAGACCGGCCGGCCCGCCGCCGGGCCGTTCCCCGTGCTGTTGTCCATGACGCCCTACGGCAAGAAGGCCCCGCCGCCCGCCGCGCAGATCGGGGGTGGCGCCACCCCGTATCTGATCAAGCGCGGCTACATCGAGGCGATGGTCGACGTCCGGGGGAGCGGCGTGTCCGGCGGTTCGTTCGAGATGTTCGGCGAGCGGCAGACGCAGGACGGGATCGAGCTGGTCGAGTGGGCGTCGAAGCTGCCGAACGCCAACGGACGTGTCGGCATGTTCGGAACCTCCTACCTGGCGATCAACCAGCTGTTCACCGCCGCCGCCGTCGGGCCGAACTCGCCGCTGAAGGCGATTTTCCCGGTGATGGCCGCGCGCGATTTCTATCGCGACGCGGCGACAATGGGCGGGGCGCCGCACCTGCGCACGGTGCGGGCTTACGGGGCGGTCTACCGCTTGCTCAACATCTTCAACCCGGCACTGGAGGTGATCAACTTCGGCAAGCATCCGCGGCCGCGGGCCGGCGGGTTCGCCGGGGTGCGGCAGCGTGGGCGTGATCAGCGGGGGTATTTCCGACCGGTGATCGCCGACGCCGTCGCCGGCGGTGAGACGGCTTTCGACGGGCCGTTCTGGGATGCGTCGCGGCCGGCCATGGTGCTGCCGGGCATTGTCGCCAACGACGTGGCGGTCTTTCTGGTCGGCGGCTGGCACGATGCCTTCCAGCGCGGCGCGCCACTGAACTATGCGGCGTTGCAGAACGCCTTCGCCGGGCGGCCCGACGAGTCGCCGATGCAACCCGGCCAGCCGGTGTCCGAGCGATTGCGGCTGATGATGGGTCCCTGGTATCACGTGTCCAACTTCGGCGGCCTGCACCTCAACGCGCTGCAGCTGCGCTGGTTCGACCATTGGCTCAACGACGAGGCGGGAGCCGCGATACCCGGATCGCCGTTCACCTTCCAGGCCATCGGAAGCCCGCGATGGTTCCACGCCCGCGACTATCCGCTCGCCGAGGCGACGCCGACCCGCTTCTACCTGTCCCAGTCCGGCCGACTGTCCATCGAATGCGCGCCGGAAACCTCCACGGCGACAATCAAATACGTGGAGCGCGGTCCGCTGGCCGGCCGAAGCGTCGAGCAGTGGACCCTCGGGATGACCAGCTTCATCCGCACCCAGCGCGGCGGCCAAACCCGCTACGACCAGGACAACCGGCGACTGCAGCGCGGCGCACTGACGTACACCACCGAACCATTCGGCGCGCCAACATTGGTCGCCGGACCGATCACGCTCACCGTGCATGCGACGGCCACCACCGGCGAGGCGCTGTGGGTCGCTCACCTCGACGACGTCGCGCCCGACGGCACCAGCCGCCCGTTGACGGAGGGCGCACTGCTCGGTTCGCACCGCGCGCTGGATCCGGATCGGACCTGGTACCTGCCCGACGGCACCGTCCTGCGGCCGCATCATTTCAGCACCCGATCGGCGGTAAAGCCGGTGGTTCCCGGCGAACTGACCCGCTACGACGTCGAGATCTTCCCGACCGCTGTATTTCTCGAGCCGGGCAACCGGCTGCGTCTCACGGTGACCACCTACGACTTCCCGCACCTGGTCCCGACCAAGCCTGCGCGCCGCGCCTTAATCGGCGGCAGCTACCAGCTCCATCAGGGCGGACCGACCCCGTCGCATCTGCTCATCCCGGTGGCTGACCCGAACAGCTTCAGCTGAACTCGGTCGCAGCGACCGCCGCGCGGCACAGCGGTTTTCGGCGCATACTCCCCAAGGTGACGTCGCTACAGCAATACATCGCCGAAGAGATTGCCACCGACCACGTCGACGGCCTGCTGACACGACGCGAAGCCTTGCGCCGGCTGGCGCTGCTCGGTCTGGGCAGCGGGGCCGCGGCCGCATTGATCGCCGCCTGCGGCGGCCGCCAACCACCGCGTCCGGACGGGTCATCGGGCACGACGGGGACACAGCCACCGGGGATGGACCGGGCGCTACCAACCGAACCGATCTCCTGGGCCGGGCCACACGGACAGCTTCTGGGCGCTTGGGCGCAGTCCCACAACACCCGTCGCGGGGTGTTGGTCATCCACGAGAACAAGGGTCTGAACGATTGGGTGCGGTCGGTGGCCGGACGTTTCGCCGGTGCCGGCTATTCGGCATTGGCCATCGACCTGCTGTCCGAGGAGGGCGGCACCGGGCACTTCGCGGACCCTGCTCAGGCCACAGCCGCATTGAGCGCCGTTAAGCCGGACCGCTTTATCGCGGACCTGAATTCCGGTATCACCGAACTGCAGATGCGCGTTCCGGGCCGGAAAATCGCCGTCGTCGGTTTTTGCTTCGGCGGCGGACTGGTATGGCAATTGCTGGCTTCCGGCGTGCCGGACCTGTCGGCCGCGGTGCCGTTCTACGGACCGCTGCCGGACAACCCCGACTTCGCCGCCTCCAAGGCCGCCGTGCTGGCGCTCTACGGGGCCCTCGACACCCGTGTCACAAGCTCCGAGGCGGCGGCCAAAGCCGCCCTCGACCGTGCCGACCTGATCAACGACATCGTCGTGGAACCCAACGCCGACCATGCGTTTTTCAACGACACCGGACCGCGATACAACGCTGCCGCCGCGGCCGATGCCTGGGGCCGGGTGCTGGATTGGTTCGGTCACCACCTGGCCTAGCGGAAGAGCGGTTTCACCGGCCGCCCGGCTTGTCGGATTGGCTTCTCTACGAACAGCATTCACCCAACGGCATCGGTGGTCGCGGGCTGGCGCAGGGCACCATGTTCAACCGCTCCGGTCAGCTAGTGTGCACCACGATGTTGGAGGGCTACTTCGGTCGTACGCCGCGGGGCTAGGCCGGGCGTTCAGTCATCGGGTGGCCATCGACCGCGCCGGACCCAGCGCTACCGGCAGCGTCGACCAACCATACAGAACTCGGGTGTCACGGCGGCTGCCCGCGCCGGCAGACCGCACGTCGGGGAAGCGGTCGAAAAATGCTCGCAGCCCCACTTCGCCTTCGGCGCGGGCCAGGGCCGCTCCCAGGCAGAAATGCCGACCGCCGGAGAACGCCAGGTGTTTACCGGCGTTGTCGCGTTCGATGTCGAAACGGTTCGGATCGGCGAACACGGCAGGATCCCGGTTGGCCGCGGCGACGTACACCACCACCACTTCGCCTTGTTTGATTAAGGTGCCGGCGACCTCGGTGTCGTTGAGCGCCAGCCGCGCGGTGAGCTGCACCGGTGATTCCAAACGCAAGATCTCTTCGACGGCGTTAGGCCACAGCTCTGGACGCTGACTCAGTGTGTGCAGATGCTCAGGAGTGTCCAGCAGCATGCGAATCCCGTTGCCCAACAGATTCACCGTCGTCTCGAACCCGGCGGCTAACAGCAAACCGGCGACCGCACGGAGTTCAGACTCGTCCAGATATGTTTCCTTGGAACCACTTTCGGCCTTCTGGATCAGCTGGCTCATCAGGTCGTCGCCGGGGTTCCGCCGCAACTGTTGCAGATGCTCAGCGAGCCAGAAGTTGAATCCCGCGATCCCGTGCTGCACACGCCGGTATTGCGGCCAAGTGAGGCCGAAATCCAAACTGGGCGCTGCGAGTTCGCCGAACTCGAGAATCCGCCGTCGATCCGCGTCGGGCACCCCCAGGATGTCGCTGATGATCGCTGCCGGCAGCTGCGCGCAGTACCGGTCGACGATGTCGACGACACCCGGTTCGCGGGACAGTTGATCGAGCAGTGTCACCGCAGTCTGCTCGACCCCGTCCCGCAGTGCCGCGACCGCCCTCGTGGTGAACACCGACGACACCGTCTTCCGGTAGCGGGTGTGGTCTGGCGGCTCTACCGCCAGCAACGACGGCGGACGCAGCGGATGGAGCAGCTCGTCGCGGGCGCGACCCTCCAGCCACCGCAGCGGCGCCGGTAGGTTCGATCCGATCGAGAGCACCCGGAAGTCGTCGGATCGCAGCAGTTCATGCCCGACTGCATGGTCCGCGGTGATGTAGCCGATTCGTGAACGCACCAGCGGACCCCGGGCCCGCACCTCCTCGTAGAACGGCACCGGGTCCGCTTTGACGGTCGGGTCGGCGATCAGCCGAGCCTGCAGGTCACCCCGTCGGGCGCCGATCGATGCGCCGCCGCGCACGAAGCCGTGCAGCGCCAGCCAGTGCAACCTCTGCTTCAATGCGATGTCCACGTGTAGGGGCCTCCACATCGTCGGGCAGTGCTATCGCCAGCCTACGACCAAGGCCAGGGTCAGCCGTTAAGCCAGTTCCCAGTTCATGTTTTTCGCGAACGCGATCGCGTCGTCGCTGGCGGTGCCGAGCGCGTGACACCGCTGGATGTAGTCGCGGACCATCGGCAGGAAGTTCATTGGGTTGTAGGCGTCTTCCTCATAGCTCCACAGGCCCTCACCGGCGTACTTCATGACCGACAAGTTGGCCGCCTGGTGAATGCTCCCATCACCGGGATCCCGCATCCGATTGAGGAACTCGCAGAACACCCAGCCGCGGTCCTCGTCGATGGAGTGCCACGACGTCGGATACAACGGCATCTCACTTCCCGGGAAGACATTCATTGTCGAGACGATCCAATCGCGGATCTGCTCGCGGCCGTTGAAGGTTCCGTAGGTGTGCTCAACGTAGGTTGCGTCCTCGGTGAACTGATCGGCGAACCGTGACCAATCCCAACTGGAACCGATCTCTACGACGACTTGTTTGTGATGCTCGAACGCCGACTGGATCTCACTGCGCGACCACTGTCCCATGACAACCTCACTCAGCTCGATCGCTTCACGCCTCGGCCACATCCTTGATGCGGCGCAGCGTCTTGGCCATGTCACGCACGTTGCGTCGCTGACGCAGGTAACCGCCAAACAGCCAGTAATACAACGTGGTGAACGGAGAGGCATTCATCCGAAATGATTCGGTGACGTCGGTGCCGTCGCCACTGGGCGTCAGTCGGTAATGCCAGTTGTTCACCGGCCTGTCGCCAACGAGCACCTCGAAACCGAATTCACGGCCCGGTTCGCACGCAGTGACTCGGCAGGTCGTCCAGTACACCGGCCCGATTTCGTTGCGCTTGACGTGGCCGCGGAATCGCGCCCCGAGCGCCGGCCCGCTAGCTCCGTCAAGCCATTGGGCCTCGAACGTTTCGGGGGAGAACCGCCCGATGTTGCGGACATCCGCGATCAGGTTCCAGATCTTGTCCGCGGGTGCCGCCATATGAACCGTCGCCGAACCCTGCATGGGCCGATCCAAGCATGCGCGCCCCGGACCGGTGACCGGAAACGCCGATCTTCACCGACGCGACAATCTCCGCAAGGTGAGTCTCACCGGTCGACGCTAGTCCTCGCTGCCGTCCGGCACGTCGTGCCGCACCACCTTCACCTTGCCACCCGGCAGGCAGACGGCGTAGCCGTGGTATTTGCCATACAGCTCCCACGCGGTGACGTGATCGTCGGGCGGCACGTCGATCCGATGTCCGTACGAGAATTCCAGGTGCAGGTCTCCGGCGTCATCCCAGACGATGTCGGTGCACGTCGCTCCCGAGAAATCAAAAAGTGGTCGCTCGTCGACAGCTGGGTCATGGGTCTACGGATACAACCTCAACAGGAGAGTTCGCGGTGGCCGGCAGGGTCAGGGTTATCGGTGTCGAGATGACGAGTTCGTTGTAATCCTCAAGGTTCAGCACCAGACCGTCATGGAACGTGATCCGCTGTACCGCACAGCCTCGAATCCAGTGCTCAATCAATTTCTGTTCGGTCATGCATTTACTCTTCTCGCGACACGGCACCTTCACAAGACCTGCAATGCGACCCCCGCGGATATGCGATAACACATCGTTCTTTTGGGCAGCAAAGAACGATGTGTGAATATATCTTTCGACGTTGCCAGCGGCCTGGTGGCGGCCGCAGCCCGCAGATTTTCGGGTAATGGCGCTGCGGTTCTGCGCCATCGGCGGATACGCGGACCTAATCGCCCTCAGCGGGTCCAACCCTTGTCCCGACGATGAATCCGCGCTAGCGTTTCGACGTCTTCTATCTCGATCAAGACGGGTGGTCATCATCGACGCAGAGTTCACTGATTCCCTCCAAAGCACAAAGCGTTCCAAGGGCGGCGGACCGGATGACGGCGAGGCGCCGGTCATCGTCAGCTTGGTCGAGGCGGCGATGCAGATGTTCAGCGCAGCGATCGACGCCTTGCCCGACACCAACGACCCGGAGTTCTCCGGACGCGCCAACGTGATTCTTGCCGGGCTGCGGAAGCTGCAGACGGCACTCACCAAAGCAGCGTCTCGCGGTAGGGCAACGCCGTCGGTCATCGTCTCGCTCAGCGGAGTTCGAACACGCTACGACGACCTGATGGCCGTGGCCGCCGACGCGCCCGGCGCGACGTTGGGTCAACAACTGTATGCCGTCCGTCGGCGGGCCAAACTGTCGGCGCAGGAAACCGCCAACGGCGCGGGGCTGACGGCCGATCTCCTCGACGCCATCGAGGCCGAGGAAATCCCGACGGATGACGAAGCGGCCCGGATCAAGGAACTCCTCGCCGCCTTGGGTGGCTGACTCTCCGTCCAGCCCCGCAGAGCGGCTTCGCTCGCCGGCAGCTCGGGTGCTGCTCGCTGGGGCACTGGGGTCTGTGCTCTTCCTTGGCGGCGCGTTTTTGGCGGTGGGTCGGCTGCATTCATCCGCCGCTGACGCTGTTGAGCACCCGACCCATACCGCCACCGACGACGAGACCAAGACCGAGGTCATCGAGCAGACCAGAAGCCTCGTCGCCGCCGCTCGGCTTCAGCAGCCGACGGCGGGCTATCTGCTGATGTCGTGCAAGAACCGCGACGACCCGCCCTATCAGGGGGCGGTCTACCTGACCTTCACGCTGCCCGCCGAAGCTCGTCCCGACGAATATTTCCAGACCATCACCGCGGCCATGGTTGCCCACGGCTGGAACGCGGGCCTACCGTCTAACCAGCGGTTATTCAGCAAATCCCTGTCGAAGGACGGCGTCACCGCGATCCTGTACCAGGACGGCGACTCGGCGAACCATGGAATCGCGCGGATCTACGGTCGATGCCGCGACATGAACGACCACCGCAACGACACGACGGGATGGGTCGATATCAGCAGCCAACTGCACTAAGGCTGCCGGTGCAGGACGCGAGCGAGTGTCAGCCGGCGTGGGCGCCCAGAGCCCCCTGTAAGTCACCCTTCATGGCGTTCAGCTGTGCTCCCCAGTACTCCCAGCTGTGGGTGCCGTAGGGCGGGAAGTTGAACACGGCGTTGTGGCCGCCGGCGGCGTTGTAGGCGTCCTGGAACTTCTTGTTGACGCCGATCATGAAATTGCTCTCGAGGAACGTGGCCGGCAAATTGGCACCGCCCAGTTCGTTCGGAGTCCCGTTGCCGCAGTACACCCAGAGCCGGGTGTTATTGGCGACGAGTTGGCCGACGTTGACCAAGGGGTCGTTGCGCACCCATGCCGGGTCGCTGTCTGGCCCCCACATGTCTTCCTTCTTGTAGCCGCCGGCATCACCCATTGCCAGGCCGATCCAGCCCTGCCCGGTGGACGGGCTGAGGGAGCCGGACAGCGAACCGGCGTAGATGAACTGACCAGGGTGGTAGATCGCCAGATTCATTGAAGATGCACCGGCCATGGAGATCCCGACCGCGGCGCTACCGGTCGACTTCACGCTCTTCTGCGAGGCCAGGTATCCGGGCAGCTCGCTGGTCAGGAAGGTCTCCCACTTGTAGGTCGAGCAGCCGGCCTTGCCGCAAGCCGGGCGGTACCAGTCGGTGTAGAAACTGGACTGTCCGCCGACCGGCATGACGATCGACAGCCCGGACTGGTAGTACCACTCGAAGGCGGGGGTGTTGATGTCCCAGCCGTTGTAGTCGTCCTGGGCTCGCAGGCCGTCCAGCAGGTATACGGCCGGCGAGTTGTTCCCGCCGCTCTGGAACTGGACCTTGATGCTGCGGCCCATACTCGCCGACGGCACCTGCAGGTAGTCGACCGGAAGACCGGGCCGGGAGAACGCCCCGGCCGTCGCCGCTCCGCCGAGAAGGCCTACGAGGCCCGGGAGTGCGGCGGCCGCGATCGCGGCGACCATGAGCCGCCGCAGCCAACCACGCGTCTTTTCGCTCACGTATGTCATCCATGCCCCTTACCCGAAGCGCGCTACTGGCAAAAACTTACCGCGTGGTACTCCATATGTCGATTAGGACGCAAAGACATATCAATTCGGCACCGGCCGCCGCCATCTGCGCAGAGCAGGCCAGGCAGTCGTTCGTGGCAACTTTTTGATGCGCAGGGGTGTCTATACCCGTTCGGCTGTTGTCGCGATGAGCGCGTAGGCTCACCCGGGGTAGACCGACGAGACCACGCTGTCCCGGTCCTTTCGCTGCGCACGAACCAACCGCTTCGACGGTCTGGCGCTGGTGGCGGCGCATGGGCATTGGGCCACGATTGAGGTGCAAATTTGGACACGGTACTGGGGCTGTCGCTGACATCCACGTCGGTCGGCTGGGTCCTGGTGGAAGGCCGCGATGCCGACGGCACCATCCTGGATCACGACGATTTCGAGGTGGTTACCGGCGGTGGGGTGCGCACGGTTACCACCTCAGAGCAGACGACCGCGGCCCTGTTGGACGCGCAAGCGGCGGCCGCCAGATATGGCCACCGGCTGCACGTTATCGGTGTCACCTGGAGCGACGAAGCGGCCGCGGAGGCCGCGCTGCTGCTGGAGTCACTGAACAATGCCGGCCTCGACAATGTTGTCCCGATTCGGTTGCATGAGGCTTGCGACATGTTGGCCCGGGCGATCGCTCCGGTCATCGGCTACGAGCAGGCCGCCGTCTGCGTATTGGACGGCGATTCGACGATCGTCGTCATGGTCGACACCTGCGACGACGAACCACAAACCGCCATCAAGCAGCTGTCGGGCGGGCCCGTTCGCCTGGTCCAGTGGCTGACGACCCTGTTCGACCGGAGTTCATGGCAACCGGGCGGCATCGTTGTCGTCGGTCCTGATGAGGAGCTCGAAGCGGTGTCGTGGCGGCTTGAGACAGCGGTGCCGGTCCCCGTCATGACGCAGACCGGCGCGCAGTTGGCCTTGGCGCGGGGCGCCGCCCTCGCGTCGGCCGCGAGCACGGAATTCACCGACACCGAGATGCTTGAAACCGTCAACAGCATGCGGGGAGAGCGGGGAAGCTCCCGACAGCACTCCTCTGCGGGGGCGTTGACGATGCTGGTGGCCGGCGCGGTCACGTTCGTGGCATCGCTGTCACTCGCCATGGGCCCGCATCTGGTTCCCGACCGAGCTACCGGACCGGTCCAACATGTGGTCCACCGGGCGGCGCCTCCGCCCGTCGTGCGAGCCCCGGCTCCGCGGCCGGCAGCGGTCGAGGCACCGGTTGCGCGACCAGCGCCGGCGCCCGCACCCTCGCAAGCTCCGGCGGCTGCCCAGCCACAGACTGTCGTTTCCGAGGGACCGTCGGCTGAAGTTCCCGTCGCCCAACCGGTCCCGCCGCCTGCGCCGCCGCCACCGGCCGCTCCACCGCCGCCTCCGGAACCGAATCCACATCCACTGCTCACCAAGCTGCTCGAGCGCCTGCATGGTCAGCAGAACCCGCCGCCGGACCAGCCGGCACCGGGCCAAGCCCCGCCGGCTAATCCAGGCGCACCACCGCCTTAGTCACCCCTGATACAGCGGATTACCTTGGGCCGGAAGCGATTTAACCCCCGGCTCCGAAGGTCTCGGGCCCTGCGACCCCAGTATTTGCCGGGATTCTCCGATTACAGCGTCGCCGCGCAGTAGTAGTTGCTGGCGAATGACGGCTGGCCGTCGGTGGGCGGAATCGCCGGTAATCCGTTGTCGGCCAGCAACGTACTCAATGGCGTGCGCACCACACGCCACCCGTGCTCATCGAGGTATGTCGCAACGTCATGGCGCTCGCCGTCGTAGCCAAGCGCAGAGAGCTCGATATCCAGACCGTGTTCGCGCCACCGCGCCGTCGCCGAGTCCAACAGATTCGCGGACTGCCCGTTGTCGGCGTCCGGCGCGTTGATGAAAATCTCGGCCGCCAGACGGCTGCCGGTGGCGCTGAGCGCAGTGATGTTGTCCAGCAGCAGGTCCTGTGCCGCGGGCGGAAGAAACCCCACCAGCCCTTCGGCTATCCAGGCGGCGGGTTGGCCGGCGTCGAAGCCTGCCTCTTGTAACGCTTTTGGCCAGTCATGACGCAGGTCGATGGGTACCGCTCTCAGGTCAGCGGTCGGCTCGGCACCCAGACCCGCAATCGTCGCAGTCTTGAACTCGATGACTTGCGGCTGATCGATCTCGAACACCTTCGTACCGCTCGGCCATGCCAACCGGTACCCGCGCGCGTCGAGGCCCGAGGCCAGAACCACCGCCTGACGGACCCCGGCTTTGGTCGCGTCGAGGAGAAAATCGTCGAAATACCTTGTCCGAGCTGCCATCAAATCGGCCATCGGCCGCATGCCCCACGCCGTGTCGGGTGGGTCGACTTCGGCGGGATCGAGCTCTCCGATGGCCCATCGCGTGAAGAAATCGACGCCGACCGCGCGGACCAGTGGCTCGGCGAACGGATCGTCGATAAGACCGTGAGGCGCCTTGCTGGCAACCGCCCGGGCAGCGGCCACCATCGTCGCGGTCGCTCCGACGCTGGTGGCCAGGTCCCATGTGTCGTTGTCTGTGCGCAATGTTCTCCCTCTCCAGGCGGCGGGTCCTACCCGGGTTAGTTAGCCGAGGTAATGACCGACCTCTCTCCCAGAGTACACCGCCGTTGAGATGACAACCGGATTGGCGCTAAGCCGTGAATTCCCTGGCGGTTTCGGCAGCGCTAGTCAACGCACGAAGGTGGTCGTCGACCGACGCCAGCCCTGCGCCCATGGTGTTGATCGACACATGCGAGGCGCCCGCGTCGGCCCAGACCCGAAGGCCGGCGGCAAGGTCGTCGGCGTTGCCGTCCCAGGAGACCCGGCCCTCCATCGCGATCTGGGCGGGGTCTCTGCCGGCCTCCCTTGCGGCTTGCGCTACTTCTTGCAGCGCCTGCTCGAGTTTCGGGCCGGGTCCCACCATCGGAAACCAGCCGTCGCCGAGGCGACCGGCGCGCCGGCATGCGCGTGGTGAGGATGCCCCGAACCACACCGGAACCGGCCGCTGTATCGGCAGCGGCGCCAGTCCGGCTCCGGTCACCTGGTGATATGTGCCGTGGTAGGTAACGGTCTGTTCGGTCCACAGCGTGCGCATCAGGTCCACCTGCTCTTCGCTGCGCTTGCCGCGGTTCGAAAAGTCTTCTCCCAGTGCCTCGTACTCGACCGCGTTCCAGCCGAGGCCGACACCCAGGCGTAGCCGGCCGCCACTGAGCAGGTCCACCTCGGCCGCCTGTTTGGCAACCAGGACGGTTTGCCGTTGCGGCAGGATCAGGATGCCGGTCACCAGCTCGAGTGAGGTAGTGACGGCCGCGAGATAGCCGAACGTCACCAGCGGCTCGTGGAAGGTGTTATGCAGGTCGTACGGGCCGTCCCAGCCGGCGTGAACGTTAGGATCGGCGCCGACGACGTGGTCATAGGCGAGCAGGTGGGTAAACCCGAGCCCTTCGACGTGCTCGGCGTAGGCGCGCACTGCACCCGCGTCGGCGCCAATCTCGGTCTGCGGGAACACCACTCCGATCCGCATATCAGCTCCTTGTCAGATGTCTTTGGCCCGCTGTGCAGTAAACGACACGGTGACGTCGTCGGCGACCTTCAACGAGCCCATCACCAACGAGTATGGCTTGACGCCGAATTCGGATTGGCGAACGACGGCCTGGGTGGACAGCCACCATGTGTCATCGAGATCGTCGGTGCGCAGGTCAATCACCTGATCGCGGGTCGTTCCGCGGATCTGCAGCGTCCCGGCCAGACGGTAGCCGTCGCGGCTCTTTTCAATGGTGTCGGCCTCGAAGCAGATCCGGGGGAAGCGCCCAGCGCCCAGCTGCCGTAAGGCGTTCGACCTAACCAGGATTTTCTCCGGCCCGGACAGCAGTGTGAGCCCACCTTCGCCCCGCAGAACTTCGAACGAATCCACGTCGACTGTCAGCTGCGCCGCGACGGGTTTATCGCCGGACCACCGCACGGTGGCCTCCCACCGCTTCATCGCGATGGTGAGCCGGTGGCCCATTTTCGCCGCCCTGCCGGCAACTCCGGTGCGGACCAACAGCTCGCCGTCGTCCGGATTGAGGGTCCACACCTCGGTCACATGGTGAGAACGGTGCGGTAGTGCGCCCGCCCCTGTTCCAGCGCCGCGTAGCCTTCGGCGGCTTGCGACAGAGGTAGCTCATCGATCCAGGCTCGCACGCCCGACAAGACCGCGAACTGCATTGTGTCTTCGATTTCTTTCGCGGTCCCGGAGGGATGCCCGACAATGCCGATCCCCGGCGTTATCAGCTGAATCGGGCTGATCGGCAGCGGCTCAGGCGTGACACCGATAGTGACGAGCTCACCCTCGGGCGAGATACCGCCGACCGTCGCTGCCATGGCCCCCGAATTTCCCGCGGTAGCCAGCACGACCGCGGCACCGCCCAGGGCCTTCAGCGCTTCGGAGGGGTCGCCGGCGGTGGAGTCGATGTAGTGATGAGCGCCCAACTTCCGGGCATCCTCGGCTTTGGCGGTTCCACGGGCGACCGCGATGGTCTCGAAGCCCATCGCCCGGGCGAACTGCACCCCGAGATGACCGAGCCCACCCACGCCGAGGATCGCCACCCGGTCACCGGGCAACGCCTTGGTGTGCCGCAACGCGTTGTAGGTGGTCACGCCGGCGCAGCCCATCGGGGCGGCTTGTGCGTCGGAGAGCTCGGCCGGTACCCGAGCCAACGCACTGGCCGGCACGGTCACCGACTCGGCATATCCGCCCGGATATTGCCAGCTCGGGATTTTCCCGTTCTCGCAGTGAATGAATTGGCCTTTGCGGCACTGATCGCAGTAATAGCAGCACCCGCCGAACCACCCGACCGCGACACGATCGCCGACCGCGAAACCCTCGACGCCCGGCCCGAGTTCGGCGATTGTTCCGGCGATCTCATGCCCGGGAGTCAACGGCCACGACATGCCGGGGAATCCGCCCGCAACAAAGTGGGCGTCGGTGCCGCAGATCCCGCATGCGGTCACCGTCAGCCGTGCCTCATCACGACCCGGGGGTTTGGTTTCGACGTCGACCAGCTCTAAGGCTGCGCCTGCGGACTCTACGTGGACAGCTCGATGGGTGGTCATTGCTTGAATATAGGTCTCAGTGCGCGACTGGGCATTTCGCAGCGGGGCTGCGGTAGTCGACTTGCCAGTGTTTGATGCCGTTGAGCCAGCCCGAGCGCAGCCGCTCCGGCGAACCGGCGGACGTCAGATCGGGCATCTGATCGGCGATCGCATTGAACATGAGGTCGATCGTCATCCGCGCCAGGTTGGCCCCTATGCAGTAATGCGCGCCGGTACCGCCGAATCCCACGTGCGGGTTGGGATCACGCAGGATGTTGAAGGCGAACGGGTCGTCGAACACCTCTTCGTCGAAATTGGCCGAGCGGTAGACCATCACCACCCGCTGGCCCTTCTTGATCTGCACGCCGGACAATTCGTAGTCCTCCAAGGCGGTCCGCTGGAAGGACGTGACCGGGGTGGCCCACCGGACGATCTCGTCGGCCGCGGTGGCGGGCCGCTCTCGCTTGTACAGCTCCCACTGGTCGGGGAAGTCGGTGAAGGCCATCATGCCCTGGGTGATCGAGTTGCGGGTGGTCTCGTTGCCGGCCACCGCGAGCAAGATGACGAAAAAGCCGAACTCGTCATCGGAGAGCTTGTGGCCGTCGACGTCGGCCTGGACGAGCTTGGTGACGATGTCGTCGCCCGGATTCTTGGCCCGCTCGGCGGCCATCTGCATGGCGTAGGTGATCAGTTCGACCGAGGCGGTGAGGCCGTCATTGCTGGCGAATTCGGGATCCTGGTCGCCCACCATCTGGTTGGACCAGTGGAACAGTTTCATGCGGTCTTCCTGGGGCACACCCATCAGGCCGGCGATGGCTTGCAGCGGCAGTTCGCAGGAGACCTGTTCGACGAAGTCTCCCGAACCTTCGGTGGCCGCTGTCGCGACGATCTGCCGTGCCCGCTCGTTGAGGTCGTCGCGCAGTCGCTCGACGGCCCGTGGTGTGAAGCCGCGGGAGATGATCTTACGCAGGTGGGTGTGTTGCGGGGCGTCCATATTGAGCAGCACGAACTTGCCCGTGTCGCGCTGCTCGCGCACGGTGCCCTCTTTGTAGCGCGGCAACGCGGTGTTCTCCAGGCTGGAGAAGACGTCGCTGCGCAGCGACACCTCTTTGACGTCCTTGTGTTTGGACACCACCCAGAAGCCGCCGTCGTCGAACCCGCCCACCCCGTCGGGCTGCTCGTTCCACCAGATCGGCGCGGTCCGCCGCAGCTCGGCCAGTTCTTCGACCGGCAGCCGCTCGGCGTGGACGTCGGGATCGGTGAAATCGAACCCGGGCGGGAGATTTGGAGTCGGCATCGGGGGCACTCCTATGAATATGAATACGACGTGAAGACCTCTAAAGGTGAAGCGTTCTGGCTCAGTAAAGCATCGCGACCGCCCAGATGGAACGCGTTCTCACTGGTTTGTCGGGCGACGGATTGAAACGTGTTCTCACGACCTGCGTGGGCGGGACGGCAAGGCACTGCAGGTGATGGGCAGTACATCGCTGGCTGCGCAGTTGATCACCGACCCGATCTCCCCATGTGGCCGGAGCAAAACGCCCTTGTGGTCGAGGCGGCACTGGCTATGCTTGCCCCAGGCCGCCGGGGGCGATGAATGGTCCCCGCACCGCGACACCGAAGGTGGGTCATGATTCGCCAAGTGTTCATCGCCGCTGCGATCACGGGTTCCGCTGTCGGCCTGGCGCCCGCCGCCGCCGCCGACAATGGCCACTACGACGGCGACGTGCCGGGGATGAACTACGACGCGACGGCGGGTGCGCCGTGCGACAACTACGAGCGGTTCATCTTCGGACGCGGCCCGGGCGGTCAGGCCGAGGCATGTCATTTCATCGTCAACCAGTTCCCGGCCGCGCAGTCGGGATTTTGGGTGATCACCTACCCGCTCAACGGAGTTCAGCAGGTCGGTGCGCCGTGCCAAAATCCGCGCGGGTCATCGGCCCAGACGCCCGACGGGCTTCCTATGCTCTGCACCGAACACGGCTGGCAGGTCGGGCAGTTGACCGGCGGCGGGTTCCCGAACGGTATTGGCGGAGGCTTCCCGTCGGACACGGGTGTCACCGGCTGACCGCCTGACGGATATACCGCCTGACGGATATAGAGGGAGACTGCAATGGGCTTCAACGCCAAGGATGCGCTCGACGCCGCCAAAGACATCGTGACCAACGCCGTCGAGCGGTCGTCGGACATCGTCGAAGACGCCGGCCACATCATCAAGGGGGACATCGCCGGCGGAACCGGTGACATCGTGCACAACTCACTGGACATCGCCACCTACGCCTTCGGGAGAGCCAAAGAGGTCTTCACCGGCAACTACGCCGACGACGACGGCGACGAATAATCCTGGTGTCCAGGACCGTTCGTCAGACGGTGGCGGCCTCGTTTAGCTCGTCCAGTCTGTTCGTGGCCTCCAGGTATTCCTGCACCCACCGCTCGATGACCGTCGACGTCTTTTCCACCTTGCTGAACTGCCCGACCACCTGACCGACCGGGTTGAACGCCACGTCGACAGACTCGTTGGGGTACCTGTTCGTGGCCCGCACCGCCATGCCGGACACCATGTACTGCAACGGCATACCGAGCGGCTTCGGGTTGTCCGGCTGGTCCCAGGCTTCGGTCCAATCGTTGCGCAGCATCCGGGCCGGCTTACCGGTGAACGAGCGGCTGCGGACGGTGTCGCGGCTGCCGGCCTTGACGTAGGCCGCCTGCTGCACCGGGGTGTTCGAGGATTCCTCGACCATCAACCATTGCGAACCGGTCCACGCCCCCTCGGCGCCCAAAGCCAGTGCCGCTGCAATCTGTTCGCCGCTGCCGATACCGCCCGCGGCCAGCACCGGTACCGGGGCGACCTCCTTGACGACCTGTGGCCACAACACAATCGAGCCCACCTCGCCGCAGTGCCCGCCGGCCTCGCCGCCCTGCGCGATGATGATGTCGACGCCCGCGTCGGCGTGCTTGCGAGCCTGCGAGGGGGAGCCGCACAGCGCGGCCACCTTCAGTCCGGCTTCATGGATGTGCTTGATCATGTCGGCCGGCGGGGTGCCGAGCGCATTGGCGATCATCTTCACCTTCGGGTGTTTGAGCGCCACCTCGACCTGGGGCGTGGCGGTCGCCTCGGTCCACCCAAGCAGCTGCAGGCTGTCGCCGTCGCTGTCCTCGATCGGGACACCGTGATCGGCGAGGATCTTCTTTCCGAAATCCAGATGCTCCTGCGGCACCATCTTGCGCAGCGTCTCGGCCAGTTCTTCGGCCGACAGATGCGAGTCCATGCCCTCGTACTTGTTCGGGATGACGATGTCGACCCCGTACGGATGATCGCCGATGTTCTCGTCGATCCACTTCAGCTCGATCTCGAGCTGCTCGGGCGTGAAGCCGACAGCCCCCAGCACGCCAAAACCACCGGCCTTGCTCACCGCGACGACGACATCGCGGCAGTGCGTAAACGCGAAGATCGGGAACTCGATGCCGAGCTCGTCGCAGATGGGAGTGTGCATGCTGATTCCTTACTGGTCTGCTTGCGGGCGACGTAACTGGAACGTGTTCTAGTTTAGTACGGATTTCTCCCGCTGTGACCCCCGGCCCTGTTTAGACCACCTCGGCGTGGGCCACCCACAGCGCCAGGAAAGCCAGCATGGCACCCGCGCACACCAGGTGATCACGCCAGATGGACCGCGCCATAGCGGTTTGGTCGGTCGGGCTGCCCGAACGGTTGCCGAGCCGGACCGCGTTGGGAACCGTGTGCGTCAGTGCCAGCAGCACCGGGGCGCCCGCGAGCAGAGCCGACACCGCCATCAACCAGCCCGGGTCGTGGCCTCGAACCGCTCGGAACCCCAACGCTGCCAGTAACACCACCATGACGACGGCGATCAGCCGGCTCATCGGCCGGGATCCGGTGACTGCGCGCTGGTAGTAGCCCGCGATGGAGGCCAGTACGTATTCGGGCAGGTCGCCGCCGGGATGTCGATCGCTGAGAACCTGCGCGTCGAACATGAGGTCCATCCACAACACGGCGAACAGGAACCCGCTGCACGCGGTGAGTAACGAGGTCGCGACGCTCATCGCTCGATTGTTGCCCAGTGCGCGGTCGCCGGTCCCGCAGTGGAACAAGTTCTAATTCTGCGCCGGGCTGCGGTAGCCTGACGCCTCATGGGACGTGTGGACGGAAAAGTTGCATTGATCAGCGGCGGCGCTCGGGGGATGGGGGCCGCTCACGCCCGGGCGCTGGTCGGTGAGGGCGCCAAGGTGGTGATCGGCGACATCCTCGACGACGAGGGCAAAGCACTCGCCGATGAGATCGGTGACGCCGCGCACTACGTCCACCTCGACGTCACCCAGCCCGCCGAATGGGACGCCGCGGTGTCCACCGCGGTCGACGACTTCGGCACGCTCAACGTGTTGGTCAACAACGCCGGCATCGTGGCGCTGGGCCAATTGGGACAGTTCAACTTGGACAAGTGGCACAAGGTCATCGACGTCAACCTGAACGGCACATTCCACGGCATCCAGGCCGCGGTCGAGCCGATGAAGGCCGCGGGCGGCGGCTCGATCATCAACGTCTCGTCCATCGAGGGCCTGCGCGGGGCCGTGATGGTGCATCCTTACGTCGCCTCCAAGTGGGCGGTGCGCGGCCTGTCGAAATCAGCCGCCCTGGAGCTGGCCCCGCACAATATCCGGGTCAACTCGATTCATCCCGGCTTCATCCGCACCCCGATGACCAAGCACTTCCCGGACAACATGGTCACCGTCCCGCTCGGCCGCCCCGGCGTCTCCGACGAGGTCGCCAACTTCGTGGTGTTCTTGGCCAGCGACGAATCCTCTTATGCCACCGGCGCCGAATTCGTGATGGACGGCGGCCTGATCAACGACGTTCCCCACCGGCTCTAGCCGCTAGCGGCACTTCTCGATGACGGTCTGCGCGAACCGCTCGATCGACGGTCGGTAGCGCTCGGCTGGATGCGTGGACGCCTGAAATGCCTCGTGGTCGCCGGCCAGGACGTGCTGCGCACCCGCCCACAGCGCATCACCGCCGTCACCCCAAGGTCTTCGGCGCGCCGGAAAAGATCGGCGGACGGCGGCTCCAGCAACGCCAGCATGATCTCGAACGGTTCGGCCTGCCGCCCGTACTCGCGCCGCAACGCGGTCAGCTTCTGCACATAGCCAACCGCGTCGTCCCACACGTAGGCCGTGCCAACCCACCCGTCGCACAGCCGCGCCGCCCGGCGCAGCGCCACCTCCGATTCGCCGCCACACAGGATCGGCACCGGCGTCGTCGGGTGCGGCTCGAGCATCAACTCGGGTACCCGGTAGTAGCGGCCGCTCCACGACACCCAACCGCCCTGCCACAGCGCACGTAAGGCCGGGATCATCTCGTCGAGCCGCTTGCCACGGTTGCCGAAATCCTGTCCCAACAGCTCGAATTCCTCGCGCATCCAGCCGGCGCCGACCGCCAGCGACACCCGGCCCTCGGAAATGACCGCCGCGGTGGCCACCTGTTTGGCGACCTGCAGCAGCGGACGGGCGGGTGCGACGTAGACGGCATTGGAGAAGCGCAGCCGACGGGTCACTGCCGCCATGGCACCGATGAGGATCCACGAGTCCGGCCACGCAGTCTCAGGCGACCACGGCGGACGCTCCGCCCCGGTGGGGTATCGCGACTGCAGAGCACGCGGATAAATCAGATGGTCGGCACAGATCACCCCGTCGTAGCCGGCCTCGTCGAGCATTCTCGCGACCGCCAGCGCCTCCGCCGAGTCCATAAATGCTGTGCCAGACCAGAATTGCATCAGGTGCCTTTCCCGATCAGCGACCTGAACCGCATTCGGCCGCTCGAAGCCGCCACCCGAAGCACCGGCCAGCCGCGTTCAGCGGCCACCGCCGCAAGCCGCGGTCTAGGGTTGACCGGTCGGGGATGGCCGACCAACGCCATCAACGGCACGTCCTCGCCGCCGTCGGCATAGAAGTAACTACCTTCCAGCGCCACGGTGTTGTCGGTGCAAAAACGTTGTACAGCGGCCGCCTTCGTCGGCCCCCAGACGATAGGCCTGACGATATCCCCGGTCAGCCGACCGCGATCGTCGACCGCGAAGTAGTTGCACACCACGTGGCTGATGCCCAGGAAGCTCGCGACGGGGTGGGCGTGGATGCTCAGCGCCGACGAGCAGAGCACCACGGTATGTCCACGCTCCTGATGCGCTTGCACGACCGCTCGCATGCCCGGTAAAACGCGCGTCGCGATGCGGTCGACGAACAGCCGCTCACCAGTCTCTTGCAGCTCCGCGAGGGATTCGCCGCGCAGGTAGCCCGCTCCCCGCACCACCAGCCGCTCGAACTCCATGCGGCCGAACCGATATCGCATCATGGCTTCCGCGACACCGAGGATCTCGCCGATGCTGGCCTGCCGCCGACGGAGCCGGTCGGCAGCGTGAGCGGTGGCCGTGAAGCCGGCAACCAATGTGCCGTCGAGGTCGAAGAACGCACCTACATCGGGACCCGCCGAACCGGCGGCGATATCCGCGACCGCGGGGGACGCCGCCAGCGGATCGTCGATGCTCACGTCGTAGTACTTTAATGTTCCTTTTCGAAATTCCGGGCGCAGGCGGGTAGGACGCGCTAGGAAGTGGATGGTGGAATTCGAACTCGACGCAGCGCAGAACGCCTGGTTGGCCCAGGTGCGTGCCTTTCTGGGGGAGAACGTCACGCCTGCGCTGAGGGCCGAGCTGGCCGAACACGGGCAGGAGTTTCCCGACGGGGAAGTCTCGTCGTTCCGGCGCAAAATCGGCGAGCGGGGATGGTTCGGGCTGAACTGGCCGCCGGAATACGGCGGTCTGGGACTCGGCGCGACCTATCAGCATCTGTTGATGCGCGAGTTCGAGTATTGGGGCGTTCCCGGGCCGGATCTCACCGTGACCTCGGTGGCGCCGATGATCATGCGACACGGTACCGAACAGAACAAGCTCGAGTTCCTTCCGCCGATAGCCCGCGGAGAACTGACCTGCGCGGTGGGCTATTCGGAACCCGATGCCGGCACCGACCTGGCCAGCTTGCGCACCCGCGCGGTGCAAGACGGTGACGAGTGGGTCATCACCGGATCCAAGATCTGGAACAGCGGCGCACAGCGAGCGACCCATGAATGGCTTTGTGTTCGCACCGATCCCAGCGCCCCACGGCACCGGGGAATTTCGGTCATCATGGTTCCCGTCGATCTGCCCGGTGTGACGATCCGTCCGCTCTACGCGTGGTCGGGGTATCGCACCAACGAGGTGTTCTTCGACGAGGTTCGCGTGCCCGTCGGCAACCTGATCGGCGAAGTGAATCGGGGCTGGACCTACATCACCGGCGCGCTGGATCTCGAACGAGGCGCCCTGACCAACGCGGGCGATCTGCGCCGCGCACTCGACGAGCTGATCGAGCTTGCCGGCCGTCCGCGCCGCGACGGCTCGATACCGCTGCAAACCTCCAGCTTTCGCCGTCGGCTCGCCCACGCCGAAGCAGACGTCGAAGCGGCACTGCTGATGGGATACCAGGCGGCGTCACTGCTGGACAGCGGTGTCATCCCGACCGTGGAAGTCAGCGTCGAGAAAGTGTTCACCAGCGAACTGCGCCAGCGGATCGCCGATTTGGCCATCGACCTGCTCGGTCCTGACGGCCTGCTGGCCTATCGCAGCCCGGGCGCGCCTGCCGACGGGAAATTCGAACGGCTCTACCGGGTGGCGCCGCTGATGCGGTTCGGTGGCGGCACCAACGAGGTGCTGCGCGACGTCATCGCCCAGCGTGGCCACGGCATGCCGTCGTATGGCCGCTGATGGTTGACGCCCGATGAAGCTGCTACCCGATGACGACGAACGAGCGTTGACGTCGATGCTGAACGCGCTTTTCCTCGCCGAGTGCCCGACGAGTCTGGTCCGTCAGCTGCGCGACTCGGACCGGCGGCCGATGCCGGACAGGTTGTGGAAGGCGTTGGCCGATGCCGGGATATTCGGACTGTTGCTTCCGGAGGCCTACGGCGGCGCCGGTGGCACGCTATCCGACCTGGGCGTGTTCTGTGTGGAAGCCGGTCGGGCTCTATGTCCCACGGTCGTGCACGCCACCCTGCAGGCGGCACTTGCCATCCACCTGCTCGGCGGACCGGACCAACATGCCGAGTGGCTGCCTGCACTTTCCGCCGGAAAGCTCTGCGCCACAACCAGCTTGTGGAGCGCAGCGAATGCCGCGCTGATCGCTCCAACGCTACGGGTGTGTGCCGCAGCTGAAGGCGGCTGGCGGCTCAGCGGCGTGGCCGACTTTGTCGCAGACGCCGACCTGGCCGGTCACATCGTCGTATCGGCAGCCGACGCGGGGTCCGAACGGACAATGGGCTTTGTCGTCGCGCTGCAAACAGAGGGCGTGCACGTCGACACCATGCCGCTCATCGGCGGCCACCGCGCGTCTCGTGTCCGGTTTGACAATGTTGAGGTGGCGGATCGGAGCGCGGTGCTTGCCGGGCCGGACGGCTCGGGGTTGACCGATCACGACCTGCGCCGGGTGGCCAACGCCGCGGTGGCATTGCTATCGCTGGACTTGGTCGGCGTCGGCGAGGCGGTGCTGCAACGCACCGTTGACTACACGGTGGCGCGCCGACAGTTCGGCCGACCGATTGCGTCGTTTCAGGCGGCGCAGCATCTGGTGACGAATATGCACATCGCGCTGGCCGCGGCTCGGCTCGCGGCTCACTCGGCGGTGTTCTGGATCGGGCGGGGTCGCACCGCGACTCGTGAAACCGCGATCGCCAGAATGCACGCGGCCAGCGCAGCGAAATCGATCACGCTTGACGCGCACCAACTGCACGGTGGGATGGGTTATGTGGTCGAGACCGATCTGCATTTGTTCTCCGAGCGGGCCCGGGTGCTGTCCACGCTAGGCGGCGGGGCGGACGTGGCCGGAGCGTGGCTGGAGGAGGAAGTCTTATGACCGAGGACAGTTTGATCGACGCCAAGTCGGCGTCGCGAGTGGGCACCGTCGCCGCAACAGCAACAGGCGAGGCCAACCGGCGCGACTGGCAACGCTGGGCCGCGGCGGTCGATGATCACAATCCATTGTGGTTCGAGCCCGAATACGCTCGCGCCCAAGGCTACCGCGACATCATCTGTCCGCCGCTTTTCCTGCAGTACGCGGTGCTGGGAGTCACCGCACTGGAGGGTTTGCGGCTGGATGGTTCTTCCGGAGCGGCATCGGGCAGCCTCGCGTTTCCCCGTGCACCCAGGCGCATGGCCGGCGGGGAGAGCACGACGTTCTTCGGGCCGGCTTATCACCGCGACGAAATCGAGATGGTGCGCACGATCGAGTCGATCGTGGAGAAACAAGGTCGCTCCGGCCGGTTCGTTCTGGTGACCTGGCGAACGGTATACCGCAATCAACGGGGTGAATTGCTTGCCGAGGCAACAACATCGATGATCGCCCGGCCGTGAGGAGCGCCATGGGTAGCGAGCAGGTTTTCTACGAGGACGTTCAGACCGGCGACCCGTTGCCGACGCTGACGGTGACGGTCGACGAGAGACAGCTGTTCTTCTTCAGCGCCGCAACGTACAACGGCCACCGCATCCACTACGACAAAGACTGGGCACGAACGGTCGAGGATTATGAAGACGTCATCGTGCAGGGCCCGCTGCAGGCCGCGTTGCTGGCCCGCGCGATCACCGACTGGATCGGCGGCCGCGGCCGGTTGGTCGAGTACGCCGTGCAGAACCGGGCGATCGCATTTGCCGGTAAAGAACTGAGTTTCGGCGGGGTGGTGACCGGAAAGCGGTTGGCTGACAGCACCGGGCTGGTCGATCTGGAGATTGCCGGGCGACGAGGTGACACGGTGCTGATGCCGGGGACGGCCACGGTCGCACTGCCATTGCGCCGAGAACCCTGCGGAGAACCCCAAGAAGAGCAATTGTGACGGGCCTGCGGGGTGAGGCGGCCATCATCGGTATCGCCGAGCTGCCTGCCGAGCGCAAGCCGACCCGCCCGCCCTCGTTCACCCTGGACCAGTACGCGCTGCTGGCCAAGATGGTCGTCGAGGATGCCGGTGTCGATGCCACGGTGGTCAACGGCCTGCTGTGCCACGGCTTGGCGGAATCCGACATGTTCGCCCCGGCCACCTTGTCGGAATACCTCGGCCTGCCCGTCGATTTCGGGGAACGGGTAGACCTGGGCGGCGCCACCGCAGCCGGGATGGTGTGGCGGGCCGCCGTCGCTGTCGAACTCGGGCTTTGCGACGCGGTACTCGCGGTCGTGCCCGGGTCCTCGGTGTTGCCGACGTCCGCACGCCGACCGTGGCCACCGCCGGGCTGGCATGGCGCGTCGAGTAACAAGTACGGGTCGCCGCAGGCCGAGTTCGAGATCCCCTACGGCAACGTCGGCCAGAACGCGCCGTATGCGCAAATCGCTCAGCGGTACGCGGCTGTTTTCGGTTACGACGCAGCAGCTCTGGCGAAGATCGCGGTGGACCAGCGCACGAATGCGTGTGCGCATCCCGGCGCGGTGTTTCACGGCAAGCCGATCACCGTCGACGACGTGCTGACCAGCCCGATGATCGCCGATCCGATCCACATGCTCGAGACGGTGATGCGGGTACAAGGCGGTGCGGGTGTTCTCGTTGCCAACGCGGACGTGGCGCGGCGCGCCCGGCATCGGCCGGTGTGGGTCAAGGGATTCGGCGAGCACATCGCTTTCAAGACGGCGACATACGCCGAAGACCTGATGACGACGCCGATATCGCGTGCCGCCGAGAAAGCCTTCGCGATGGCGGGGCTCACCCCGGCCGCCGTCGATGTCGCGTCGCTGTATGACTGCTACACGATCACCGTGCTGATGACGCTCGAGAATGCAGGGTTCTGTGGCAAAGGCGAAGGCATGGCCTGGGTCAACCAGCATGACCTCACCTTCGCCGGCGACTTCCCACTCAACACCGCGGGCGGGCAGCTTTCGTTCGGGCAGGCCGGCATGGCCGGCGGCATGCATCACGCTGTCGACGCCGCGCGTCAAGTGATGGGCCGAGCCGGCCAGGCGCAGGTGGCCGACTGTCACCGGGCGTTCGTCAGCGGCACGGGCGGCATCATGAGTGAACAGGTCGCGCTGGTCTTGGGGGGTGACTGACCATGACCGAGCCGCGACCACTTCCCGAGGCCACGCCGGTCTCGGAGCCGTTCTGGCATGCGCTCACCGCACACCGGATTTTGGTGCAATATTCGCCTTCGTTGGGACGGTACGTGTTCTATCCGCGCACGCTGGCTCCGGGCACGCTGGCCGACGACCTCGAATGGCGTGAAATCGACGGCGCCGGTTCGGTGTACACCTTCGCGGTGGCGCAGCGACCGACCGGCCCGCCGTGGGCGGATGCGGTACCGCAGATCCTCGCGGTGGTCCAGTGGGACGCCGGGCCCCGGTTCAGCACCGAGCTGGTGGGGGTCAATCCCGCCGACGTCCGGATCGGCATGCGGGTGAGCCCGGTGTTCTGCGACATTCCCGATACCCGGGTCACCCTATTGCGGTACCGACCGGAGCCAACCGATGTTTGAGACCGTCCAGCAGTTGCTGCGGGCCCGCACGCATGAGGACACACCCGCCGTCATTCACGACGACCGGACCTGGACCTGGCGCGAGCACCTCACCGAGGCAGCAGCCGAGGCATCGACGCTGATCGGGCTGGCCGACACCACTCGTCCGCTACACGTTGGCGCCTTGCTCGGCAATTCCCCGGCCATGCTGCGGTCGATGGCCGCCGCCGCGTTGGGCGGTTACGTGTTGTGCGGCATCAACACCATCCGGCGCGGCGCCGGGCTGCTGGCCGACATCCGGCGCGCAGACTGCCAACTGCTGCTTGTTGATCCCGACCACGTGCCGCTGCTCGACGGGCTGGATCTGGCGGACGTCACCGTGCTCGACGTGTCGTCGCGCCGTTACCTCGACGCGGTCGCGGCCGCACCGCCACTGGTACCGCACCGCGAGGTCGGGCCGAGCGATACCTTGATGATGATCTTCACGTCGGGAACCTCCGGCGACCCGAAGGCGGTCCGGTTCGCCCACGTGGCGGCAATCCTTTGCGGCGCAAGCCTGATCGCGCAGTTCGAAATCACCGAGAGCGACGTGTGCTACTTGGCCATGCCGTTGTTTCATTCCAATGGCGTGGCCGCCGGCTGGGCGGTGGCGATTGGAAGTGGTGCAGCGATGGTTCCGGCCCGGTTCTCGCCCTCGCGATTTCTGGCCGATATCCGCCGCCACAACATCACCTATATGAACTACGTCGGCAAGCCGCTGGCCCTGGTGCTGTCTACGCCGGAGAAGCCCGACGATGCCGACAACACACTGCGGGTGGCGTTCGGCAACGAGGCGACCGATCGCGACATCGCAGAATTCACCAGACGATTCGGCTGCCGGGTTGTCGACAGCTTCGGATCGAGTGAGTTTGCGGTCATCGTCACTCGCGAAGACGGCACCCCGGCCGGGTCCATCGGCAAGGGATATCCGGGCGTCGCGGTGTACAACCCGGAAGCTGTTACCGAATGCGCGCCAGCGATTTTCGACGAGAACGGTGCCCTGGCCAACTTCGACGAGGCGGTCGGGGAACTGGTGAATACCCAAGGTGGCGGCCCGTTCTCCGGGTATTACAACGATCCGACGGCTACCAACGAGCGGATGCGCCACGGCATGTACTGGTCCGGCGATCTGGCGTACCGGGACGCAGACGGCTGGATCTACCTGGCCGGTCGCACCGCGGATTGGCTGCGGGTGGACGGCGAGAACCTGGCAGCAGTACCCATCGAGCGAATCCTGCAGCGGCTGGCCCCGATCAACCAGGTGGCCGTTTATGGGGTGCCGGACGAACAGGTCGGCGACCAGGTGATGGCCGCCGTCGTTCTGGATGAGGGTCAGTCCCTGACGCCAGAAGCATTCGAGAAGTTCCTCGCCGCGCAACCCGACTTGTCAGCCAAGGCATGGCCCCGCTTCGTGCGGATCAACGAGGAGCTACCGAAAACAGCGACCAACAAAATCCTGAAACGCGAACTGATTCACGCGGGTGTGACCGCAGCCGGCGGCGTCTTGTGGGAGCGGGTGGGCCGCGGCACAACCTACGTCGCGGCCGAGTAGCGCGCGAGCTCAGCGGATCGCAGTGATGTATTCGGAGTGCATGATCTGGTCGACTTGCCGATCGACTTCGGGCGGGGTTCGGCCATAGTGGGCCTGCAATTCGGGGTTGGTACGGACAAGCTCGACCGCCCAATCATGTTCGGCCAGCCATTCTGCGGGTTTGGTTTTCTCCGCATCGCCGTAGGTCAGCGTGGAGAAATTCACGTCCCCGGACAGGCTGACACCGGGATAGCTCTTTTCCAGAGCGGCGAGGCGGTCTTGGTCGAGGCACGAGCCCAGGGCACCGATCGCGAGCCGGCTGCCCGGCGCGGACAGCTCACCGATGCGGGTGAACAGGGTGTCCTGCGCGTCGCCGGTCAAGTAGGGCAGTATCCCCTCCACCGACCAGGCGGTGGGCCGTTGCGGATCGAACCCCGCCGCCCGCAACGGTATTGACCAGTCGTCGCGGAGATCGGCCGGGACCTCTTCACGATGGGCGGTGGGTTCGGCTGCCCGCTCGGCGAGCACGCGTCGTTTGAACTCAAGGACTTTTGGTTGATCTACCTCGAATACTGTTGTGTCACTTGGCCAGTTCAGCCGATAGGCTCGAGAATCCAGACCGGCTGCGACGATGACTGCTTGGCGGATACCGCGGTCGGCGGCGGAGGAGAAAAATTCGTCGAAGAACCTTGTCTGCACCCCGTAAAGCCGCGGGAAGGCCGTCGCCCCCTCGGAGGTTCCCGGATCGGCAAGCAGACCGGTCAGATACGGGTCGGCCGAAGCGGTGATGAAATCCTTTGCGTAGTCGTCTCGCACCAGCGGCTGCTCGCTCGTGGCGTGGAGCGCACGCCATCCGGCTACCAGCAGTGCGGTATAGCCCACGCTGCTGACGATGTCCCATTCGTCGTCGTCGGAGCGAATTGTCATCCGGTCCCTCTCACAAGGGAAGGTAGGCGTGGATCGTCGTCTCGTCAGCAGTGCTATGGGTGAGCACCAGGTCTGCCACGGCGTTGACCACATACAGCCCGCGCCCCCGATCGCTGTCGCTGCCATACGCTCGACGCCCGGCGAGCGGATCGTCGGGACATCCGTCATCGCGGGCTTCGCAGACCACATGGCCATCATGTCGCCACAGCGCGAGCCGACACGTCCCGCCCACGTGCGTCAGGCTCGCGGTTGCCAGCTCACTGGCGACCAATTGCAGATCCGCGGTTTGGTCCGCGGACAAGCCGAACCACTCCGCGTAGGCGCCGGCGAAAGCTCGCGCGCCGCCAAGATCGGTGAGCTTCCGGGCCGTATACCTGACTGCGGAGGAGTCGCTCGACAGCGGTTGGTTGTAGCGAGCCAGCATCGCTTCCGGGGCGTATGCGGCGTTGTCGTGTTCGAACACCCCGTTCTGCCACAGCACCGGATGGGTGCGACGGGCATCGGCGATGACCTCGGGATCGAGCTGCGAGACGTGATACGGGCAGACCACCGTGACGTCCCGGCCGGTGAATGCCCAGTTGAGCAGCACCTCGTGTTGCACGCAGGCGGGGTATTCGACTTCAGATCGACTCGGCCAGATCGGTTCGCCGATCATCCGCACCGGTTGATCTGGATGCTTCTCGACAAACCTGCTCAGCACCTCGCCCAGGATGCGACTGGGGTTGCGACCCACCTCGGTCATGTCGGTCATCACCACGTGGGCGGTCAATGGGCCCAACCCGTCGGCCAGCACCGCCAGATTGGGTCCCGGTGCAGCGACAAGTACTGATTGGTCTGCCTCGAGGGCGTCGGAGATAAACGGCAACAGGCAATCGAGGTACTCCTGCTGTGTGCGGTAGAGAAGAGCGGGGTGCACAAAGGATCCATGAGAGGTTTCGTGACCACTCTGTGCGTACGTCACTCACCAGCTCCACAAACACCGGGGCGGCTCTCCCACCGGCCGCCTTCGAATCACGCTACGCCGCCCAGGCGCCACAGATGCAACATGCCGAGTTTGATGACGTGGTGTCGTCGCCGGCCACCGAATGCCCGCCGTCGGGCCGCGAGAACTCGCCAATCACAGCTCCAGCAGTACGGTCACCGGGCCGTCATTGACCAGTTCGACCTGCATGTGGGCGCCGAATGTGCCGGTCTCCACGTCGGCGCCCAATTGCCGCAACGCTTGTACAAACGCCGCTAACAGCGGCTCGGCAAGGGCCCCCGGCGCGGCGGCATTCCATGACGGTCGTCGCCCCTTGGCGGTGTCGGCGTACAGGGTGAACTGGCTGACCACCATGATCGGCGCGTTGACGTCGGCTGCGGACTGATCGTTGTCGAGAATTCTTAGCTGCCAGAGCTTTTCAGCGAGCCGCTGGGTTTTACCGATATCGTCGTCATGGGTGACCCCGACGAATGCCAGTAGCCCCTGGCGGTCCGGCCGAATCGATCCGACGACATGCCGATCGACTGACACCGTCGCCGACGAGACCCGTTGCACCAGAACCCGCATGCGCCCGATGCTGCCATGCGCCGCGAGTAGGGTCGTGGTGTGTCCGTGCTGGTCGCATTCTCCGTCACACCGCTGGGAGTCGGCGAAAGTGTCGGTGAGATCGTTGCCGAAGCCGTCCGTGTGGTCCGGGATTCCGGGTTACCGAATAAGACCGATGCGATGTTCACCGTGATCGAAGGCGACGACTGGGGCGAGGTGATGGCAGTCGTGCAGCGCGCCGTCGAGGTAGTTACCGCTCGGGCATCGCGGGTCAGCGTGGTGATCAAGGCCGACTGGCGATCGGGTGTCACCAACGCGATGGCCGGCAAAACCGCGTCGGTGGAGCGTCATCTTTCCGGGCGGCGCAGCGATCCCTGAGCCGACCGGCGGCTCATTGCCCGGCCGCTGCGTGAAAAGCGAGCTTGGTCACGTCGGCCGCAAGCACCTCTAACTCGATCATCGACGCATCCTCCTGCACGCCTAGTGTCATAGCGGTGAGCGCACGCGCGGGCATTGTCGTCACCGGAACCGAGGTGTTGACCGGTCGGGTCGCCGACCGCAATGGTCCATGGATCGCGGACCGGCTACTCGAGTTGGGAGTCGAACTCGCCCACATCACCATCAGCGGCGACCGCGCATCCGACATCGAGGCGCAGCTGCGCTTCCTGGCCGGCGAGGGCGTGGACCTGATCGTGACCAGCGGCGGCCTGGGGCCGACCGCCGACGATATGACCGTCGCGACCGTGGCGCGGTTTTGCGGACGTGAGCTGGTGCTGGACGCCGAGCTGGAGAACAAAATAGCGGCGATCTTGAAGAAGTTGATGGCCCGTATCGGGGGCGGTGATTTCGAGGCGGTGCGGGCGGCCAACCGCAAGCAGGCCATGGTTCCGGCCGGGGCGCTGGTGATCGACCCGGTAGGGACCGCGCCCGGTGTCGTCGTGCCCGGTACCCCGACCGTCATCGTGCTGCCGGGTCCGCCCCGCGAATTGCAGCCGATGTGGCGGACCGCCGTGCAGACACCCGCCGTCCAGGAAGCCATCGCCGCCCGCACGATCTACCGCCAGGACACCGTGCGGATGTTCGGGTTGCCGGAGTCCGGCCTGGCCGAGACGCTGCGCGACGCCGAGCAGCGCCTCGCGGGTTTCAACGACCTGGAGATCACCACCTGCCTGCGGCGCGGGGAGCTGGAGATTGTCACCCGCTACGAGCCCGATGCCGCAGGCGGGTACAGCCAACTGGTCGAATTGCTGCGCGATCGGCACGGGCAGCACATCTTTTCCGAAGACGGCTCGCAGATTGACGATTTGGTGGCACGGCTGCTGGCCGCTCGCCGGATCGCGACGGCGGAGTCCTGCACCGGCGGGCTGCTGGCTGCACGGCTCACCGATCGGCCAGGTTCGTCGGCCTATGTCGGGGGCGGGCTGGTGGCCTACGCCAACGAGGCGAAAACCGAGTTGCTCGGCGTGGATGCGACGCTGATCCAAGTCCACGGCGCGGTGTCCGAGCCGGTCGCCGAGGCGATGGCCGCGGGTGCGCTGCGCCGCTTCGACGCCGATACCGCGGTGGCGATCACCGGGATCGCCGGACCGGACGGGGGAACAGAAGACAAGCCGGTCGGCACCGTCTGCTTCACCGTGGCGCTCGCCGACGGCGAGTCGTCCACCCGAACACTTCGACTGCCCGGCAACCGCGCCGATATTCGGGAGCGCTCGACAACCGTGGCGATGCACCTGCTGCACCGGGCGCTGGTCGGCGCGCCTTCAGCGTGATCGGCCGAGCCTATCCGTCGTGATCCTCGTCGGTGGACGCGACGACGCTGCTTTGCTTTGTGCCGAAACGGATTCCAGTGGCGTCCTTGCCGATCGCCGTCAGCATGGCGACGACGATCAGTACCGGCACAATCGTCGCCGCCAATGCGAAGGGATAGCCGTGGGCAGCGGCCAGCCGTTCTTGAATCGGCAGGTTGAACGCCGCCAGCAGATTGCCGAGCTGATAGGTGACTCCCGGGTAGAAACCTCGGATGGCATCCGGCGACATCTCAGTCAGGTGCGCGGGGATGACACCCCACGCGCCCTGCACGACGAGTTGCATCAGAAATGAACCGAGGCACAGCATCGCCGCGGTGTGCGAGTAAGCGAACAGCGGCACGATCGGTAGCCCCAACACCGCACAGAACACAACGGTGTACCTGCGGCCGAATCTTTGGGAGAGGGTGCCGAAGGTCAGCCCGCCGACAATGGCACCGACGTTGTAGGTCACCACGATCCACTTGGCGGTGGTGCTCGACAGCGCAGCGCCGCCGTTGTGTGTGGCCGACAGAAAGGTCGGGTACACATCCTGGGTGCCGTGGCTCATCCAGTTGAAGGCGGCCATCAGCAGCACCAGATAGATGAACCGGCGGATGATGGCGGCGTCGCGCAGCACATCGCGGATTCTGGTCTGGGTCACCCGCATTCGGTCCTGCTCGGCCTCCCAGACCCCAGATTCCTTCACCCGGTACCGGATGATCAGACTGATCAGCGCCGGGACGATGCTCAGCCCGAACAGCCAGCGCCATGACAACCCGAGCCGGTCCATCACCAACAGCGACGCCAACGTTGCGAGCAGATAGCCGAATGCGTAGCCCTCTTGCAGCAACCCGGAGAAGAAGCCGCGTCGTTCGGCTGGAACCTTCTCCATCGCGAGCGCGGCACCCAGACCCCACTCACCGCCCATCCCTATGCCGTAAAGCAGTCGCAGGATCACCAGCACAGTGAAATTCGGCGCGAACGCGCACAGGAAGCCGACCACGGAATAAAACCCCACGTCCACCATCAGCGGTAGCCGCCGACCAACGCGGTCGGCCCACAGCCCGAACAGCAATGCGCCCACTGGCCGCATCAGCAGGGTGGCAGTTGTCAGGAATGCCACTTCGGTTTTGGTGTGGTGGAAAGTCTTCGCGATATCGGCGTAGACAAGCACGACGAGGAAGTAATCGAAGGCGTCCATTGTCCAACCGAGCAGTGCCGCGATGAACGAGTTGCGCTGATCGTTGGTGAGTGGCTGTTGTCCGGGCACTCGCACCATGTATCACACGGTCGGATACGACGGGGCGTACACGGGGGGAATTCAGCTCTTGTCGATGGTGTCCCACAGCTCGACCATGGTGTGCAGAATTTCCTCGGCAAAGCCCAGGCCGGCGAGATGGCTCTCCCCGGGCAGGTGGTACAGCTCCGCGTCGGGCAACCTGTCGACGACGTGCTGAGCATGGGCGAACGGGACGATGTGGTCGCGGTCGCCGTGCCACCAGCGGACCGGGATCTTCACCTGCTCGAGCCGGAATCCCCAGTCCCGGGCGAAGACGATGACATCGGCGAACGGCGCCGCCAGCTGCTTGCGGGCACCGTTGAGCAGATCGTCGAGGAACATCGCCTTGAATTCCGGGCGTACCAGCAGACGCCGATCGGCTTCGGGGGAGACATGCGCGTAGAGGTACAACGCGGGCTCCGCGATCGGCTTCAGCAGACGGATGAAACCGACCGCCGCCCACCGGATCGGAAATCCGGCCACCTCGAACAGCGGCGCCACCACTGAGCCGAGCGCCATCACCCCGCCGCCGATCGCGTCCATGCCGACAGTTGGCGCGACGCCGCCGAGCACCCCGACCGCCACGATGCGATCGGGCATCGCCGCCGCGCAGCCGAGGGTGTAGGGACCGCCACCGGACAGGCCGATGACGGCCATCTTGTCGATGCCGAGCGTGTCCGCCACGGTGCGCAAGTCATCGGCGAACGCGACGACGGTGTCGTATTGGTAAGGCGTCGAGGCCCCGATTCCGGGCCGGTCGATGCCGATCAGCCGGATGTGGTTCTCCTCGGCGTAGACCCGAGCCTCGGTCGGGATCTGCCGTCGCGCACCGGGGGTGCCGTGCAGCCAGAAGATGGCGCGTCCCTGCGGGTCGCCGAACTCGGCGAACCCGAGCTGACGGTCGTCGCCGACCGCGATGTTGCCTTCCAGCTTGGGACGAGCAATAGCGATAGCCACTACCGCAGTGTTACACGGACGCCCCATGGCCAATCCGGCGTCCTGCGGTTTTCAGGCCAGTGCGTCATATCAACAACACACCGTGGAAGCCGCGGACGGCGGTAGGGTTTCGGACGACAGCCCGGTGCTGTCGAAGCCTGGAGAGTACCTCTGGAGTGACGCATGCAGATCATCGATGCCGACGGACACGTCGCCGAGAACCCCTCTTTGGCGATCGAGGCCATGAAGCGCTGGCCGGACCACGTCACGGCCAGCGCCGACAGGAAGCCGAGGCTGTTGATCGAGGGTCGCAAGTATCCGGAAGACACCGGCCCGGGCGCCGGCTGCCCGCCGGAGCATGGGATCAGCACGGCGCCGAACATCAACTGCAGGTCAGCCGAGGGCGTGTTGGGCGACGCCGATCGCGACCACATCAACACCATGGTGCTGTATCCCAGCCTCGGCCTTTGCGCGCCCAGCCTCGAAGATCCGGAGTTCGCCGCCGGGTTCGCCCGCCTCTACAACCAGTGGATCGCGGATTTCTGCGCACCGGCGGGCGGCCGACTGCGCGGCGTCGCGGTGACCCCGATCGAGCATGGGCCGGTGGCGGTCGACGTCATGCGGGAAGCCAAAGACCTCGGGCTGGTGGCCACCCTTGTCCCGCCGGCGCTCAAGACGCGCAACCTCGACCACCCAGACCTCGATCCGTTCTACGCGGCTGCGGTCGAGCTCGACATGCCACTCGGCATTCACGGCGCGCCGGGCATCCATCTGCCGAAGATCGGTGTCGATCGCTTCACCAACTACATCCAGGTGCACTGCATCAGCTTTCCTTTCGACCAGATGACGGCGATGACCGCGCTGGTATCCGGCGGTGTTTTCGATCGGCATCCCGGATTGCGGGTGGCCTTCCTCGAAGCGGGTGTGGGATGGGTGCCGTTCTTCATCGACCGGCTGCACGAGCATTTCGAAAAGCGCGGCGACTGGATCGACCATGGTTGGCAACGCGATCCACAGGAGTACGTGCGGGCCGGCAACATCTTCGTGACCTGCGAGCCGGAAGAGCCGATCCTGCCCGGCGTCATCGACGTGCTCGGTGATAACTTCATCATGTTCGCCAGCGACTATCCGCACTGGGACGGCGAGTGGCCCGAAAGCACCAAGCACCTGCGCACGCGCCCGGACATCAGCGAAGCCGCGCGGGCAAAAATCGGCGGGCGCAACGCGCAGCGCTTCTACGGCCTCAACTGAGCCAATCGGCACGGGCCGAGCATTGCGGGAGCCGAGTCCGGCTACTGAACGCGTGCGCACTACCCCTATAGCGGGTCGACGCTGTTACCGATACCCTCGTCCATGCAGCCGTCGGGACGGAAGTTTGGTAACGGGCCGCCGAACCTGAGCTGAACACCACCACAGAATTGAGGGGCCATGGGCGAATTCGATCCACATGAAGGCGAAGCGCAAACAATTGTGAATCTCGCCGAGGCTGCGATGCACATGTACCGCGCTGCCATCGATTCGTTGCCTTTTCCTGAGGACAAGAAATTCCAGAAACGGGCCGAGGTGGTTCTCACCGGTATGCGCAAATTGCGCGCGGCACTGACCGAAGCGGCCAGTCACGGCAGGTCTACCCCCACGGTCATGATGGCGCTCAGCGATTGCCGGCGACGCTACGACGATCTGATGGAGCGCGCCGCATCGGCTCCCGGATCGACTCTCGGACAACAGCTTTACACCGCACGCGTCTACGCCAAGCTGTCGCCCCAGGAGGCGGCACATGGAGTGGGACTTCGGCCGGAGCTGCCCGACGAGCTCGAGTTCGGCGGGACTCCGTCCGACAACGAGACGCCGCTAATCGAACAGCTGATTTCCGCGATACGCGCGGTGGCCGGTCTGGAGAACCGCGAACACCCGGAGCACCATCAGCCGCCCGCCGACGAGCATCTCAACGGCTGGGAAGAAGCCTTGGTCGTGAACGGCGCCGACGACGAGGCTAACGCGGCAGCTCACTAGTCCTCCGCGCCCGCAGGTCTCACCGAATGGTGAGGCCGGTGAGCGCCCTCGCGATGACGAGTCGCTGAATCTCGCTGGTGCCTTCGAAGATGGTGAAGATCTTGGCATCCCGGTGCATCCGCTCGACCGGGTAATCGCGGGTGTAGCCGTTGCCGCCGAGTATTTGGATCGCTTCATCGGTGACGTACACGGCGGTCTCACTGGCGAACAACTTGGCCATCGAGCCCTCCGCTGAGCTGAACGGCTTGTCGTTTCGTTGCATCCAGCTGGCCCGCCAGACCAGCATTCGCGACGCGTCGATGCGGCTTTTCATGTCGGCCAGCTTAAACGCGATGGCCTGGAATTCGGCGATTTTGCGGCCGAACTGTTCGCGCTGGCGAGAGTACTCCAGCGCGTACTCGTAGGCAGCGCGCGCGATTCCCAACGCCATCGCACCCACAATCGGACGGGTGCGCTCAAACGTCATCATCGCCACCTGACTCGATGTGCGATGCCCTTCCTTGATTTTGGCGATCCGGCGCTCGAAACGCTCTCTGCCGCCAAGGATCAACTCACCGGGGATGCGCACATCATCAAGCACCACCTCGGCCGTGTGGGATGCCCGAATACCGTGCTTTTTGAACTTCTGCCCCTGAGACAGACCCGCTGTGCCGGGAGGCACGATGAACGTCGCCTGCCCCCGCGTGCCCAGGTCGGGCTCCACCGACGCCACCACCACATGGACATTGGCGATTCCACCGTTGGTAGCCCACGTCTTGGTGCCGTTGAGCACCCACTCGTCGGCGGCTTCGTCATACTTCGCCCTGGTGCGGACGGCTCCGACGTCAGAACCGGCACCGGGTTCCGAGGAACAGAACGCGGCAAGCTTGGGATCGCCCGGGCTGCCGAACATCTGCGGCAGCCACTCACCGAGTTGCTGCGGGGTTCCGTTAGCGGCCAGGGCGGCCGCGGCAAGCCCGGTGGCCATGATCGACAAGGCAATTCCGGCGTCACCCCAGAACATTTCCTCGAACACCGTCGGCATGCCCAGACCGCTGGATTCGACCGCCATTTGGCCGAACAGGTCGGGGGTGTACAGCCCGACCTTGGCGGCTTCTTGGATGATCGGCCACGGGGTTTCTTCCCGCTCATCCCACTCCGCGGCGGCCGGCCGGATGACCGACTCGGCGAATTCATGCACCCAGTCACGGACGTGCACCACTTCCTCCGACAGGTCCATCGAAAAGGTGGCGTCCATTAGCGCTCCTATCAGCGGTCTGTGCCGCGAAGTCTTGGCGTAGGTAGCTGACCCATACAGTAAACGCTTGTATACTGAAACGACAAACGGGCAGCTCAGCCAAAGGGGGCTACATGCAGCGCAGTGATATCCGGGCGCTCGGCGCCCTGGCGGGGGAGGCGTCGTCGGTGGTGACGACGTTGGTGCGGGGGATGCACGCGGGAATCGCCGGCCGCGTTTTCGGCTCCATCGGACCGTCGGCGGCACCGACGAGGACGATCCATGACGGGCTGACGCGGGCGATCTACAGCAGCGTGGACCGAGGCCTGCGCGGCGTAACGCACGCCGTGGGCACGGTGGCCGCTGAAATCTGGGGTGACGACGGCCACGAGGCTCTCGAATCACGCATCGGGCCCGCCGCAGCCATCGCCGCAGTGAATGGCATCTATGGCGATGAGCTGACCGAGCGCGACAACCCGCTAGCCGGCGCGATGGCCATCCGACAGCACGGCAAACCGGTTCCGCTGACGACCGAGTCGCTGGCAGCCGCATTTCCGACGGCCACCGACCCGGTTGTCGTGTTTGTACACGGCTGGTGTCTTACCGAGCGGTCATGGTCTCGGAGGCCACCCGAGGGCGAGGACAGCCGCAGCTATGGCGAACGGCTCTGTGACGACCTTGGATTCAGCCCCGTTCATCTGCGGTACAACAGCGGGCTGGACGTGTCGGTGAACGGCCGAACGCACGCCGAAGTGCTGGACCGGTTACACACCTACTGGCCGGTCCCCATCACCGAGCTCGTGCTGGTGGGCCATTCGATGGGCGGACTGGTGGCGCGCAGCGCTTGCCATTACGGCGCCCAGTTGCAGCATCGATGGACCGACGCGGTCAGTCATGTCGTGTGCCTCGGCTCGCCGCATCTGGGAGCCGATCTGGAAAGGGGCGTAAGCATCGCGTCGTGGGCGTTGGCCCGGTTGCCCGAGACCCGGGCCATCGCAGCCTTTTTGAACGTCCGCAGCGACGGAGTCAAGGATCTGCGGTTCGGTGCCTGTCTTGACGAGGACTGGTGCGACGCCGATCCGGACGAGTTCTTGCGCGATCGTTGCCATGACGCGCCGTTTCTGCCTCATGCCACCTACCATTTCGTGGCTGCAACCGTCACCCCGTCGCTGCTCGGGATCATCGCCGGCGATCACCTCGTGCGGTCGCAAAGCGCAGCGGGCCGCGGTAGGTCGCGGCACATTCCCTTTGACGTTGAGCAGGGACTGACGCTGACCGGGTTGAACCACCTCGACTTGCTGAACCATCCGCTGGTCTATGCGCAGCTGCGCGACTGGCTTGCGCAGTCCCCGGCCAGCTCTGCGGGCCGGCTTTAAGACGTCACGGCTTCGGCGGTGGGGGTGCCTGCGCTCCGCCGATGAGTGAGTTGAGGATGCCCAACGTCAGGTTGACGTCCGCTGGCGATTTGCCCGGGTCGGGGGTCGCCGCGTCGTCCTTCTGCCACGGCTGGCAACCGTCGGTCTTGAACGCCTTGTCGGTCGGGTCGATCCGCACCACCTGCGGCTTTTTGCTCATCGCGTTATCGACCACCTGTTTGCCGTCGTCGCCGGGGCCGAGCCTCTTCCAGTAGCAAACGCCCTTATCGAGCGGCCCGGCCGAGGTGTAGGTCCCGGGCACGATGTCGGTTCCCACCGCGTAAGTGCCGTCATGGTCGATGGTCGTCTTAGGTCCGGGCGCCTGCGGTCCGGGCGGCGGCGCGGGAGCCGGTCCGGGAGGCGGCGCAGGTGGATCGGCACTGGCGAGGCCGGCAGCCGCACCCCAGCTCAGCGCAGTGAGCGCCGCCGCGGCGATAGCGGTTGACTTCGACCTCACGATTAGCAGCATACGGGGTTTGCGCAGGACGCGCCGGAGCCTGATTGCGCTGCTAGGCGGTTTTAGTGAGCAGCGGCAGCAGCAACCGACGGCGTGCAGAGTTGGCGTCCGCGAGGTGGTGCAGCGCCTCGTGTACCGAGCCGAAGACGGGAAAGCTGGATTCCTCGCGGGTGATCAACAGCGCCGTGGTCACTTCTTGGTTGGGGATCATCGACCACTCCAGCCCGGCGGCGCTGCAGACGGCATCGACACGGTGGAGAAGTCGAACAGCTTGTGTTGCAAAACAATCCAGGCCGGACAAGTCAAGGACAAATGCCTTGTCCGGCAGGATGAAGCGCTCGGAGTACGCACTCACCTGATCGACATTGGTCGCGTCGACTGCGCCGCTGATCGTCACGACGGTCGCCAGGTGGCGGCACTGGGCCCGCACCGCGGCACCGTTGCAGTCAAATGGAAGATGCGCGTGACGCGGCGTCGAGTACGAAGTCGCCGAAGCAATCGAATCGGTCATGAGCGCCCCCAGTTCTCACACATGTTTGTGCGATACGGGTCGAGGAATTACCTCAACCTGTTTGAGACGCTAATTTGTTACTCTAAGGTCACTGGGTGCGGCCTTTAATACTTTGCTAAGAAACAATTTTCAGGTACCGACCGAAAGGCTGCATAACCTGCTGACAGCCTACTGGCGGGTACAGCCGCCTAGGTCAGCCGCTTGACCGACCCCGCATAGCTGAGCGCGTGCTCGTAGATCTCGAGGTTGTCGCGAGAAATCTTCGCGTGCACCGGACGTTCGAGAAGGAATCGCAGCACGGGATTGAAGGCGTGGTAGGTCTCGTGGAAGGTCAGCACGGTGGTGCCGTCGGGTTGTTCCTCAAGTTCGTGGTAGCCCTCGGCGCGCGACCACAGCGGTTTGCCGATCGCCACGTAGCGCGAGAGCTTGTTGATCTTCGCCTCGGTGACCGTCTCCCACGATCGCCCCTTGCCACCCGACAACAGGTAACTGGGCACGGGGAAGACACAGGTGCGGACCAAGCCCTCACCGGCGTCGTCGCCTTCGTTCAGGATCTCCATGCTGCCGGTCGCCCACTCGAGCACCCGCGGCTTGGGCGAGTTCGGCGGTGCCGGTGGATGCAGCACCCGCCATACCTTTTTCGGGGGTGCGTCGACGTGGAATCGCACGGTGTAAGACTGCATCAGCTTTCTCCAACAGGCTGTTCCCAGCTATCCCAGTAAGTGACGGTCTCCGCGGGCGGCCGGGCCGCCGGCCGGAAATCCGTGCCAATCGTGTACGCCACCGGGAACAGCGCGGCCTGCGTGACCGTGGCCGGGATTCCGAGCAGTTCGGCCACCTCCTGCTCCTTGGCTAAATGCATTGTCGTCCAGACCGATCCGAGACCGCGGGACCGCAGCGCAAGCAGGAAACTCCAGCCCGCCGGGATGATCGACGCCCAAGCCGACGCGGCGGTCAACACGCTGGAGTTATCGATGCGGTTCTCCAGGCAGGGGATGACATGCACCGGAACTTGGGCCAGTGTGTCAGTGAGGCTGAACGCGCTGGCGTACACGCGCTGGGTTTGCGGGTCGGACGTGTCCTTGGCGGCGAGTGCAAGATACTCAGCGCCGATGCTGCTGTAGATCTCCGCGATGGCGGCGCGTTTGTCGGCGTCGGTGATCACCAGCCACCGCCAATCCTGCGTGTTGCTTGCCGTCGGCGCTTGCATCGCAAGTTGTATGCATTCGAGGATCACCTCGCGACCGACCGGTCGGGTCAGGTCAAGACGTTTGCGTACCGACCGGGTGGTGGTGAGCAATTCGTCGACCGATGCGATGTCCACTCTTTCTCGACCGTTCCTCTCAAACCGTGATGTCCACTCGCTCAGAGATCGATTGCGCACGACTGGTCGACGCCGAGCACGGTCAGCGAACGTCCCAGACCAAGGAAAACCGCGACACACAGTGTGAGATCGAGGATTTCCTCGTCGGTGAAGATTTCATGCAGCCGTCCGAAGAACGCGTCGTCGATCGATGCATGGTCATTCGCGAATCGCTCGGCGTATTCGATGGCAAGACGTTGCCGCGCCGTGTAGCCGGGGTAGGTGGCGTAGGCCGCGACATTCTCATACAGCTCCGGCGCGACGCCCGCCTCGAGCACCGAATCCGCGCGGAAGTCCGCGCACGCGACGCAGTCGTTGATCTGCGCGATCCGCATCCTGGCCAGTTCGCGCTCGTCCGGGGGCAGAATGCTCTGCTGGTAAGCACCGCGAATCATCCGCTCGACCATGTCGCCGAGTTGCGGTCGCAGCGTCCAAATCATTGCGGCCTCACCACCGGGGCCGTCCGGCACATCAAGCCTGGCCATGGATGCGAGCAAACCAGATGTTTGCCTTGACTGTCCAGGTGTTGCGACCCGTGGACAGGATAGGACGCCGGGATTACCGTCCATTGAGCGAAGGCGCGGTGCAGCGCTCGCACAGGAGGTCTCGCGGCATGCTCTTCATCCACGAGGTACACAAGGTGCGGGGACGCGCCGAGGATGAGTTCGAGGCCGCATTCCGAGACGGCTGGATGGCCATGCTCGCTGCCGGTGACGAAGCCCGGTTGCTCTGGTACGCAAACCAGGCCCACGGCAGCGGACCCGCCTACACCGTCATCACCGTGACCGCCATTCGCGACGGAGCAGCATGGGAGCGCCTGGCCCTACGGATTCAGAAAGGCGCTTTGCGGCGATGGATGCGCGAGCTCGACGAGCTGCGGCACGACGTCGACGCCAAGCTCCTCGTTGCGCTTCCGTGGTCGCCCCTTCTGGACGTTTCATTCGACGAGGTCCCCGTCGATGGACGCGAACACGAGCTGACTCTCTACATGGAGGACACCATGTGGCCCTACGAGGACAAGTTCGCCGAATACATCGACCGGTGCGGTGAGGTGTACGCCAAGGGCCTCGAACGGCCGGCTTCGATGTTGACGATCCAGGCTGCGTTCCAGCCGGCTTTGGGCAGTCACCTGCGCCGAGAAGTGGTGCTGATGCAGCGCATTTGCCAGCCGGAAGCGCTGCTCAACCTCCTTCGGACCGAGATCCCATCGGACTACCGCGCACCGGGAACCTGGATGTACGACGCATTGGACCTGCGCGATCAATGGACCAGCCGGCTGCTGCGCACCTCCTCGTGGTCACCCCTGTATTGAGCCGCGCATGAACATCGGGATGATCATCGACGCCGCCGCTACCGGTGATCCCGACCGCGTCGCGCTCATTATCGGCAAGCGCGTCATCGGCTACGGCCAGCTGGCAGCGGCTGTCGAACGCTGCGCCGCCGGTCTGGCTGCCAATGGTGTGGCACCGGGAACCCGCGTCGCCGTCGTCGACGGCGGCAGCCTGCTTTCCATCGCATCGGTTCTCGGCGCGGCGCACATCGGTGCAGCGGCAGCGCTGATGAACCCCGCGCTCACAACATCAGAGCTGCGGGGCCTGATGCAGAATGCGGGGTGCGCCGACGTCGGGGTTGCAGGAGAGGCACACGCGGACCGGCTCCGTGAAGCGGGCGCGAGCAAGACATTGACAGCGGCTCATCTATTGAGCGACAGCCCGATTCCCGCTGCGAAGACAGTGGAGGAGATCGACGACCGCGACGCCCTGGTCCTGTTCACCAGCGGTACCACCGGGCTCCCGAAGGCGGTCGGAATCACCAGCGGGCAGCTGAGCACCCGGATCCGCGGAATGGGGCAACCGTTCCGCGCGGACTCAGCGCCCACGGTGTCGATGATGTGTGTCCCGTTCTTCCACGTCGGCGGATCCCTGGGCATGCTCGGCACCCTGTACTCGGGCAACACCTCAGTCGTGCAGGAGCGGTTCGACGCTGCAGAGTGGTTGCGGCTGGTGCAGGAGCATCGGGTACGCACCGCATTCCTGGTGCCGACCATGCTCCAGCGGATCCTCGACCATCGCGACTTCGCCGGAACCGACCTAACCTCGCTGATCGCCATCGCCTACGGAGCGGCGACCGCGCCCGTCGCATTGGTGCGCCGTGCAATGGCCGCCCTGCCGCATGTCGCGTTTGCCAACGTGTTTGGCCAGACCGAAACGCTCGGCGCCTACACAACCTTATTGCCGGAGGATCACCGCGATCCCAACCGCGTGGGCTCGGTAGGAAAGCCGCTGCCCGGGGTTGAAGTCCGTGTGGTGGATCCCGACACGGCGGCCGACGTCGAGGCGGGAGTTGTCGGCGAGTTGTGGGTCAACACCATCCAGAACGTCACCGACGGCTGGCTGCATACCGGTGACCTCGCACGGCGGGATGCCGACGGCTACATCTACCCCAGCGGCCGGCTCAGCGACACGATCAATCGCGGGGGAGAGAAGTTCGGGCCGATCGAGGTCGAGGAAGCACTGCGTACCCATCCGGCGGTGAGCGACGTCGCGGTCGCCGGGATTACCGACGAGGAGATGGGTCAGCGGGTGGGCGCGGCGGTGGTGGCTCACCTCCCCGTGACGCTCGAGGAGCTGCGGTCGCATTGTCGTGACCGCATCGCCTATTTCAAGCTGCCTGAGCGGCTGATGATCGTCGACCACATCCCGTACAGCGAGACCGGCAAAGTCAACCGCCGCCGGCTCGCCCTGTTAATCGCAGATAACGCCTGAGCGGCCGAAAGGAGTCACCGTGCTGTTCCTTCACGAAACCCACCGGGTCGTCGGCGCCCGCGAGGACGACTTCGAGGCGGCCTACCGCGAAGGCTGGATGCCCACCCTGGCGCAGGAGGACAACGCTCGGTTGCTGTGGTACACCAACCACGCTCACGGCTCGGGAGTGGCGTACAACGTGGTCACTGTCACCGGCATCGCCGACGGCGCGGCGTGGGAAAGCCTGGCCCGCCGGGCGCAACGAGGCGATCTGGCGCCATGGATGCGCGAATTGGACAACCTGCGCCACGAGGTGATCGGGAAGATCCTGCTGCCGGTCGAGTGGTCGCCGCTGCAAGCAGCGGACCTGATGACCGTGCCCACCGACGGTGCAACGCATCCCCCGAGTTTGTTCATGGAGGACACCGGATGGCCTTACGCCGCGCTGGACGACTACATCCGATCGTGGGATGAGATCTACTACCGAGTGCTTTCCAAGGCCCCGCCCGGGAGACGAGTGCTCGAAATCCAAGCCTGCTTTCAGGTAGCGCACGGGAGCCACAAACGCCGAGAGGCAATGCTGTGGCAGAAGATTGACGCGACCAACGACTACGCCGCCCTGCTGCATCTGCTGACTACGGACATCCCACCCGAGCACCGCGGACCCGGCACCTACATGTTCGAAGCGCTGAAGTACCGCGATCAGTGGGAGAGCCGCTTGCTTCGAACCTCTACGTGGTCACCCCTGTACTGATCGAGGACTAAAACCATTCTCTCCGTTTAAGATTCGATTCGCTTCCGCCGCCATTTCGGCGACGATGCCAGCCGCCGGACGAACGTCGTCGACGCGTCCGATTGCCTCGCCGACGAATATGGCGGCGATGTCGAAGTCCTCGGCTGCGACAGCGGTTTCAAAGGTGTTCACTACATCCGGCAACGACGACAGTAGTTCGGACTCGTTGCCGTGCCAGCCGTCGACGAAGGGGTTGCTCAAAGCTCGCTCGTTGTATTGGGGCGGCCAATCCAGGCGCCGCACAACGTCATAGACCCGCGTGCGGTAGGTGCTGTCTGCACTAGCCCGAATGGCCCGCTGCTGCGCCCGCGGCGACACCAGCGCCTCGGGGGAGGCCCAAAACCTGGTGCCCACCAGCGCGCCATCGGCACCGAGGGTTAGCGCCGCCGCGAGCCCACGGCCGTCGGCGACACCGCCGGCAGCCAGCACAAGCGTTTCAGGCGAACGTTCGGCGGCCAGGTCCACGACGTCGGGGACCAGCGTGAAAGTCGAACGGACAGTCATTCCATGCCCACCTGCCTCGCCGCCCTGGGCCACCAGGATCTCCGCGCCGGCATCCAGCGCCTCACGCACCTGGTCGAGAGTCTGCACCTGTGCGATAAGCGGGACGCCGGCGGCGTGGATGCGCTCGGCGAACGGCTGCAGATCACCGAACGACAACATGATCGTCGCCGGTTGCCGCTCCAGCGTCTCATCTAGCAGCTCGGGCTTGCGGGCCAGACTCCACGTGATGAAGCCGCATCCAACCCGCGTTCCCTCGGCCAGGCCGAATTCGCGCTGCAGCCAGTCCGAGTCGCCGTAGCCGCCACCGATGAGGCCCAGGCCACCGGCCGACGTTACGGCCGCGGAGAGCCGGCCGCCCGAAATCAGTGCCATAGGCGCGGACAAGATCGGATGTTCGATGTCGAAGAAATCGGTGAGACGGGTTTTCAGGGATTTCCGCGATTCACGCGACCCAGCCGCGCTCACGTGAGCTCTCCAGTGAGGAACTGTGCCCGGCCGTGGCCGAAAGACCAGTCCTCATCGCCGTTGTCGGTGATTGAGACGATTAAATCGGCCGGGTCAAGCCCGCATCGCGTGGCGAGGTTGGCGGCCACCAGCTCATAAAACCGCTGCTCCATTTCGGGTGAACGACGCCGGCTTACGACGTGCAGAATCACCAGCCGAGAAGAGCGGTCAATCCCGAGACCGGTATCCCACGCGACGATCTCATGATCCGGGTGGGTGCTCACCACCTGGTAGCGGTCGCGCGGCGGCACCCCGAACGCTTCGACGACGGCGTCGTGCATTGCGTCCAGTAGCGCCCGGATTTCGTCAGGCGATCGGCCCTCGATGAGGTCGACGTACAACAGCGGCATTGTTTTCTCCCGTACTGGCGGGACACGGCGCGCCCGTCGTGATGCTGACGCTAGACGCGCAAACACCACCTGTGAACTGCTCGCATATCAGCGGATTGTGTCCAAGCCACACCGAGTCGCAGACTCGCGATTGGCCGATCGCACTGATACCCTGCCATCGCCGTCGTTTGTCAGGTCGCGTGGAGTGAAACCGCCCGGACAGCCGGCGCAGCAGCACGGATGATGCGGCAGTGGCGAATGAAACACGAGTGGCCTGACGGAAAGAGTGTTGTGCGCAGCGGAGAGATCAAGGCCCTCACAGGATTGCGCATCATCGCCGCCGTGTGGGTAGTGCTCTTTCACTTCCGCCCGCTGCTGAGTGACGCGGCGCCCGGATTCCGCGACGCGCTTTCGCCGGTGATCAATTGCGGAGCGCAGGGCGTCGACCTGTTCTTCATTCTCAGTGGTTTCGTGCTGACCTGGAATTACCTCGATCGAATGGGCTGGTCCTGGTCGACGCGGGCCACCCTGCATTTTCTCTGGCTGCGGCTGGCCAGAGTGTGGCCGGTGTATCTGGTCACCCTGCACCTGGCCGCGCTGTGGGTGATCTTCACCATGCACGTCGGTCACGTGCCGTGGCAGGATCTTAGCGGGTTCAACGCGGTCAGCTACGTGCGTCAGGTTCTGCTGGTCCAGCTGTGGTTCCAGCCGTTCTTCGACGGGTCGAGCTGGGACGGGCCCGCCTGGTCGATCAGCGCCGAGTGGTTGGCCTACCTGATATTCGGCGTGCTGGTGCTGGTGATCTTTCGGATGGCGCACGCGACCCGAGCACGCAGCCTGATGTGGCTGGCGGTTGCCGCGTCGCTACCCCCGGTGGTGATGTTGCTGGTGAGCGGCCAGTTCTATACGCCCTGGAGCTGGCTGCCGCGCATCGTCATGCAATTTACCGCCGGAGCACTGGTCGCGGCCGCCGTCACGAGGTTGCGCCCGACCGATCGCGGCCGCCGCGGCGCCGGGTACATCTCCGCGTTGCTGCTCGCAGGCGTCGTGGGCCTGCTCTACCTCTTCGACGCGCATCCGCTGCACGGTGTTGTGGACACCGGCGGGCTGGTTGACGTGCTGTTCGTGCCGCTGGTGATGACGCTGGCGATCGGCACGGGCAGCCTGCCGGCGCTGCTGTCCACCCGGCTGATGGTCTTTGGCGGCCAAATCTCGTTCTGCGTCTACATGGTCCACGAGCTGGTCCACACCGCGTGGATATGGGCTGCAGAACAGTTCCAGCTCACGCTGCAGGGCACGGTAGGGAAATTGATCGTCGCCGGCCTGCTCGCGATCACCGTCGGCGCCGCGATCGTGCTGTTTCATTTCGTTGAAGAACCCGCCCGGCGCTGGATGCGAAGGATGGTCGACGTCGGCGGTCCGCACGCCGACGCCCGGACCGATCCGGCAGCTCAGGCCGCGACCGGCAAGCTTAAATCGGTCGACCGGGCCCTGGAGGCGCGGTCCAAGTCGATTTCGGCGCGCGCAGGGTAGGGGTGGACTGCGGACGCGAACGCTGCTGCGCCACACACTGATCAAGTACGATCCCTGTGGCACGGGACCATTGACGGCCCGTGCCCGTCGACCAGGTGGGGGCTTCACCTGCGCTGACCGGTCTGGCTCGGCGGTCGAACCGGACAACCGCGCGTCGGCGGCGAAAGGTGTCGTTTTGCTCATACGATGCCGCGTGCATGAGTGCAGCATGCGGTCGAGGGGTGGACAGTGCAGCTAGCAGTGGGTCGTCTAGCCACGTTGGTGATCTCCCTGGCCCTTGCCGTCGGAGTGGTCGGCCACCGCGCGGCCCCGGCGCGGCCTTACCAGACAGCGGCGCGGGGCACCCCGATTGATCACGTCGCTGTGATCGGGGACTCCTATACCACCGGCACGGACGAGGGCGGGCAGGGCTCGAATGCGTGGACCACGCGCACCTGGCTGGCGCTCGCTCACCAGGGAGTTCAGATCTTGCCCAATGTCGCATCCGAGGGCAGAGCCGGCTATGTCGTGCGCGGTGACCACGGCAGCGTTTTTGAAGATCTGACCGGCCGAGCCGTCCACCCCGACGATGCGCTGGTGGTGTTCTTCGGCTCCCGCAACGACGAGGGCGTCGACCCCATGCAGATGGCGGGCATGGCCCACGACACCTTCGATCTGGCGCGCCGCATCGCGCCCTCGTCGAAGTTGCTGGTGATCGGCCCGCCGTGGCCGACTGCCGATCCGCCGTTCGACGTCCTGTACGTTCGCGACACCCTCAGCGGTCAGGCCCGTGACGCCGGGGCAACGTTCATAGATCCGATCAGCGAGGGCTGGTTCGTCGGCAGGCCCGACCTGATCGGCCCCGATGGTGTGCATCCCAACGACGCCGGACATGCGTATATGGCGGAGCAAATCGCTCCACTGATACGTGCTCAGTTGTCTCGGCGGACCTGACTCGCCGCGCGCCTAGTTGCCGGTTCCCGGCGCGCCGAAATGTCCCCTTTGGTGGCCGCAGGTCTTGTGGCAGGTTTAAAGTTCGGGCAACTCGACTGCTAGGGGACCGCAGATGGCCAAGCTCAGGTTTGGGTACTTCATCGCACCGTTTCACCGGGCGGGCACCAACCCGACACTGGCGTTGCAGCGAGATCTCGAATTCGTCCAACACCTCGATGCGCTGGGCTTCGACGAAGCGTGGATTGGCGAGCATCACTCGGCAGGCAGCGAGCTCATCGCCTCGCCAGAGATCTTCATCGCCGCCGCCGCGGAACGGACCAAGTGGATCAAGCTCTGCACCGGGGTCATCTCGCTCGCCTACCACAACCCGCTCTGGGTCGCCGACCGGCTGATGATGCTGGATCACTTGACGCACGGCCGCGTCATCGGAGGAGTGGGACCAGGCTCGCTACCTAGCGACTCGTCGATGATCGGGCTGACGCCAACCGACACCCGTGAGCTGCTGGAAACCAACCTCGACATCGTAGTCCGGCTGCTGGCGGGCGAGACGGTGAGCGCGAAGACCCCCACGCACGAGCTACACGACGCCAAGCTGCAGCTCGCCCCCTACTCCGACGGAGGTGTCCCGCTGGCGGTGGCTGCGGTCGCTTCACCCACGGGCGCACGGCTGGCCGGCAAGCACGGCATCGGCCTGCTTTCCATCGGGGCTACGTTGATAATCGAAGGCTTCAATGCGCTGCGGTATCACTGGGACATCGTCGAAGAGCGTGCGGCGGCGCTCGGCACCAAGGTCGATCGCAAGAACTGGAGCCTGGTCGGACCGTTCCATATCGCCGAAACCGACAAGCAAGCCCGCGAGGACGTGAAATTCGGCCTCGAGCCCTGGTTCCGGTACTTCCAGAAGGTGGCCGCCTTCCCGCAGATGACGATGCCGGGCGAGCAGATCGATGAGATGATCGACGTCATCAACGATAACGGCGCGGGTGTGATCGGCACGCCGGAGCGAGCACGGGCACAGGTGCAGCGGATGTGGGATCAATCCGGCGGGTTCGGCTGCGTGCTGCAGATGGGCCACGAGTGGGCCAATCCGGCCGCGACCAAACGGTCAGCCGAACTGTTCGCAGCCGAGGTGATGCCACATTTCCAGGGTCAGGCACAGCCGACGCTGGATGCGGCCGCGCGCGCCAGCCAGGCGCGGGAAGGCCTCGCGCAGTCGCAGAACGACGCCGTCGCGCACATGACCAAGAAGTATCAGGACGAAATCGCTTCGAAGTAACCAACTTTGGACTTAGGGCGCAGTGATCCCAAACCACTGCGCGAGGACGCCACGAAGCTCGTCAGTTGCCGGCTTCAGCTCGGATGATGCCCACGCCACATAACCGTCCGGACGCACCAGCAACGCCGTCGCCGGCACATCACCAACCGGACGTCCCGCGGCGACGGTGATCCGGTCTGCGTTGCCCGCGAAGGCACCCGCGACCACGGCGCCGTCGGTGAGGTCGATGAGCAGCGGCTTTCCGTTGCGGGCGAGTTCCGCTACCCGTCGCGTTCCGTCGGCGCTGACGACGGCGAAGTCGGGCACCCAGCGGCCGGCTAGCGGATGCGCGTCATCGGCTACGGCGTACCGACTGTCGTTGCCGGACACCAGATCACTGAGGCGGTGCACGGTTTCGGGATTCGTCAACAGTTCGGAAAAGAGTTCGCGCAGCGCAGTGACTTCGGTCCCGGGTCTGATCAGAGCCAACTGAGCGCGGCTGTGCATGATCACCCGCTCGGCAGCGGGCCGACGCTCGACCTCATAGGTGTCGAGCAGCGCAGGCTCCGCGCCACCGGCAATGACGGCGGCCAGCTTCCAGCCGAGGTTCACCGCATCCTGCAGACCCAGATTCAGCCCCGGTCCACCAAGAGGGGAGTGAACGTGCGCGGCGTCGCCGACCAGGATCACCCGACCCAACGTGTATCGCGATGCGATCCTCGAGTTGATGCCGTAGAAGCGACGCAGATCCAATGGGGTGTCGGGCGATATCGGCCGGAGTGGTACGTCGGCGCCGAGCACGCGTTTCACGCTGGCCTCGATCTCGGGCAGGCTCACCGGCGTTTCGTCGTCGTGGTCGTCGGGGCCGTCCTCGCGAGCCGAGCTGTCCATCTCAAGGGTGATTAACATCGCCCTGCCGCCCAACCGACGGCAGGCGAACACGCCGCGTTCGGCGCGGTAGAACGGCGTGGGCGGGACTCGGCCCCACCCGGGCACATCGAGCGCGCCGGTGACCGGGTCAACCCAGTCGTCTGGCGGCACCAGCCCGAACGCCATCCGGGCGACCGCGTCATGCGAGGTCATCCCGGGGAAATCGACACCCGCGAGCTTGCGCGTCTGGCTGGTGCCGCCGTCGGCGCCGACCAGGTACTTCGCCGCTAGCTGATAGTCGCCCTCCGGACCGGCGACATGCACGGTGACGCCGTCGGCGCGCTGGTCGAAACCCGTCAGCCGGTGGCCCCAGCGAATGTCTACGCCATACTCGCCGGCGCGCTCGGCAAGGACTTGCACAAGCCGGGGCTGTTGCACGGCGACCATATAGTTTTGGGTATCCGCCGTCCCCGCCAGATCCAGCGTCAAAGCCGCAAACATGGCCCAAGGCGACGGCTGCGGTGGGTCATCGGTCCGCGCCAGGACGCTGTAGAAACCTCGATGGTCGAGAATCCGAACCCCTTGGCCCGTCACCCCGTTGGCGCGCGGTTCCGGGTTAGGTCCCGGCAACGGGTCCAACACGATCGGCCGGATTCCGGACAGTCCGAGCTCACAGGCCACCATCAGGCCATTGGGGCCCGCCCCGGCGATGACGACGTCATTCATTTAGCCGAGCTTACTAGTGCCGGGTGAGTGCTACAACGATGCGCTCAGACGGACTGCAGGATGGCCGTCGCAACGGCCAGGCCCAGGCCGATCACCGCCGGAGCCGTGTCAGCGACACTGTCGGATGCCCGCACGTGAAACACGATGGCTCCCAAGACAAGTAGGGCAAGCCCGATGGCGGCGGCAACACCGATCGGCGGCCAGACCAGGCCCACCAGCACACCGGCGACGCCGGCCAGCTCGAGTAGCCCGATCAGCCGCCACTGCACCGGCTTGACGCCGAGGTGGTCGCGGATCGCCAACGATTGCCGAAGTCCGGCAATCTTGATCAGGCCGGCAAACCCGAAAAGTGCCGCGAGCAACGCCGTCACGATTACTTCGGCAGTCATCACCACACGGTAATACCCGCCGGCCGCGGTCGGGGCGCCAATCAGCCCGCAAGGCCGGTGGCGGACGCGAACGCGCGAAGTTCCCGCTCGATGTCGGATCCGGCCGGCTGGTAGACGACTTCGGTGACGCCGACTGCGGCCAATCCGGCGACGCGCTCCGACACCTGCTCGGCAGTGCCCGTCAACCCTGTTGAGCTGGCGAACGGGAGGAGCTCGGCGACGTGCGGCTCGTCACGCGGGTTGGCCTTCACCAGATGCCCGTCGTGGATCGCGAGATGCCGTTCATCCTCGGGGCAGGCCTCGACCGCCTCGCGCCAGCCGCGCCCGCCCGGTAGCGCGTCAACCACGGCGGCGCCTCCGCGCTCGTAGCTGGCGTGGTACAGCACCACCGCTGCGGGTCCGGCCGCGTCGACGACCCGAGCGGCGGTCAGCTCCTCGCCCTCGTCGAGCACCGTGCCGAAGGACAGCAGTGCCCGCCACTCGGCCGCCTTGACCGCATCGGGTTGCGGGACGGCGGCAGAGAACACGCCGTCGCCGAGTTCAGCCGCCACGGCCAGCCCCTTCGGGCCGTCCGCGCCGATCAGGATCGGCACCTGAACCGGTCGCTTCGCGCCGTAGCCGGGCAGGTGCAGCATGCGGATTTTCGCTCCGTCCCATTCGGCGGTCTCGCCGGCCAGCAGAGCCTTCAAGCACCTGACGTAATCGGCGACCTGACGCCACGGCATGGGCCGCTTGCCCAGCGTGAACCGGCCGGTGAAGCCCGCGCCGATGGCCACCGCGACGCGACCCGGCGCTTGGTCCGCGAGTTCGGCGATGGCGGCTGCGTTGACCATCGGATGACGCAGGCTGGGAACGAGCACGCCCGGCCCGAGGCCGATGCGTGAGGTGCGTTCGGCACACCGGGTGAGGATCATCCACACGTCGGGGTACAGCGCCGGGGAGTCATAGAGCCAGGCGCGGCGGTAGCCCAGCGTTTCGGCTAGCTGCACATGCGCCGGGGTGTCCGACGAGGTCGCGAATGCACAAGAGATGTCCATATGCGGACACTACCGAGCCAGTCAATCAGGGTGCGTCGTCGGCGACCAGGCCTTGCACCTGCCGGTAGTAGATGATCTTGCCGCCACCGGCCCAATTGCCTTCGGGGATCTCGTGAATCAGCGTCCACACGTGGTAGGCCCGTGCGCCGTCTGGCTCGATTCCCGCCGCCGCGCACACAGCGGCATGCACGTCAGCCGCGAGCTGTTCCTTGCGATCTTGCGACAGTGCGCCCTCGAAGACCGTCATCTCGACGCGGAATCGGGGTGCGCCGGATCCGCGGCCGCCCACCGACTGCGCCGCCGAGTCCAATGCGTGCAGGTACACCAGGGTGTTGTCACGTAGGAATGGGGTGTCCGGGGCGCGTTCGGCTCGCAGCAGCGCGGTGACCAGCTCGTCGGTCAGCCGTCCCAGTGCGTGGTCGTCCAACGACCCGCGCACGTACGTCAGATCGATCATCGGCATTGCTTGACCTCCTCACAGCCTTTTCAGCGCACGCACGACCTTGAGGTAGGGCGCAGTCGCGGTAGCGCTCTTGCGCAGACTCGGCTGAACGCCAAGATTGCCGACAACCAGACAGCGCAAACCATGGTCGCGGAACTCCGCCATCTGGTCGATGACCTCGTCAGGTGTGCCCACCGCGAACAATTCTTCGACCAGGGATCGGGGAGCTTTCGCGGCGTACCCGAGCGCGGTTTGCTCGTCAATCGTCTGCGGTATCAGGTCCTGGTTTCCGGTGAAGTCGGCCCCCAGCGGATGTTCCGCGCCGTGCCGTGCCCAGTCTTTGGCGGGGCAGTTGAGCGTGAACACCCTGGCGATATCGGAATCCACGACTTCATCGATTTCGTTGCGGGACCGGCCTGTCACGATGAACCGGATGAGCGCGGGGGTGATGGCCATCGGGTCGCGTCTGGCATCCGATGCCGCGTTACGCACGATCTCGAGTTGCTCACCGTATTCGGTTGCGCGGGTCGTTCCCGGGAACCAGCCGTCGGCATACCGTCCGGTGGCGCGCATCATGCGAGGGCCGTGCGCGGCGATCCAGATTTCGGGCCACTTGCCCTTGTACGGGGATAGCGCGAAAGTGGCGTTGTGCAAAGGAAAGAACGGTGAGTCGCGGGTGACCAACTCGCCTTTGGAGTTCCACAATGCACGGATGGTGGCGACGGCTTCCTCGAAGCGTGCCACCGGTTTCGACCAGTCCACGCCGTAGGGTGCGTTGCTTTCCCGCTCGCCGGTGCCGATGCCGAGGACCGCACGCCCACGGGTGAGCAGGTGCAGCGATGCGGCGGCCTGCGCAGTAACCGCGGGATTGCGCCGACCGGTGTCGGTAACGGCCACTCCCAGCCGCATTCGGCCGAGCTTGTTCCGGCCGGCAAGGTAGCCCAGCATCGTCCACGGTTCAAGGTGGGCGTCCATTTTGGGGATCAGCCGGGCCGCGCCGACATGCTTCGGGGTCCACATCGACGGCGGTAACACCGAGTTGAGGTGGTCGGCGACCCAGAAGGAGTCGGCCCTGCAGGCCAGGCCGATCGCATAGTCGGCATGCACCAACGGCTTTGGACCGAAGCGCGAATTGATCGTGTTGTGCATGACGCCGATACCGAAACGGGCCATCGTTCCTTCGCTCCTCGCTGCTAGGACGATCTGACCCCGCCCGGCCAGGCATCGTTTCAGGACTGAGGATTGGGCAGTCGCCCAAATATCCGGTCTGGGCACATGCCTAACATTCGGCAATGCGGTCAGTCAAGGGTGGCCTCTTGTGGATCGGAGGTCATTTCCGGCGTCGGCCTGGCGCACAAGTACTAAGGTCTTTGCCAGAGCGGTTGGGCGGACGCTCAGCGACCCGAGCACGCATCGACAAGGGGCAGCAGATGGAGGGGATGGCAGAGCTGATACCGGTGCTGCCCGCACACCGCTTCGACGAGGCCGCTCTGGCCCGCTATCTGCGCGGACGGCTGCCGGGTTTCGACGGTCAGCTGCAGATTCGTCAATTCCAGGGCGGACAGAGCAACCCCACCTATCACCTGCGTACTGCCGGTGGCGACTACGTACTACGCAAGAAGCCCCCGGGCAAGTTGTTGCCCCGGGCCCATGAGGTCGAGCGCGAACACCGCGTCATGGCGGCGTTGGCCGAAACCGACGTGCCGGTACCACGCATGCGGCTACTGTGTCAGGACGAAACTATTCTCGGCACACCGTTTTTTGTTATGGACCACGTTGCGGGCCGGGTATTTCCCGACCGGGTGATGCGCGAGGGCACACCGGCGCACCGCGCAGCCATCTATGAGGATCTGGCCCGTGTGCTCGCGGCCTTGCATCGCGTGGATTGGCGCGCGGCTGGGCTCGAGGGGTTCGGCCGGCCAGAGGGCTATATGCAACGTCAAGTAGCACTGTGGACTCGGCAATGGCAGGCAGCGCGTATGGAGGACATGCCGGCGATGGACCTGCTGGCGCAATGGTTGCCAGACCATTTACCGCCCGACGATGCGCCGGCTTGCATCGCCCACGGCGACTACCGCCTGGGCAACGTCTTGCTACACCCGACCGAGCCGCGGGTGGTTGCGGTGCTGGACTGGGAACTCGCGACGATCGGCAACCCGCTGGCCGACCTCGGGTATTTCTGCGTGACCTACCATGTGCCCGGCGGGCCTGGAGGAAGAACCGGGGTGGCCGACGAGAATCTTACTGGCACTGGGCTTCCCGACCAGCAGGCCTTCGTCGAGAGCTATTGCGGCCATGCGGGCCGCACGCCGCCGAAGTCGCTTGACGTATTCGTGGTGTTCTCGATGTTCCGGCTGGCCTCCATCACCGCCGGGGTCTGGCGGCGCGGGCTGGAGGGCAACGCCGCCGATGCGCGCGCCAGTACGACTGAATATCGCGAACGCTACCGAAGTATGGCGGAGGCCGCATGGGCCCTCGCCCAACGGTTATCCGGGTAGCAAGGTTCCGTAGAGATAGATCGCCAACACGCTGACCCACAAGACGGTGAGCCACACATCGGTGAACAGCTTGAGCCACCGGGGTGCGGTACGCACTTCCATGAAGTACTGGATGATTATGCGTCCCTTGATGAATGCCAGCAGAACCACAGCGACGGTGATCGGCACACTGGCGACGGCAGCGGCTCCGCGGGTATGACCTGGTGCCAACCACCAGGAGACGATCGTGATCGCGGACAACACGATCCAGGCGTAGGTGGTTGCCCGTGCAGCAGTCGTGGTCATGCGCTCACCTCATCACGTAGAGCAGGGCGAAGATCACGATCCACAGCAGATCCACCATGTGCCAATAGGTGGCCCCGGATTCGACCATGGAGGCTCGCCGACGGCGAGGATTACGCAGCTCACGAACCGTGATGCCCAAGATCAGCAAGCCGAGTGACACGTGGAACACGTGCACACCGGTAAGCATGTAGTAGTACATGAAGAAGTCGTTGCTCGAAATGGTGTAGCCCTGGGCGATTTTCGTCGTCCATTCATAGGCCTTGATCGCGATGAACGCCACCCCGCACAGCCCACCGAGGTAGGTCAGGCGCAGCGCTTGGGCGTGGTCGTCGGCGCGGGCGGCCTGCACACTGCGGGCGATGAACCAGGAACTGGCGAGCAACACCAGCGTGTTGAGCACACCGATGTTGATGTTGAGATGCTCTTCGGACGTCAAGAATTCCTGCGGGTGCATGGCCCGGAAGATCATGAACATGATGAAGTAGGCACCGAAGATGATCAGGTCGCCAAGAACCATCACCCACATATGAACGTCGCCGGGAAGGTGGACCCTGCGCTGGGCCTCGGTGGTCGTCACCGAAGACGTTGCGGTGGTGTCGAGGTCGGCGGCGGTTTGTTCGGTATTTGCCATGTAGTCGTCCATCAATCCAGGGGTGGCTCGTCGACCGACTCGCGCTCGTTGGCCTTCATCAGGAAGACGATTACGCACACGAGCCAGACGCCGAAAATCGCCGTTCCCAGCCAGAAGGAATTGCAGCCGTTCCACGCGAATGGCCCCGCCTTCGAGACGAACACCGCCACCGTCAAGATCTCAGTGACGATTTGCCAGATATTTACGTAAGCAAGCCATTTAGGGAAGATTTCGTTTTTGTCGTAGAGAATCGCCACGGCGAAGGCGAAGTAGGCGGTCGAGAAACATCCCAACGATCCGACGTAGGACAGCAGCCCGAGGTCGTACAACAGTTCCAGGATGTGCGGATCGCGACCCGGCCGGTAGACAGCGGTCAAAAAGGAGAACGCGACCAGCAAGCAACCGGGTAGCGCGCCGATGGACATCGATCCCATGTAGGCGTAGGCCATCACCGATCCGACAGTCATGCGTTTCATGTGATAGACGACGATGCCGTTGGACACCCCGGCGCCCCCGACGATCAGCACCAGCACCCCGAAACCGATCTTGATGGTCAGCGCGTGCGCGTGGAAGAAATGCGCCATCTGATCGACTGTCACATCCGGCCGTGGTGGCGGCATCACCCTGGCCAGCGCGAAGAAGATCAGCCCGAACGCCGTGTAGAAGGCGGGCACGATCCAAAACACCAGCCAGACATCACGTTTGCCCGCGCGCGGGGGGCGGGCGCGGTCGACGGTGCCGGCGGTCGGTGATGACTCAGTCGAGACCGTGCTGCTCACCGCGCTACCCCCTCCTCGACCGCTTGTCGATGCAGCACATTGCGCAGCACGAAGAACATCACGACCACGAACAGGGTGAAGGCACCGTTGCGAAGCCAGAAGGAGATTGCGCCGTTCCACGCCAGCGGACCGGTGGTGAACACCGCGGCGCCGACGGCCGGAGCCATCGCCAGCGCGGTGGCCACGCTGTAATGCCCGACCCACCGCGGAAACACCGGGTTGGGTCCGTCGTCGAAATACACTGCCAGCCCGAGTAATAGGTTCATGGCCACCGCCGCGCCCACCGGCGCGATGAAGATCATCCAGGCCATGTCATTGAGCAGCTCGATCAGCTCGGGGCTGCGGGCGGGCCGAAACGCCGCGGTTAGATAGAAGATGTCGGCGAGCGCGAACAGGGTTGCCCCGCTGACCGCCGCAGTGAGGTAGCAGTAGGCGAAGACGTGGCTCTGGGTGGTCATCCGCTTCATCTGAACGACGATCACCATGAAGATCGGCAACAACATGATCCCGCACAGGTTGAAGGTGATCATGCTGAACCGAATCATCGCCGTGTGGTCGCTGTAGAACTTCGCGACTTGTTCGGCGGTCATATCCGGCGACATGGGCGGAAAGAATCCCGGGAACGCCAGGAAGGCGATCAGCAGGACGACACCGAAGACGGGTGCGGTCCACAGGCTGATCAGTTGGGTCTTGATGTTCGCGGTCTTGGGTAGGTCCTCGGCCTCGGCAAGAATCTGCACAGCACCTCCAGAGCCAGGGGTAGCCGATCGGCTACTGCGACGATAGATGATCCGGCGGAAAGACAGCAAGGGTTTCTGCTCGAGCCCTGCGACCGGTGCGGACGCAGGAGTCAGTCGGGCAACTTGAACATGCGTGCGGTGAGGTGGATCAGCACGGAGCGCAGCGTGTCGTCGTCGATGTCGTCGACGAGGGGATTGATCACCGTGCCGGCGATCGCGCCGGAGAACAGCGCCGCCGATATCCGCGCCTCCGTGTCATCGGCCTCGTTGAGCAAGATTGCGTACAGGCGGGTGATGAGGTTGCGGAACGGCTCATGCTCACCCAGCAGACGCACCATCACCGGGTCGTTCTGCAGGCTCATTACCCAACGGCGGCGCTCGACTGCCATTCCGACCACTTCGGTCAAAAGCACTTTGCGGGCGCCGACCGAGTCCGCTTGGGCTTCAGCCGCTTTCAGCGCATCCTCGAGTGTGGCGAGTTCCATTTCGGCGACCGCGATCACTATTTCTTCTTTGGTCTTGAACTTGTGGTAGACCGCGGCCTTGGTCACTCCGACAGCGTCGGCGATCATCTGCAGAGACGTTCCGCTGACACCGTGGTCGGCGAACAAATCCAACGCGGCGTGCAGGATGCGGTTCTGGGCGGGTGTGCGCCGGACCTCGCCGAGCAGGCGCCCGACCGGCGGCTCCTCGTCTGGCACCGATTCAGGTTAGCCGAGCCTGGCCGGGCAACTTTGATCTCACAGTAAAGCGATAAGCGCCACCAAGCCTGGAGCTAATGACCGAGCGCAAGTTTGGCTGATGACCATTCCGACAGAACACCAGTGCCATGACAGCAACACAGCCGACGCTCGGCGTCGACGCCGCCGTGCCACGCGGGTGGCTGTCGCCGGAGCCACCGGGATCGCTGTGCTCGCGCTATTCGCTACCGCGTGGTCTGGGGCCGACGAATCGACGGTCGCGTCCGGCCAGGTACGCCTGGTGGACCAGACAATTCAACTGCCGCCGAACGTTGCCGCCGCCTTGCCAAGCTGGCTAACGCCACTGTTGCAGCAGGTCGACGACTCTGGCGGCGACGATTCCAGCGTCGGCACTGACGACACCACCGTCAACAACGACGACAGCGAGCTGCAGCAACAGCTACTGCAGCAACAACAGGATCAGGACGAGGCCCAGTTGTCGGAAAACAACGCGATCCAGAGCATGATCCAATCCGAACAACAGGCCCAAGAACAAAATGACCAGGCCGAGCAGCAGTTCACCCAAGACGAGCTACAGGCTCAGCAAGACGAGCAGCAAGCCGACCAGTCGTAGAGCGAGCTCTACCCGCCCATACACTGACCGATCGTGGGCATTCTATTGGGCTTCACGCCGTGGATCGTCTATTGGGTGCTGGTCGGTAACGTCCCGTTCTTTGTCGCGGTGTTGGTCGCGCTGGCAATCGCGGTCGCCGGGCTGGTGGTAGGGCGCGCAACACGGACACCCGCGCGACCTCTCGAAATCGGGGCTGCCGGAACATTCTTGGTGCTGACGGCCGTGACCTTGCTGCTAAGCCAGTCATTCATCGAGCGGTGGGCGCAACCGCTGAGCAACGCGGGGATCTTTCTGGTGGCCGTTGCCGGCATGCTAATGGGCAAGCCCTTCGTGCACGAGTTCGTCGCGGCGGGTCAGCCCCCAGGGGTGGTCGAGAGCGATCTATTCGGCCAAATCACTTCGCGGCTGATGTGGATCTGGGTTGCCGTCTTCGGCGGGATGACCGTGTCGTCGTCGATTCCACCGATCGTGCAACGCGACGCAACGATTCTCGACGCCAAGACACCGCTGTCGTTCGTCTGCTACTGGGTCATCCCGTTCTCGTTGTTCGGCGTTGGGGCGCTGGCGACGAAAATCCTGCCCGACCTGATGACCGCCGGGGTCGGCGACATCGTCCGGAAGACCTCGTTCGTTGCCTACGGCGAAGCCACCATCGACGAGCTGTACTACCTGGCGCAGGAACACGCCAACCGCGAAGTCGGTGCCGGAGAACAGGCCTACGACGTCAAGGTCGGAAGCATGGGGACGCCGCTGGTGGGCGACGACACCCGGCAGTCGTGGCCCTCCACGTACAAAGTGCGCCAGTCGCGGTCTTAGTCAGTGCGTCGATTCATCTCGGGCACAAGCACAGGACCATAGCAGGATCCGGCGGCCGCGGCTGACGTTCTCATCCCGACCAGCCCCGGAGCCCGCCGCGCTTCTGGCACCATGGCGAGGTGTTCAGCGGGTATTGCAGACGCCTGATCGCAACACCGCCGCGAGGCTTGCTAGACCCGCTGATCGTTGCCGTGTTGGCGGCCGCCGTGAGCCTCGCCGGCGCGGGCCGTCCATCTTTCTGGTACGACGAAGCCGCCACAATTTCGGCCTCGTACAGTCGTTCTCTGAGTCAGCTGTGGCAGATGCTGGGCAACGTCGACGCCGTCGAGGGTCTGTACTACCTGCTTATGCACGGCTGGTTCAGAATTTTCCCGCCCACGGAATTCTGGTCCCGCGTGCCAAGCGGTCTAGCTGTTGGAGGCGCCGCGGCCGGAGTCGTGGTGCTGGGCAAGCAGTTCTCGTCTCGCACCGTCGCGGTGGCCTCGGGGGTCGTGTGCGCAATCTTGCCTCGGACGACCTGGGCAGGCATCGAAGCTCGACCGTATGCCCTTTCGATGATGGCCGCAGTATGGCTGACGGTGCTGCTTATCCGCGCCAAGAGGCGTGACAACGCTTGGGTGTGGCTGTCTTATGGGATCGTCCTGGCGATGTCGGTTTTGCTCGACGTCTATCTGGTGCTTTTGCCTTTCGGGCACGTCGCTTTCATCTATGTCTTTCGGCGCAGCCGAACCGTCGTACTACGGTTCGCCCTTACGTCGGTTTTGGCGGGTTGTGCTGTAACGCCGTTTTTGATCGCGGCCGCCGGCCAAGCGCATCAGATCAGCTGGATTGCGCCGATTGGGCGCCGCACGATCGAGGACGTGGCAATTCAACAATATTTCGAGAGAAGCCCCCCGTTCACAATTGTGTCAGCACTAATAGTAGCGACGGCAATTGTCTTGTGGCTCTTCACATCCACGCACCTAGTGGAGGCAGATCGCCAACTTCTGACCTTGGCGATTGGATGGCTTGTGATACCGACCGCCGTGATCGTCATCTGGTCGGCATTGGTTCACCCTATCTACACGCCGCGCTATTTGTGCTTCACCGCACCGGCGATAGCACTGGTGTTGGGTGTCTGCATCGGCGCATTGGCCGTCACGCCATGGGTAGCGGCGGCCATCGTCGGCCTTCTCGCTATTGCCGCAGCACCGAATTATGTTTCGGCGCAACGTAACCCCTATGCGAAATACGGTATGGACTACAGCCAAGTCGCCGATCTGATCACGGCGAAAGCCTCGCCGGGTGATTGTCTACTCGTCAACGACACGGTGACGTTCATGCCTGCCCCGATGCGGCCGTTGATGGCGGCGCGCCCGGATGCCTACCGGAAGCTGATCGACCTCACCCTCTGGCAGCGAGCGACGGCCCGCAACGACGTCTTCGATACCAACCTCATACCGGAGGTTGTCGCCAAGCCGTTAAGCCATTGCCGCGTGGTGTGGATCATCACCGAAGCCGACAAATCAATGCCCGCCCACGAGCAGGGCTCGGCGCTCCCGCCCGGCCCACGCTACGGACCGACCCCCGCCTTCGCGGTTCCGCATGACCTGGGCTTCCGGCTTGTCGAGCGCTGGCAGTTCAACCTGGTTCAGGTGATCAAGGCGACGCGATAACGGTGTGTACTACCAGACCCGGACGTAGTCGACGAGGATTTGCGACGGGAAGGTACCCAGGGCAGGATCGCCGCCGCCCGGACCACCGACCGCAAGCGTAAACATGGGAGACAGCCAATAGCCGGGGTTGTTGAACGGCCACCGCTTGTCGCTGGGATTGCCGTGGACCGCTATGGGCTTCGGCGGAACACTGAAGTATTGTGCCCCGTCTCGCGAGAACTTGAAACCGTTCTCATCCCAACGCATTTGCCAGGTGTGCCAAGCGCCGTCCACCAATCCGGGAATCGATCTCCCTTCCCATGTTTTCCCGTTGGATGCCGCGTGGACCGTGGTTCCCGGGGGCCACGCGCCGTTGCCGTACCACTCGAAAACATCGATCTCGCCGTCTGGCACAGGGTCCTCGTTGACAGCCCAGAACGAGGGCCAAAGGCCGGGGAACAAGCAGTCCAGCTTTATCCGCGCTTCCCAGGTGGTGCCGATCAGGCCCCGCCAGTTGCCTCGCAGTTTGCCGCTGAAGTACTGGTCACCTTCTCGCGTGGCGCGCAGGACGAGGTTGGAGTTGCCGTCGAGGAACACGTTTTGGGCGCGGTATGTCCCCTCGACCGGCGGCCATACGTCGTCCTGCCAGGTCTGTATCGTCCACTTGCCCGGATCGGGGCCTTGGCCGGCCGGGCCGTCAAACTCGTCCTGAAAAATGTAAGGCCCGGCGGGACCCGCTGACGGCGCAGCCGGCGGTGGCGAATGCGTCGGGTTAGCGTTTGCTTCCGGGACCCGGACCGCAGCCGCAGCCGCAAGCATGCCCATCCCCGTCGTCAACAACATGTTGCGTCGATTCATCTCCGGCACAGCACGACGATATAGGAGACGGCGTGGTGGCGCGCAGGGGTGGCGGCAGAATCTGGCTGACGTCCGCTGACCCCAAGCCAGTCCCGGGCAGTGTTCCAGCCACCTGACCAGTGCTTACTCATCGGCCCATTACTGACTAGGGATATGGCCACCGAGGTGCCGCCTGCGACCCAGTAACCGCAAACCCCGCCCCTTACCGCAGACACCAGCCCCGAGCCACGGCTGCCCTGCAGGGCTTGGCAGACTGTGCGCATGGCACAGATAACTTTGCGCGGAAATGCGATCAATACCGTCGGCGAGCTGCCTGCCGTCGGATCTCCGGCCCCCACTTTCACGTTGACCGGATCCGATCTTGGCCCGGTCAGCAGCGAGCAGTTCCACGATAAGCCCGTGTTGCTGAACATCTTTCCGTCGGTGGACACACCGGTATGCGCGACCAGTGTGCGCACCTTCAACGAGCGCGCCGCCGCAAGCGGTTCATCCGTGTTGTGCGTGTCTAAAGACCTCCCGTTCGCGCAGGCGCGATTCTGCGGCGCTGAGGGCATCGAGAATGTCAAGACCGCCTCGGCGTTCCGTGACAGCTTCGGGCAGGACTACGGCGTCACCATCGTCGACGGTCCGATGGCCGGGCTACTTGCCCGGGCCGTCGTGGTGATCGGCGCCGACGGCAACGTCGCATACTCGGAGCTGGTGCCGGAGATCGCCAACGAGCCGAATTACGACGCGGCACTGGCGGCGCTGAGCGGATCGGCGTAGTTCGGCGACGACCGACCGCCGACTGCTCCAACTACCCGCGGCGCTACGGCGATCCTGGCTCCGGCTTCCAGCCGACGTAGGTCAGATACAGCCCGGACAGGGCCAGGCAAACGAACACCACCCATATCGCCGCGGTTGCGCCTGAGCTGTACAGCGCATTGCCGGCGGCGTTGTACGCCTGGGGAACGGTCAGCAAGAGCACACCACGTATCGCCAGAAACCAGCCCACAACAGAGACGATGATCGCCGCAGGGCTGCGCCAGTACTGGTGAAACGCGATGATCACCAGGCCGAATATCAGCAGTATGGCGCCAAATAGCCACGGCCACATCGGGTTTGCCTTGAATTCCGTAAACAACGTTCGCATATAGGAGCCGCGCACCGCAACCGTGGTCGGCACGATGGTGAAGAACGGGCCTAACGCGCGGGCGAACATGCGGGTGCGAACCTGCGCCTGCTCTCATGTGCTCATTGCTACCTCCATGTCCACAGGAGAACGTATACCGGCCACTGGTCGGTATACCTGATCAGCGGTCGGCATCTCTGCCCGTTGAGCCGTCAGCCGGCAAGCGGTTGTTCGCCGACCTTTGCTGGACCAGATGCCACCAGCAACACGCCTGCGGCGAAGATCAGACCGGTCAGCCAGGGAAAATGCCCAGACGGGGCGAAGCCCTCAGCGGCGATGAACGCCAGGCCATAGGCCGCCATCGCGGTGCCGGCCAGCATGACCGGTTCGGCCCAGCGCTCTGTCAGCGGCATCCCGATCATTGCCAACGGCGCCGCGAAAAAGTTTCTGCCCCAAGACAGCAGCACCATCTCGACCGCTGTCACCAGACTGAGGATAACCACCCATTCCAGCCGGGCAAGCCACCATTCGGCGGTGCCCTCAATCGGTTGGGGCAACAGTCCGGCGGGGTAGCCGACAATCGCCACGATCACGACAGGAATCATGTGCCACAGGTAAAGAGCCATCACGTTGCCGTTGGCCCTGGTCAGCGTCCGTTGGACGAAGCCAGCGCGCAGCGCGCGATTCAGCGCGGGTGCAAGTGCTATCACCAGGCCCGCTTGCGCGCACGCGAACGCCAGCATCGCTGTCGACGGCGGATCGGAGTTCTGCACGGTTTGGCCGGGCACGCCGATCATGCTGACCGGATAGGGGCCCAGCAGGATCAGCAGCGCCAGCGCGACCGCAGATCCGACGGCGAGCAGGACGGGTTTGCGGCCGGCTAATGCTCCTTCATGCCAAGCGATTCCAAGTTGGTAGAGGGCACCCCAGCACAGCAGGTAGTTCAGCACGCGTAGGTGGGGCAGGTGGCCGCCGAGCCCGACAGCGTCGACGACGACGACTCCCACAGCGAGCACCGCCGGCACCAAAAGTCCCCAACGCCGTTGTGCAGCGAGCGCGGCGGGCGTCAGCGAAACCACCACCAGGTAGACGGCGAGGAACCACAGGTGCATCGCCACCGCCCAACCCGCGTATTCCAACGTGGAACCGGCGACGTGGCGCAAGCCCACGACGACCACAACTGCCGACACCAGCCCGACGTAGACCGTCGTGGGTCCGAGCACCCGCGCGAGGCGATGCCGCAACCAGGTCTGCCGCGACACACCGTCGGTATCGCGCCGATGCGTCCAGGACACCGCTCCGGCGTAGCCGGCGACCAGAAAGAACGTCGGCACGGCCTGGACGGGCCACGTCAGCCATTGGGTCCACGGCTGGTCGAGGAGCGGGTTCTGCCGACCGAAATATCCGTCGTGATAAGTCACAGATCCGGCCAGCCAGTGGCCCAGCACGATGAGGACCACGCCCGAAACGCGGTAGAAATCCACCGCCAGATTGCGGGCCGGGCGCATCATTTTCGCGGCGCGCCGTCAGACAAACGGCGTGGTGGGGTCGGCCATGACCAGACAATATCCCCGCGCAGCGGCTGAACCGTTCGGCTCCGGTGTGACCACGCCAGTTCGTCGCGCAGGCCGTGCCTCGATCTCTTCCGGTAAACTGGTGTTCTCTTCGTCGAGGGTCGGCGGTACCTAGCTTGGAAGGTGTCTCTATATGGTCACGCGGTCGTTCACCAGACTGGCAGCCGCAGTCGGCGGTTTGGCGTTGTCGTTAGTTGCTGGCGCCGGGATCGCGTCCGCAGACCCTGCGATAGACGCGGCAATCAACACCACTTGCAGTTACCCGCAGGTGGTCGGGGCACTGAATGCGCAATCGCCGGCCGCTGCTGCGGAGTTCAATTCGTCGCCGATGGCACAGGGCTGGTTGCGTTCCTTCCTCGCCTCGCCACCGCCGCAGCGCGCGCAGATGGCTCAGCAGGCACAGGGCTATGCGGGGGCCGCGCAGTATGTCGGACTGATCGGGCAAATCGCCGCCACCTGCAACAACTTCTGAGCGCGCGTTATGCGGTGACGGGACGCGTGCGCCTTACCAGACGCGTATCCAGTCGATGAGCATGTCCGCCGGATAGCTACCCGGTCTGGGATCGCCGCCACCCGAACCGGCGACCGCAAGGTTGAACACCGGAAACACCGTGTATCCCGGCCCGTTGAACGGCCAATCCGGTAGGGAACTCGCCGGCACATCGAAGTATGGTTGCGCGCCGTCGACGTAGTCTTTCCAGAAGCGGATGCCGGCGTCGTCCCACTGGCATCGCCAGGTATGCCATCCGCTGTCCACGGCCATGTTGTGGGTCTTCCATTCGCCACCGTTTGCTCTTGCGTGGACGGTGGTCGCCGAGGGCCAGCTGCCGTTGCCGTACCACTCGACGACGTCGATTTCGCCTTGATCCTCATTGCCCAGCCAGTAAGCCGGCCAGGCACCGGCGGTCAGGCAATTGAGCTTGATGCGGGCTTCCCAGGTGTGGCCGACGCCACCGCGCCAGAGGCTTTGAACCTTGCCGCTGTAGTACGTCGGGCCGTCTTTCGTGGCACGGAGGACAAGGTTGGAGTTGCCGTCGACGAACACGTTGCGTCGATCGTTGCGGTACTGACCGATGTTCTCGGGTAGCTCCCAGAACGTCGGATCCTTGATTTGCTCGCGAGCGGTCGCCACCGTCCACTTGGACGGGTCGGGGGCAGAGCCGGCCGACCCATCGAACTCGTCGTGGAAAAGGTAGGAACCCGACGGCGCGTCCGGCGGGGACGGATAAGCCCGGGCCTGGGGGACGGGGACCGCGGCTGCCAGCACGCCGAACCCGGTCATCAACATCATGGTGCGACGATCCATCTCGGGCATAAGCCAAGCACGATAGCAGCCGGCTACTCGTCCCCCGCATCCGTGAGGGACAGCTCACAGGTGAGCAAGCAGTCGCTCGGCGAACACGTCGAGGTGCTCCCGATGCATGAAATGCCCGCCAGGGACTTCCTCGACGATGTAGTCGCTTTCGAACATCCGGGCCGCACCCCGGTAGTCCGAGGGCGCGACGACTGGATCACCGAGCCCCGCAAAGACCACTGTGGGCACAGTGATCCGCGCCCGCAGCGATGCACTGGGTATCGGCGAAAGCTTTCGGTAGTAACCGAACGCGGCGTTCAAGCTCGCCGGGTTGGCGAAGCTCGCGCGTACCGCGTCGAACTCCTCCGGATCGGGCCTCCAATCCGGCGACCATCGCCGACAGATCGCGGGGAGTGCCGCGAAGTCATTGCGCGCGAAGCGGTTCGGCGCTCCCGGCAACTTGTATACCGCGAAATGCCGGGCACCCCAGAGCTTCTTCGGCGACGGTTTCAATGCTGCCGGGTGCGGAATACCGATGGCAAAGAGCTTCTTCACTCGATCGGGGCCGAGCGCCGCCGCGCCGTAGGCGGCCGAAGCTCCCCAATCGTGACCGATGATGACGGCGTCGCGGGCGCCCAGGGCTTCGATCAATGCAAGCGGATCGCGCGCCAAGGTTTCTTGGTCTGCGTCGCGATCCGGGATCCCGGTGGGGTGGTAGCCGCGCATGAATGGGCTAACCGCCCGGTATCCGTTGGCGGCGATTCGCGGCCGAAGATCGTCCCAGGTGTGCGCCGTGTCCGGGAACCCGTGCAACATGAGCACGAGAGGACCGGAGCCCTCCTCGAGATAGGCGAAGTTCAGTCCGTTCGCGTCGACGAAGTGGATCGCATCAGCCATGGCTAGGGAACACTACGCCTTCTGGTAAACGAGCCAGCGCAACTCGATCGGGGATTCCTCCCGCGTGACGTCGAATACGTCAAGCCCGCTGGCCCAATTGGCAAACCACGCCGTGGGCGGCCAAGCGCCTTCGGGCAGGTGGCTTTTCTCGTATTCGTAGGCGGAATCGTCGGCAACGAGCTTGAGAGGTAGCAGGTCGGCCGCGTCCGACGTCTCCTCCCACGTGAAGACCATGGTGTTGCATTGCTGGCCCAATTCCCGGGATGCGTCATCGGGGATGTAACCCTCGCGCGGCACGAAGGCATTGAACAGCAACCGCCCGCCGGGAGCCAGGCAGCGCGCGGCGAGTTCGAACATGCCGCGCAGCTGCTGCGTCGTCCGGAAGTCGGGCACTAATTCGGAGGCCACAATCAGCTGATAGTCGTCGCGGACGTCATCGTTGGTCGCAAAGACGTCGCGCTCGATCACGTGTACGTCGAGTGATTCGCGTTCGGCCTCCGAGCGAACGATGTGCGCGAGCTTCGGAGCAATCTCGACCGCGTCCACCGGGTGGCCGCGTCGGGCGAGGGCCAGCGCGTTACGGCCGGTTCCTGCGCCGATATCGAGTATTCGATAGCTGCTCGGATCGGCCGCTTCACCGGCCAGTGCCCACACCCGGGCATCCGGTGTGGTGCCGAACAGCGACCCCTCCCGGGTGGTAACCCAGCCGTCGTAATGACCCGCCATCGTCACTGCTTCGATGTTGACGCGATAGTTCAGGGCCGTGCCGAAGGGAGCGTGAAAGGAGATGACGATGTTCGAACGTGAGGAGGCCTGGTAAGCCTGCGCCAACTGGGTCTTCAGCACCGTCTTCAGCTGAGCAAATTCTTCGGGGGAGTACTGGACGCCGACGCTGGCAAAGATGTTGTCGCACATCTTGACGTACTCGTCGATCAAGCTGGGAACCGCCGGCACGGTGATTTGCCCCATCGCCACCGATCGGCGATACAACCGCCGTGCCATCGCTTCGCGGAGCGTCGACGGACTGAAAGGCCCGACGGCCGGATCGTCCACCAGACTCTTCTACACGACCCGGACCAGTTTCCGCCAGCGGTCGCACGGTGGGGCGGGGCCTCGGGTTGGCTAGCATCATCCGTATGTCAGACACCGGGCACTTCATCACCCACGTTTCCGATACCGCCCGGTGCACGGCGTTGCATCGGGCAACCGAATCCGCACGGGCCGATGCGTTGTTCAGTGACCCGCTCGCCGAACGTCTCGCCGTACTTCGAAGACCTGGGCTGGCGCACCCTCGAAGTCGAATCGTTGTTCGTGGCCGCCCACCGATACCGTCGCTTACCGATGTTCATGCGCCCGATTGCCTGGCTGCCGCAGACGGATCCACGGCGCCCGGGCGGCAGCCCCTGGAGTGCGGCTGCACTCCTTACCCATTGAGCTCGGCGAATGGCTGACTCAACTGAGCGGCGAGCTCTTTCACGGCGCGACGTCATCAAGTTTGCCCTGTCGCCGGTACTGGTGGGCCTGGCGCCGCTGGCCACGACGCTCGGCGGGCAGCAGGCGTCGGCTGCCGACATCAGGCTGATCGATTTCGCAGAGCGGAGGATCCCGCCCGATCAGATCAAATCGGCCGGCTATGCCGGAGTGGTGAACTATGTGTCCGAGTCGCGGCCGGGCGCCAACTTCGAGGCAAAGCCCATCACCCGCGAGTATGCGGACGCGCTGCGCGCGGCGGGTCTTCACATCGTCAGCAACTTTCAGTACGGCAAGCCCGGTTGGCCTGACCCATCGGATTTCACTCGCGGGTCAGACGGCGGTGTGGCCGACGCTCAGACAGCTCTGCGGCTGCACGCCGCGGCTGGAGGTAGTAATTCCGCCCCGATCTTCTTCAGCGTCGATGACGACATCGACCAGAACACCTGGAATAGCCTTGCTGTCAACTGGTTTCGAGGAATCAACTCTGTGCTGGGGGTGCAGCGTACCGGCATTTACGGGCACTCCCAGGCGTGTGGATGGGCGATCAGAGACGGCGTGATCGGGCACTCGACCACTGCGGGGTACCGATGGGCGTGGCAGACGAAGACGTGGTCACATGGGCAGCGCGAGCCCGCGGCGGTGCTTTATCAAGAAGTGGTCAACAGCGCCTCGAGCCCGGGCCCGCTTCTCGGCGGCATCAACGTGGATGTGGACGAGGTCCTTGCGACCGATTTCGGACAGTGGGATCTCGATCGGTGATCCGAGTCTAGGCTCACTGGCGGTGGCATCCTGGTCATGTGGGTTTGCTGTTCCGGTTAGCCGAGTTTCTCATCGTGATCGTGCCGCTGGCAGGCATGATCATCGCCGCAATACGAGCATTCTCTTCGGACAAGCGCCCAGGTGAGAACCCACAGAGCCACGATCGGGCAGGGACGGCCGGCAATCAAGCCGCCCAGTGGCGGTCGCTCACCCGCGTCCTGCGAGAGCACGACCGCACCGACACGCGCTGGCTTGAGTACGAACTCGACTTCGCCAGGCTTCTCGACTTCCCGCTGATGACCGACATGCGCGATCCGCTCACGACCGCCTTTCACAAGGCCAAGCTCCGAGCCGACTTCCTGCGCCCTGCCAAAGCCGAAGATCTCCTCGATGACGGCGACGCGGCGGCCCGGTACCTGGCCGCTGTTGAGGACTATGTGACCGCGTTCAACATCGCCGAGGCAGAGGCGAAACGTAAGCGCCGCAACGACTTCTCACAAGACGGACAGCAGCGGATTGCCCGGGCTCAGAGTCTATTGCGCATGGCGTCCGACTCCGCCGCGACTCCGCAAGAACGCCAGAACGCCTATGACCGTGCACGCAAAGAACTCGATGGCCTCATCGTGCTGCCGGCCACGACCCAGGCCAGCATCGAACGTGGGATCTCCGGTCAGTTAGACGGATAGGAGTGCTGATTACTGGGTCGTTTGGATGATGGTGGCGGAATCGCCTGAGAGCACCTGTTGTGGGATCTGGGAGAACGCGTAAGTGGTGGATGAGGCGCCGGGCTGAAGGCTGAACGACCAGATCAGGTCGAATCGATCACCTGGCCACGCGGCGGGGATCTGGGTGCCCGAAACGGTGGGCAGGGCTGCAGCGATCGCGGGTATGTGCTGGTGTTCCCAGCAGATCAGCACGACACCGGTGTAGTCGGCGACGACCGCGGTGGCCAGTGCCGGCTCCTGGCCTTCGGCGAAGGGCGTGTTGATCGGCACGTTCAGCCGTCCGCTCAAGCCCTGAATCGTCTGGTAGGTGCGATGTGCCTGCGTCTTGTCCGGCTTGCCGTAGTCGGGTGAGAACAACGTCATGGGTGTGCGCAAGCCGGCCTGCAGCGGTCCGATCGTGGGCGCGAAGAGCACGGCCAGTGCGCCGGAACGTTGCCATCCACGCGGCAGCAGCGAGTGGATGTCCTGGTTGCCGTTGACGTCAATCCCAAACGGAGGGCTCGGCGTCGCTGTCGGGGTGGGCAGATCGGCTGGCTTTTCGCCGTGCCGGATGACGTAAATCTGGGCCGGGGGGCCGGTGTTGGTCAGCGAGGCAGCAGCAGTCATTACATCCTCCGATCTTGTGGTCAGCGAGGCTGGTCGCCATTAGGGCGCGTGCCGGCGCGGGCTGCGGTCCACGCCGCCGAACGTGAATTGATGTAGTCGTGGTAGTCCTGTTCGGTTGTCAGTGTCGGCATGGCGGAGTGGGTTTGCCCTTGGGTGTCGTTCACCGGCAGCGCGGAGACCAGTTGGGCGTATACCTGCTGAATGTGCGACGGGGTGCCCGCGACAGGGTTCGGCACGGCCGACGTGGGAACAGTGACGCCGGCCAGGGGGTCGTCGGTGCGCGGCTGGGCCAGGGTCAGCACGTCGCCGACATCGGGAGCCGCGGCGTCGCGGGCGGTCAACGGCGGCAAGCCCCAACGGGTCTCGGCGGTCTTAAGTATCGACGTATGGTCCAGCGGCATGGTTCCGGTGGTACGGAACACTGTGCCGGGAGCGATCAGGGGCGAGACGAGCACGGTCGGTACCCGAACACCGAATCGGGTGAAGTCGAACCCGAACTCGCCGGCACAGCTGTCCGGCGGGACGGCGCCGGTCGGCGGCGCGACATGGTCGTAGCAGCCGCCGTGCTCGTCGTAGGTGATGATCAGCAGGGTCTGGTTCCATGCGGGCCCGTTGCGCAGGGTGTAGTACACGTCGTGGATCAGTTGCTCTCCGAGAGCAACATCGTAGTTGGGGTGTTGGCTGTTGCCGGACGATCCCCACCTGGGCTCCAAAAACGTATATACGCCAAGGGTTCCCGCCGCCGCAGCGGCCTGGAAGTCATGGAAAACGCCGAAGTGCGACTCGGCGGCATCGGTGGTGTCGGGAAAATTCAGCCGGGCCAGCGGGGGGCTGTTGTAGCCGTAGATCGACCAGGCGAGGTTGTGCGCGCTGAGTAACCCGAAGATGCTTTGCGAGGTGTATTTGGACGTGGAGTCATCCATGTGGCCCTGACTGGTCGCCGCACACAGAAAAGCGCGGTTGGGAAACGTCTCGGTGGGCACGGAGCTGAACCAGTGGTCGCACACCGCAAAGCCGCGAGCGAGTCCTGACAGGATGGGCAGCAACTGGGGGGTGAAGACCTCCATGATGTCTGAAGCTGTCGTGCCCGGAATGCTCGATCGATGCGCATCGATACCCTTCAGCGTTGCCGCGAAGTCCGTCGCGAATCCGGTGTTGGTCGCCGAAACCCCGGCGGGCGGGCTGGTTTCGCCGAAAAGTTGCGCATTAGTGGCCAGGAAGCCTTCGCCGGGGTCGGCGCCGGGCGTGAAATAGACGTTGGGTGTGGTTGCCGTCAAAGCGCTGACGGAGACGGATGTCCCCGTCGCGTCCACATTGAACTCCTTGCCCGTCAGACCCTCGAACGGCTGTTTGGTGACGGGCGAAACGTTCCCCGAGTCGCCATAGAGAAATCCGAGCATGTGGTCGAACGATCGGTTCTCGAGCACCAATACGACGATGTGCTCGACCGACCCGAGTTGGTTAGCGGCGGCTGCCATGAAGCCGGATCTTAGCCGCCCAATCGGTTTATTTAGCCGGTCCCGCAAGGCTCGTTTGCGGCCTGTCTTCGCCGATCAGTTAACGCGTCCCCGGCGGGCGGCGTCTTCCAACAGATCGACGGCGCTGGCAACGCTTTCGGCCGGTTTGGTCATCTGAGCGGCAATGTCACGGGCCTGGGACACGCATTGCGGAGTGAGGATGGAGCGTAGGTCTGCGACCAGCGATTCCTGGGTGGTAGCCGAAAAGTGCCGCGCGGAACCGGCTTTCAGGCGTTCGATGGCAGACGCCCAGACGGGCTGATCAAGCCCGACGCAGAGGACCAATGTGGGGACTCCGGCCCGCAGGCCTGCGGCCGTGGTGCCGGCCCCGCCATGGTGGACGACCGCGCGGCACGCCGGAAAGACGGCCGAGTGATTCACTGCGTCCACAATCTTGACGTGTTCGGCATGCGGGACGTGGGTGCAGTCATTCGGGCCCGCGCAAATCAACGCTCTTTCCCCTAATAGCGTGCACGCCGCGCTGATCACGGCGACCGTGTCGGCGGGGGATGCGATCGGCGTGCTGCCAAAGCCGAAGTAGATCGGTGGCGTTCCCGCGGCAATCCACGACAAGACCTCGTCGTCGGTATCCGTCGGCAACTCCAGCGTCAGCGCCCCGACGAAGGGCCGTCGCACGTCTCCTTGCGCCCACTGGGCTGCCAGTCCGGGAAAGCAGAGTTCGTCGTAAGCCTGAATCTCCAGCGCTACGCGGTCCTCCGCTGGCCCAGTTGCCTCCGGCAAGCCGAGTGCCTGGCGTTGGGCACGTTCAGGCCCCCTCGTCGCGAGCCCACGCGGCCCGCTGGACTCCAAAATCTCGGCCGGGAAGAAGTGCAGCCCGGCCAACGGAATGCCGTAATACTCAGCGATATTGGCGGCCAGCCCCTGCTCGGTTATGCCCGCCAAGAGCAGGTCGGCCCCGTCAGCCACCGACTTCAACGTCGTGCTCTTGTCCTCCCAGACCTGAACAACATAGTCGACAGCTTGGGATATCGCTTGGACCGGATTCTGCATCATCCGGACGAAATCCTCGTCGCGCAGCAGCGCCTCCCAGTGCCGCCCATAGGGGACGTCAGTAAGCCCCGCCGACTCGACGAAGCCACGCATGTCAGGCGGGACCGTCACCGCCATGCCCACGTCATGACCCCGGCGCAGTAGTTCCCGGGCGACGGCGATGCAGGGCTCGACATCGCCGCGACTTCCGTAGCCTGCCACCACGAATTTCATCGATAGACCGCAACCCGTTTCGTGTCGTCAGCGCGCCGGGCTCAGCGCCACTTGATGCCGCATCCGATCGACGGTCGCTGGTCGGCGTCGACCTGCCGCCCAGCGAGTACGGCGTCGACCGCCGCCCGGACATCAGCGGCCGTCACCGGTAGATCGTTGCCTGGGCGTGAGTTGTCGAGCTGACCGCGGTAGACGAGTCGACGCTCACCGTCAAAGACGAAGGTGTCGGGTGTGCAGGCCGCGGAGAACGCACGCGCGACGTCCTGGGTCTCGTCGTAGAGGTACGGGAACGTCCAGCCGTGGCGACGGGCCTCGGCCGCCATCTGATCGGGTCCGTCTTGCGGGTAGGTGACCACGTCATTGCTGGAGATGCCGACCATCGCGACGCCTTGATCGTTGAGGTCTCGACCAAGCGCGGCGAGCCCGGCGGCGACGTGCTTGACGTACGGGCAGTGGTTACAGATGAAGGTGACGACCAGCGCGGGACCCGCAAGGTCGCCAAGGCTCACCGTGGCGCCGGTGGCCGGCTCGGGCAGCGTGAACGGCGGCGCAGGGGTGCCGAGGGCAAGCATGGTGGATTCAGTGGCCATGCCCGCCAGAGTAGACGAGCTGAGGTTCCTGATGCCCGACGTTTCGCTGGTCCAGGCAAAGGGCGCTGTGGTGAAGGGAGGACGGCGGCGTCGGCGCAATACCCGGGTAAACACCACGCATCGCCGGGTAGCCGAAAAGCTCCTGGGCAGGTTCGCTTCACAAACGAGCCCGTTGCCCGTTGCCGGCCATTAATCCGAACCCGCAGCTTCCATCACTCGAGCTCGGCTGGTAGCCGGGATAATTCGGACATTGTCGAGGTTTAGTTCACAGAACCGAACCATTTTGTGCCAGTGGTGATTACCGGACGATCCGCCCAAAGGAGCTCGCGGCGCGGAGCGGCGTAAAGCGGACCGCCACGCGACGTCAATAATGCGTAAAGGCAGTTGACACCGCTGGCCTTAACACAGCGTTGCGAATCATCCTGATCACAAAGGCAAATCAGCCGGCGGAAATACCAGCAGGCTGGCAGTCCAGCGGAAAGTATTTGCTGTCAAACGAGTTCGCGGGTTAAGTAGCGAAAGCTATTGCGCAGCACGGGAATCAGACCGAACCTTCCACACCAAGCGGTCCGGAAAACAATGCCAATATTAGCGAAATCGCGAGATACGCGGCGCCCCGCGGGCCAGTGGCTCGCGGGGCGCCGTTCAGACGATCTGACCCAGGTGCTACTTGAGGTCGAACCGGTCGTTGTTCATGACCTTGACCCACGCCGCGACGAAGTCCTCCACGAACTTCCCCTTGGCGTCGTCTTGCGCGTAAACCTCGGCCAACGCACGCAGCACCGAGTTCGAACCGAACACAAGGTCATTCACGGTCGCGGTCCACTTGAGGGCGCCCGAGGCCCGATCGTGGCCCTCGTAGACATTCTCCGCAGTCTCCGACGCCTTCCACGCGGTGCCCATGTCGACCAGGTTGACGAAGAAGTCGTTGGTCAACGCGCCGGGCTTGTCGGTGAGCACGCCGTGCTTGCTGCCGCCGTGGTTGGCACCGAGGGCACGCAGACCGCCGATGAGCACCGTCAGCTCTGGAGCGGTCACGCCCAGTAAGTACGCCCGCTCGAGCAGCAGCTGCTCCAGCGGCGCCTTTTCGCCAGCCCGCGCATAGTTGCGGAACCCGTCGGCCCGCGGTTCGAGCAACGCGAACGAATCGACATCGGTGTTCTCCTGCGAGGCGTCGGTGCGCCCGGGCGCGAACGGCACCGCGATGTCGTGCCCTCCGTCCTTAGCAGCCTTCTCCACCGCCGCGGAGCCGGCCAGCACGATCAGGTCGGCCAGCGAGATCTTCTTGCCGCCGGACGCCGAGCCGTTGAAGTCCTGCTGGATCTTCTCGAGAACCGGCAGCACCTTGTTCAGCTCGGAGGGCTCGTTGACCTCCCAGTTCTTTTGCGGCTCAAGGCGAAGTCGTGCTCCGTTCGCGCCACCGCGCTTGTCGGTGTTGCGGTAGCTCCCCGCCGCCGACCAGGCCGTCTTGACCAGCTGGGGAACGGACAGGCCGGACTCGAGCACCTTGCTCTTCAGGGCCGCAACGTCCTTCTCGTCGACCAGCTCGTGGTCGACGGCCGGAACCGGGTCCTGCCATAGCTGCGGTTCGGGAATCCAAGGCCCGAGGTAACGCGAGATCGGTCCCATGTCGCGGTGCAGCAGCTTGTACCACGCCTTGGCGAAGGCCTCGGCCAGCTCCTCGGGGTGGTCCAGCCAGCGCTTGGTGATCTCCCGATAGATCGGATCCACGCGCAACGAGATGTCGGTGACCAGCATCGTCGGGGCGCGACCCGGCCCGCCGAACGGATCGGGAATCGTGCCCGCGCCGGCGCCGTCCTTTGCCGTGAACTGCCAGGCCCCGGCGGGACTCTTGGTCAGCTCCCACTCATAGCCGTAGAGGTTCTGCAGGAACCCGTTGCCCCACTTGGTCGGGGTCGCGGTCCAGACCACCTCCAGGCCGCTGGTGATGGCGTCCTTGCCCTTGCCGATGCCGTAGGAGCTCTTCCAGCCCAGCAGCTGTTGTTCGATCGGGGCGGCCTCCGGTTCGGGACCGATCAGATCGCCGTCGCCGGCGCCGTGGGTTTTACCGAAGCTGTGACCCCCGACGATGAGTGCGGCGGTCTCCTCGTCGTTCATCGCCATCCGGCCGAATGTCTCACGGACGTCCACCGCCGCGGCGACCGGATCCGGCTTGCCCTCGGGGCCCTCCGGATTCACGTAGATCAGACCCATGGTGGTCGCGCCATAGGGCTGAGCGAGGTCACGCTTGCCGGAGTAGCGCTTGTTGGTGCCCAGCCAGACGTCCTCTTCGCCCCAGAGGATCTCTTCGGGCTCCCAGACGTCCTCGCGGCCGAAGGCGAAACCGAAGGTCTTGAACCCCATCGACTCCAAGGCGCAGTTGCCCGCGAAGATAATCAGGTCCGCCCAGGAGATCTTGTTGCCGTACTTCTTCTTGACCGGCCACAGCAGCCGGCGGGCTTTGTCCAGGCTCACGTTGTCCGGCCAGCTGTTGATCGGGGCGAAGCGCTGCATACCCTGGCCGCCCCCGCCGCGGCCGTCGTGAATGCGGTAGGTACCGGCGGCATGCCAGCTCATCCGGATGAACAGGCCGCCGTAATGACCGTAGTCGGCGGGCCACCAATCCTGCGAGGTGGTCATTACCGAGAACACGTCGGCCTTGAGGGCCTCAACGTCGAGCTTGGCGAACTCCTTGGCGTAGTCGAAGTTCTCGCCGAGCGGGTTGGCCTGGGGCGCGTGCGGATGCAACTTCGACACGTCGATCTGGTCAGGCCACCAATCCCGGATCGTCAGGGGACCATGCGCCTTAGGCTCAGGCGAAGCGATTACCGGGTTTTCGCTCTCGCTGCCGCGGCTTTGGGTTGTATCAGATGACACAGCATTCCTTTCAGGAGTAGTTGAATCGGGCTGTGATCACGGTTGTGATCGGGAATCTGCGGTCGAGCAGTCGGGGCATAGACCCCAGTAGATGACTTCGGCCTCGTGGAGCACGAAGCCATCCAGCGCGTTGTCGTCGTCGGAAGGAATCAAGCACGGCGCCTCACCGACCGCACAGTCGACGTCGGCGATAACCCCACAGGATCGGCAGACGACGTGATGGTGGTTATCGCCGACCCGAGACTCATAACGGGCAACCATTCCCAGTGGCTGGATCCGCCGAACCAGACCTACCGCCGTCAGCGCGTTGAGCACGTCGTACACGGCTTGGCGCGAGACATCGGGCAGGCCGCTGCGTACCGCCGACAAGATCGTCTCGGTATCAGCATGCGGATAGGAATGCACCGCCTCCAGCACGGCGACCCTGGGCCGGGTCACCCGTAAATCGGCCATACGCAGCTGCGCCGCGTAATCCGCCGACGTTGACGACACCACATCAATATGCCGCTGCTCTTTGGAATGAGTCAAGACCTTATCTGGAATCGGTCAAGAATTAATCAGCGCGTTGATCGCAGTTTCGGCCGCCCGTGCGGCCGCGAGCTTGGCCCCTTTGGCCAGGCGGACCAGACGGGGGAGCGCTTCGGGGTGCCTGACCAGGTAGCGGGCCACGGCCGAGAAGTTCGGCCTGCCGTCCGGGTGGGTGAGCCCAACAGTCTCGGCGTCCACGCCGCCGTCGCCGGCCCGGTCGCTGATTGCACGCACCACCGACCAGGGGACGTCGTGCTCGTCGCAAACCTTCGCGACGGCAGCGGTTTCCATGTCAAGCGCGACCACGCCATGCGCCCGCAGGTCGGCGAGTACCGCCGGATCGAGGAGAAGCTCGTCGCTGGTCCACAACTTCCCGTGGACATTGCCGACGAGAAGCGGCGTGGGCCGGTGCCCGGAGCCGTCCGCGCCGCTGACGACGAGCTCGGGGAGCACCAGCGCCCCGATGGGCGTCTGGTTCTCGATGGCGCCCGCGATGCCAACGACGATCACCCGCTCGACGTCGACCTCATCGAGCAAGCGGACGGTCGCGGCATGCGCCAAGGCCGTGCCGATCCCGGTGATCACCGCGGTCACCGGACGGTCGCCGATCCAGCCGGCGTAACCCAACTCGGACTTCCGAAGTCGGAGCCGGCGTCGCAGCGGGCGGAGCTCCATCGGCATGGCGCACATGAAGGCGATCACGACGCCTCCGTGGGTCGCGGACGAAAAAGGAACGGAGAGAAATCACTCCGTCCCACTCTCAATGTATAGCGTACCCGGGGGCTTGCGGCAAGACCCGGGTCATGCTGCAAAATCGCTGGCCGAAGCCAGAACTCACTAAAACGGGGGGTTGCGAGGTGGGTCTCGAGCCGATGTCCGAGCATGCGGTGGTAGTTGCCGGGGGAGGCCCGACAGGGTTGATGTTGGCGGGCGAGCTGGCACTGGCAGGAGTCAATGTTGCCATTGTCGAGCGGCGCGCCAGCCAAGACCTGATTGGCTCGCGCGCCGGTGGTCTGCATTCACGAACCATCGAGGCACTCGATCAGCGCGGAATCGCTGATCGCTTCCTCTCGCGGGGGGAAGTGGCGCAAGTCGCGGGGTTTTCCCAAATTCGGCTGGACATCAGCGACTTTCCCACCCGACATCCCTACGGCCTCGCGCTGTGGCAGAACCACATCGAGCGGATACTGTCCGACTGGGTCGACGAGCTGGCGGTGCCGATCTACCGCGGATGCGAGGTGGCGGATTTCGCTCAAGACCCCAACCGCGTCGACGTCGAATTGGCAGGCGGCCGGTTGCTCCGGGCGGAGTATCTCGTCGGGTGCGACGGAGGGCGCAGTGCGGTCCGTAAGGCGGCCGGCATCGAGTTTCCGGGTTGGGATCCGGCGATGAGCTACCTCATCGCCGAAGTCGAAGTGGCCTTCGAGCCTGGCCAGTTGCCGGAATGGGGCATCCGGCACGACGCGATCGGCGTCCATTCGCTCAGCAGGCTGGAGAATGGTGGACCGATGCGGGTCATGGTGACCGAGAAACAGCTCGGACCCAACAGCGAAGCCACTTTGCGTGATCTGAGCGAAGCGCTCATCACCGTGTACGGGACGGATTACGGAATCCACAGCCCCACTTGGATTTCCAGGTCCACTGATATGGCGCGCCAGGCCGCGACCTATCGCGACAGACGCGTCCTGCTGGCCGGTGATGCCGCCCACGTGCATCATCCGATCGGGGGGCAAGGCCTCAACACCGGAGTGCAGGATGCGATGAATCTGGGATGGAAGCTGGCCCAGGTGGTCAACCGGACATCGCCCGACAGCCTCCTCGATAGCTACCATGCCGAACGCCACCCGATCGCTGCGCGCGTGCTGCGCAATACGTTGGCGCAGATTGCGCTTCTTCGCCGCCCGGACGACGAGCGCACCAAAGCGTTGCGCGAGACCATGTCTGAACTTCTCAGCATGGACGAGCCTCGCAAGCGATTCGCCGCGATGATGTCCGGCCTGGACATCCACTACCACCTCGGTGCGGGACACCCGTTGCTCGGGCGTCGCATACCCGATCTCGACCTAGTCACCGCAAACGGCCCGTTGCGGCTGTTCACGCTGCTGCACGAAGCTCGGCCGGTGCTGCTCAACCTCAGTGAGCCCGGCGGCTTCGAGATCGCACCGTGGGCCAATCGGGTCAACGTGATCAACGCGAAATATGTTGGCGAATGGGATCTTCCGATACTTGGCGCGGTCACCGCTCCGGCGGCCGTGTTGATCCGGCCCGACGGATATGTTGCCTGGGTCGGGGATCAAGCTCACCTCGGGCTCGCTGACGCGCTCACCACCTGGTTCGGGCCGCCAACTGCGGCCCCGCGCCAAGCGAGTTCGATCTGAAAGCTAGTTCTCCACGTGCGGGGTGGGACTTTGCGGAGGCTCCCACTTCGACTCCAGCGACCTGTGCACCGTCGCGCCGAACCACAACCGGTGACGTGGGTCTTCAGGCCGAACTGCGTTGGGGCGCGGGCTCAGCCCGCGCTGGAGCGCTCGTCCACCACGTAGGCTCGCGTTGCGCCTCGATCGATGAAGTTCTCTTCGTCTCGGGCAATCTCGTCGACGCCAAGACTGGCCATCCAACTAGAGAGGTCGTGCCGGTCGGCGAAGACGAGTTCGGTCATGCAGTCGAAGCTGATCTCAGTACCTTCGATGTTGAAGGCGTCCCCGCGCTGGATGTAGTTGCGCTTGTAGACCATCGGCATGAAGGCCTTGCTGAGCACGAGAGGTACGTGGTTGTGCTCGTAGTAGTCGACGAACTCCTGCGGCGACAGGCCGGGCTTGCGCTTCAGGTATCCGAAAACTTTGATCATCGAGCCGCTCCTGGATGAATCGTCGAGTGTGATGCCAGCTTCACGATTGTCGCGTCGCCGGACCCGTCGGACCCACCCCATCATCGCGTACTCGACGTCGTCGATCGTGCGCGATGGTCTTCATTGAGGCGCACTATGAAATTAGTCGTATCCATGTGGCAAGGTTCACCCCGCCGGCTGAAACATGGTCGCGCGATGCAAGCCCTTAACTTGATGCGCCGACCCGATCGATAAAAGCAGCTCAGGGCACTTGCACCCATGATCTACTGAGTTGGACGCCTCAGCACCCAGGCCTGATCGAGGGCCACGCGACCGACGCCGTGATCCGGCAGCCAGGCTGCGCCTGTAGGTTGAACGCGATTCCGGACGACCCCGAAGTGAGGCACCGTGGGCCAAGCTGCCATGGCCGAGGCCGACCGCGCGTGGATGATCGACACGCTGCTCGCGCTGCTGCAGACCCCAAGCCCGTCCGGGCGCACGGACATGGTGATGCAGGTGATCGGCAACATCTTCGATGACTTCGGAGTGCCGTTCTCCCTGACCCGCCGTGGGGCGCTGACCGCCGAGCTCACAGGTAAGTCGGCGGGCACCGACCGCGCACTGGTGGTGCATGCGGACACCATCGGCTGCATGGTGCGCAAGCTAAAGGACAATGGCCGTCTCGAGCTGATTCCGATCGGCACCTTCTCGGCTCGGTTCGCCACGGGCGCTCGCGTGCGGATCTTCTCCGACGACCCCGACGAATTCATCACCGGAACGGTGCTGCCGCTCAAGGCCAGCGGGCACGCCTATGGCGACGAGATCGATACCCAACCTACGGATTGGGAGCACGTCGAGGTCCGTGTCGACCGCAAGGTGTCGTCGCGTGAGGATCTGGTCCGTCTCGGCCTGAAGGTCGGTGACTTCGTCGCGTTGATCACCAGTCCCGAACTCACCGCCGACGGCTTCGTCGTTTCCCGTCACCTCGACGGGAAGGCCGGCGTGGCGGTCGCACTGACTCTGGCTAAACAATTTTCCGAGAACAAGGTCGTGCTCCCGCACTGCACGACGATCATGGTCACCATCACCGAGGAGGTTGGCCACGGTGCCAGCGACGGCCTGCCTGCCGACGTCGCCGAGCTGGTGTCGGTGGACAACGCAGTCTGCGCGCCCGGCCAGGACTCCATCGAGGACGGCGTGACGATCCCGATGGCCGATCTGCACGGCCCGTTCGACTACCACCTGACTCGGAAGCTCTGCCGGCTCGCCGATGAGCAAGGTATTCCGTTCGCGCGGGACGTGTTTCGTTACTACCGATCCGATGCCGCCGCGGCGATCGAGGCGGGCGCAGGCACCCGGGCCGCGCTCGTTGGCTTCGGGCTCGACGGCAGCCATGGCTGGGAGCGCACCCACATAGATTCGCTGGAGGCGACGTACAACCTGCTGCACGCTTGGCTGCAGACGCCGCTGACGTTCGCCAAGTGGGACGCCAAGCCGTCGGGCAAGCTACGCGACTTTCCGTCGTCGAAGCAGCCTGCGCCGACCGAGCAGTGGGTGCCGCTGTCTCGTGGCGAACACGCCGAACCCGGCGATGCGTCGCCGGGCTCGCACTGGCCGCCGTCCGAAGGACCCCAGATCTGAGACACCCAGCTACGAGGAATTGGTTGACGACAAGGGCGCCGATCTGTACGAGGATGAAGACATGCGACTGCCAATCGTGCTTGCAAGCTTCGCCGCGGTAATCGGCCAGGCCGCGCCGGCGCAGGCTGACGTTGACGGGGACTTTCTGGCCGGGCTCAACAACGCCGGCATCACCTATCAAAGCGGACCTGACGCCATCGGCATTGGCAGGAGGGCGTGCGACCTGATGGACCAGGGCCACCCGGCCAGCCGACCGCATCAAAGCCATGACGGACCAGAATCCAGGATTCACGAATGACGCAGCCGCCAGGTTCTTAGAGGTCGCGGAGAACACGTTATGCCCCCAACACATAGGGGGAGCGGTATCAGCGCCACCGCCACCGCCACCGGCAGAGCCGGCGGTCCCGCCGTTCTTCCCGTGGCCGGCGCCACCAGCTGCGCTGTAAGGTCTTGCGATTTCTAGTTCTTGACCGGTTCGAGATCTTCGGTGAGGGCCTCGTCGGCGAGGTCGTCGAGTTCTTTGCCTTTGGTCTCCGGGCCGAGCAGGTAGCCGATTAGCGTCAAGGCCCACAGGCCGGCGAGTGCCAGGTACGGCGTCTGTATCCCGTAATGCATGATCGCCCAGCCGATGACGGTCGGAGCCGCGATCGAGACGACGCGGCCGCCGCCGACTGCGATTCCGAAGCCGTTGCCGCGCAGGACCGTTGGGAAAAGCTCGGAGATGTAGGTGTCGCCGACCCCCCAGAGCCAGCCGAGGGTCGCGATGGCGATTGCGCCGAAGACTTGGTATTCGGCTAACGAATCGGAGGTGGCTGCCAGAACAGTTGAGGCGACCTCGATGAGCGCGGCGAGGATCGCCGAGGGGCGGCGGCCTACCCAGTCGGCGAGCGCAGTGCCGAGGTAGGCGAATACGCCTTGCAGCAAAAAGAACACGAGGGCGTAGCGGATCGCCTCGATCGGGGAGGCGTGGAACCTCTTCACGATGTAGGTGGTCAAAAAGAGCGTCATACCCCAGTAGCCAACGGCGTTGGCGGTATAGATAAGCCAGCCCGCGACGAGACGTCGCCGCACGCCGGGCAGATGCCAAAGCTGGGGCTTGGCAGCCCCGCTCACAACTGTGGCCTGTGCGTTGACGTAGCGATGCGACTCGGTGATGCCTCGTCGGACCAGAAACAAAACAACGGCGGGAACAATTGCGACGATGAACGCCGACTGCCAGCCAAAGCGGGGCACCAGGGCCAGCGCGACGCCTGCGGCGAGAACATAGCCCAGCGAGAAGAGCGAGAAGATCACGCCGCCGACACCAATGGCGCGGGTCTTCGCCGGCCAAACCTCGGCAGTGTATGGCGCCCCGACCGCGAGTTCGCCAGCGCCGCCTACACCGGTGAGGAACCGCAATCCCGTGAAAGCGGCGATGTTTGTCGTGAGTCCGGCCAACGCGGTCGTCGTGCCGTAGAGCAGGATTGAGGCCCCGAGCGTCGTTTTACGCCCCCACCTGTCGGCGGCGAGTCCGAAGCCGACAGTGCCGATGGTGTAGCCGAGCAGGAAGATTGAACCGATGTATCCGGCTTGGGCGTCGGTGATGTGCAAGGTTCTCTTGATGTCCGGCAGCACCAGGCCATAGATGTTCACCGCGTATGAGTCGAAGCCGTAGCCCAGTCCGGCGGTCACGGCGACGAAGAGCGCCTGCTTGAAAGTCGCAGGTACGGCTTTGGATATCTGAACCGGGATACTGCCGACGCTCGATGTCATCCGTGAACGTTATGCGGCGTCGTGATGTCTGCAGAAGGATCAAGATCATCCTGATCACAACACGCCTTGCCGCGACGCTGCGAGTGCGTTGCAGGGGAGAAGCGTCACAGTGACGAATATGTGTTCGCCTGGGGGCCCTTAGGCGGGTCGGGACGCAGTGATTGCCGCGATCGATTCAATGACGGCGTTCGGGTCATCCAAGGCGACAAAGGTTTTGGCGTCGGCCACCTCGATCAGCTTCGGGTTGCTGAAACACCCAGCCAAGCGTCGGCCCAGGCTCGGACTGAAGCAGCGATCCTGTTGTCCCCATACCAGCGTGACCGGCTTGGCGAACCGGGGTAGGCGGGTAGCCACGTCGGTGAGATCGGCTGTGGCCACCTGACGCAGCAGCGCGGCGAGGTCACGGCAGATCCGCGAGTCCTTGAGGCAGGGTCGTAGCCATGCGGCAGTCAAATCCGGATCGGGTCGGTTGATCAGCAGACCATAGCCGAGTGGCGAATGACGCAACGTCCGCGGCCGTAGCAGGCTGAAGAGCGCCTTGATTGAAATGGGGCCGCGTAGCACCCCGAACGCGACGTCAAATGGGTGCGGCGGGCATTTGTCGAACGCATCGCAGTTGGTCAGTACCAGACGGCCAATGCGTTGGGGATTGGTGTCGACGACGAGTTGGCACAGCCCGCCTCCGGTATCGCTGCCGACCAACGTGACATTGGAAAGGTCGAGGGCGACGATGGCGTCGTTGATCATCCCGGCGACGCCGGACAGCGATAGTGCGGTGACCTCGTTGACCGGGACGGTGTGTGACCCCAGCGGCCACGTCGGCACAATGCAGCGGAAACCGCGGCGCCCCAGGCCTTCGGCTACCTGGTGCCACAGTCGACCGTCGACCAGGATGCCGTGGACGAAGACTATTGGTGGGTGCGCTGAATCGTGCGGTCCAAACTCCCGGTATTGGATTGTGGCCTGCTTGAGCGCCAGTTCTGCCATGTCGGTTGTGCCTCCTTCGAACAGTCGCTAACCATCTCGCCTGATATCGAAGCTCGAACGGCGCTGCCGAGTCGACGCGTTGAACTGCCATGTACTGCCACTAGCCCGCTCACCAGGCAGAAAGCTTTTGCGGGACCGAGACATACGTGCTGCAGGGCCTGGATACAGCTTATTCATAGCTGTACTAATTAGCGTTTCCGTTGTACGCAAATACGAAGCTTTTGGTCAAAATAAACGGAAGAGGGGATCGTCATGACCCTGAAGAAGATTATCGGCACTGGTGCAATCGCCGGCGCGCTTGGCTTTTCAGCCATCGGACTCGCGAGTGTCGCCAACGCCGCTCCCACACCACAGGCCGCTCCGAGTGCCGTCCAACATGCGCAGTTGACCGGCTGGGGTGGACCCGGCCGGGGTGGTGGCCGCGGCTGGGGTGGCCCCGGATGGCGCGGACCCGGCTGGGGTGGGCCCGGCTTTGCAGGCTGGGGCGGCCCGCCGCTGCCTCCGCCGTGTCCTTTGGGCCTTTGCATCTGAGTACTAGACAGTCGCCTTACCGAACTCGGCAAGGCGACTGTCGTTTTGGCGGCTACATGGTCGAGCGGCCCGAGGTCGCGACGGTCGGTTAGCCGCCATCCCCGCATTTAATAGATGGAGACCCAATAAATCTTGGGGAACTCAGCTCGAGGCGCTCAGGATCTTGATAGCGAAGACCAACGTGTCGCCTTTCTGGATCCCAGCGCTGGGCTGACCGTCGGGGTAGCCATCCGCAGAGGTCATTGCGACCCCGACGGTGGAGCCGACCTTTTGTCCGGCGATCGCCTTCTGAAAGCCCGGCACGACTCCGTCCAGCGGGAATTGAGCTGGGCTGCCGCGTTCGTAGGCGCTGTCGAACACATGGCCGTCACGTCCGTTGACGCCCATGTAGCAGACAGAAACTGTGGCCGTGGGTGCGACGACCGGCCCGTCTCCGCCATGCAGCGTGTGCACCTCGGTCTGCGTCACGCTGAACGGTGATGTCACGTCGACGCGCGGTGCCGACGTATCTGTGGAGCCCGTGACCGCGACGCTGCCAGTTGCCCCACTCAGCGTCCACTCGGGTGTAACGACATTGCCCGGTGCCGCCGTGGGGCAGGTGCTGTCTGCGGTCGCCGTCTCGGCCGGAGCAGGCGTGACCCCTTCAGTGCTGGCGGGCGCGCTCGCCGATCCGGCGGATGTGCTTGCCGATGGGGTGGTCTTATGGGAGCTGCACGCAGCGAGCGTCATGACGGCCGATGCGGCACAGGCCACCAGCGCGACGGAAGCATTCATACGCAAGGAGTTCACGCTCGTCACGCTACATCGGCATCACGCAATCCTTGCCAGTAGCCCCAGGACTCAAGAGGACCGGTCAATGTGGATGGCGTATTCAAGGGTTCCGAAACCACCGTGCGAGAGCATAATCCGACACCGTTCCCCAACCCACTCCTGATTCATTGCGCCCTCGCCAGGGTATTCCTGTGTTGGTTGTCGCAAAGAAAGGACTTGACATGTTGCATGCTGTGGTTTTGGCGACCTCGGATCCAGTTGCGGCGGGGTTCATTCTCCGCGGGATCAAGGGAATTTTCGTCGCCGTCGGTAGCGTGATCGCCGCAGTCGTCTGCGGTCTCACTGATTTGACGAAGGGGCGCAATCCGCTGGGATGGGGAATACTTGGTCTGTTCTTCTCCATTCTCACGTTGATCGTGATTATCGTCATCCCAAGCAAAAAGTAGAGCGTTAAGGCTCATTACCTAAAGCAACTTCCTTCGGTCGGAGTCGTGACGGACTGCCGCGCAACATCTCGCCGGAGACCTCTGCGGCGAGGACCTTGGAGGCACCGAAGCTATTGGGCTTGACAGCGGGTGAACCATCGGCTGGCGTTCGTTACTTCAGCAAAACACCAAAAATGCAGGTAGACAGCCGAATAACCCTCGTCGCCATCAGGGCAGCGGCTGGGTCGATAAAAACGCGTTGTCGCGGTTCCTACTGGTAACCCGCCATATTCGATCCCGCCGTATTCCTGCTCATGCGGTCGCCGTGGACCCGTGAGCGGCGCTGACGGGGGAGTGCGGGCGATGTTGCGATACCGGCCGGCCGCGCCCTAGGGGTGGTGCGCGAGACCGCTCGTTTGCTGGCGGCTGAACGACTCCGCGCCCCCGATGAGGCTGGCGTTCTGGCTTTCCCCATCCGCAAGTTCGCGTTCGGCCGGGCCGATACATGGTTCAGGGTGGATCGAGGCTAAAATTTCATGACGGTTTCAGTTGAGCAAAGGTACTGCAGCTTACCCGCGATGCGAGGGCCGATATCGCCTGTTTGGCTTTAGTGTTGGCTGCTATGGCCGGACTGGACAATTACGTGAAGCGCTGGCGCACAGCGCTTCACGTAACCGTGTCGGCATTGATAGTTGCCATCCTCGGACTCGCCATCAC